>CAYSCH010000020.1:29673-47284 GCA_964429355.1 uncultured Planctomycetaceae bacterium | reverse complement strand
CCCTTTTTCCCCCGTACTTCAAGATCGCTAGCACTGCTAGCGTTTTCACTATGAGGACGAACGTCTCATCCGTCACCTTCCTGGTGCCTTTTGAGCCCGACCTGCAATTGGGCGGCCACCGTGGTCATGGGGACACTTCTTTACCAGCGCGATTATCCAGGCATGAACCATCCGACACTCATGCAAAACGTCAGCAGTAGAAATGTAAATACCCTGGCTGTCAATAGACTGGCCAATAAAGTCCAAAATACGAGCGGAACACCCAGGGGGAGGCGCCGACGCAGCCTGCGCAGACTTCCCATAAAGCAGCGGTCGAGTATTTTCGTGTATTTCTTGGCGATCTGCTCTGGGGCCTTGCCAATCATGAGGGCACCATCCGCGACCTGGTCGATTCAACCGGTACTGTCCAGGAGCATCGCCGCTACGACACTTTCGGCCGCATGACCTCCCCGGCCGTGCCCACGGCCGACTTCCCCCAGGCCTTCACCGGCCGGCCGCTCGACGCCGACACGGGCCTTTATGACTACCGCGCCCGCCAGTACGACCCGGCCATCGGCCGCTTCGCGAGCGAAGATCCGTCCGGCTTCGGCGGCGGGGATGCGAACCTCTACCGGTACGCGGGGAACTCGCCGCTGGTGAATGTGGATCCGTAGGAACTGAGTTCGACGAATTATACGAATTCGGCGCCGGCGTCGAACGTCAACCTGATGGAGTTCAATAAGAGCCTCCTGACGCCGCAGAGGGGGTCGATCGCCTCGGACGACAGCGGGTTTCCCGGCGACTCGCCAATCGTGCGGACGTATCAGATCGCGGGCATCTGAGACGACTACCTATGAGTCCCATCTTGTTTTCTTCAGAAACGGAAGGTATCATTTCGGAAGGAATTTCAGAAGCAGTGATATGGAAAGTGTATCAGATAAAGTACTTAAGCGGATTCAGCGTAAAGGACGAGGATTCGCCTTTTCGGGCAAGGATTTCCTCGACATCGCTACCCGTCCCTCTGTGGACAAAGCCCTATCGGGACTTGTGAAATCTGGCCGAATCCGCCGCCTCTTGCGGGGGGTCTACGATTACCCCCGGGTGAACGAGAAACTCGGAGGCGAACTCAGCCCAGACTACGATCAGGTAGCTCGCGCAATCGCCCGAAACACGGCGACGCGCATCGAGCCCTCCGGAAATTGGGCAGCGAACCTTCTCGGCTTGAGCACGCAGGTTCCCGGGAGGATCGTCTACCGCACGAACGGCACGTCACGAGCCTACCGTATCGGCAGCCAAACGATTGTATTCCAGCGCGCCGCTCCTAAGGAACTCCGCGCAAAGTCGCCGATCGGCAGCATCGTTGTCTCGGCGCTTCGCTCCCTCGGCCGCAACCGAGTCGACGACGAGGTTATCGCCCACCTTCGCCACCGCCTCAGTAGTCGTGATCGGAAGGTGCTTCTGCGCGATGCCCGGTATGGCGAAGACTGGATTCTCGAAGCGGTGAAGAAGATTGCCGCTGAGGAGCAAGGCAGCAATGGATAGTGTAGCCGTCCTTTCTCCGTCCGAGCGTTTCGAGCTATTCTCCGAGACCGCCGCCCGGCGGCAGCTCCCCGTCGCCCTCGTCGAAAAAGACTTCTGGGTTTGTTGGACGCTTCATCGCCTGTACTCGCTCCCACACCTCCCGGCCGGGCTGCTCTTCAAAGGAGGAACTTCGCTCTCGAAGGTCTTCAACGCACTCGACCGTTTTTCGGAGGATGTCGATCTTTCCCTCAAAGGGGAGGATCTCGGCTTCTCCGCCACACGAGACCCCTATGTCGCCGGGAGCAAGAAACAGGCGCGGCGTCTCATCGACGAGCTCGTCCACGCCTGTCAGCTCGCAATTCGCGATGATCTCTTTCCCTCCCTGCACACCGCCTTTTCAAGCGTGCTTGAAGCCGCCGGAGCTCGCTGGTCCCTGCACGTCGCGCCTCACGACTCGCAGAGCATTCTATTTGCGTATCCTGTTTCCTCGCCCGCGCCAGCAAGCCCGCTGAGCTATATAACGCCCACCGTTCGTCTCGAAATCGGCGCCCGTAGCGACCATTGGCCAGTAGTCGATGGCCAAGCCACGCCGTACGCTGCCGAAGAGTTTCCGGGGCTTTTTTCCCGCCGGAGCGCATCAGTCCGCGCGCTTGGCGCAGAACGAACCTTCTGGGAGAAGGTGACGCTACTTCATGCAGAGTACCACCGGCCGGCGGAAAAACCTATTCTTCAGCGTCTCTCCCGGCACTACTTCGATGTTGCCAGGCTCTTCCCGAGTCCGATCGGCGAATGCGCTCTGGGCGACTTGAAGCTCCTCGCGCTTGTGGCAAAGCACAAGATGCTGTTCTTCGCGTCGGCTTGGGCCAGTTATGAAACCGCTGTCCCCGGCTCAATCCACATTGTCCCGCCCGCTCACCGGCTTTCCGATATCAAACGCGACTACGCCACCATGGCAGAAATGTTCTTCACCGAGCCGCCATCCTTGGATACGCTACTTGAAGTCCTGAGCCAATTGGAGTTGCGTTTGAACACCGTCGAATAGGCTCGTGAGTACGGATTCCAAACTCCCTACCAGATTCCTAACTCAAACGCCGCCAGACAACCCATACTCATCGCACACCGTTCTTGTCCGGCAACTCGCCCCTGGTGAATGTGGATCCCTAGGAACTGAGTTCGACGAATTATACGAATTCGGGGAACACTTGGAACGCTCGGGGAGCACCTGGAACGTACGCAATCTAAATCCAGTTCCCTGCCTCTATAGTGGGGTGGCTGTTTTTTCTTCGATTTTTCAACGCCTTTTCTGTTGCAATGCGCACGTCCATTAATGTACACATGAATAGAACAAATCCTCATGCCCCCTGATCCTGACCTCTGCCGCTCTGACCTCTGACTCCCGACTCCTGTCGCCCTCCGGGCCCCATTCGCTCACCCCCATTTTCCGCCAAAATCGCCAAGCCTGACCAATGACCGATGACCAATGACAACTGACCAATGCCCCCCCTTTCTGTTCTTTGACAACTCAGCATGCCGTCATACGCCACCTCGCCCGATCGCACCAGGGCGAGGTGGCTCGCCGGTGGCGCGCTTCAACCTTCTGTCGCGCAAGCCACCAGAGGCGATTCCCTGCCCTCTGACCCTTGGGGCCCATCTCTCCTGCATCTGCACCGGCACGTGTCAACCAGGGGCAAGCCTACGGGACGTGGCGACACATTCGAGTCAGGCAGAGCCTGACCTGCGGGGCTTCTTAGCGTTTCGCGTCGACGCTCATGGGGCCGGGGCCGTTGGCGATGATGAAGAGGACGGCGCCCATGATGGAGAGATTGGTCACAAGGTAGAGTACCTGTTCGTGACGGGCGTGGGGGCTGACGACCGTCCAGAAATTGAAACCGTGGAACCAGCCGGTCGTTGCCAGCAGGAACAGGAGAAGGAGCGAGGCTCCCATTCGGGCTTTGTAGCCCACGATCACTGAGAGGCTACCCACGACGAGCAGGAGAACTCCGGCGACGAAGGCCCAGGTCGGTCCCACGATGCCCTTGGCCGCGACGAGTTCGGCCAGTCCACGAACGTCCGGGGCGGCATAGCCCAGGACGGCGGCGATGAAGACGGCGCAAAGCATGATCCGTCCAACGACGCCGGTGACGCCTTTCAGTATTTGCAGCAGGTTCTTCATGTGCGACCGATCCGGACCGTTCGACAGGGAGAGTTGGACGCGGACTCCCGGCATGAAGCCGGCCAGACAATCGTAGGTCAGGGCATGAAGAAGCACTTCCCGCCGCTGCCGGGCGATGGGGATTTGACGATCGTGCCGGCCGAATTTTCCGCACACCACCACCATGTCGATCCCGTCCTGCGGGCCAGAGTGCTGCCCGGGCTGCTGATTCCAGCCCGACTTCGTGCGGCAAGGCAAGGATAGGGCTCACGTGGCAGAAGCCCGGCTGGGGATCATCAGCCGATCCCCTCAACTGGCGGGATATTCTTCCCAAGATCCGAGCATAGGATGCGAATGACCTTTTGTGAATCATCAAAGAACGTGCACAAGAATAGGGGGCCAATCCCATGGAAAACTACGGCCAAACACCTCCTCCTGTCGCAAGTTACGACGCTGCAACGGGTGTCGCAAAGGAACAAACCACGTGGGCGATGGCGGTCCATCTTTCCACGCTGTTGGGATTCACGGCGATTCCGTTCCGTTTGCCAACATCCTTGCCCCGCTGGTGGTTTGGCTGATCAAGAAAGACACGATGCCGCTGGTTGACGATCAGGGAAAAGAAGCGATCAACTTCCAGATCAGTGTGTTCATCTATGGAATCGTGTGTGGCCTGCTCACATTCGTGCTGGTGGGCTTTATTCTGCTGCCGGCGCTGCTGATCTTCGATCTCGTCTATACGATCATTGCCGCCCTGAATGCTCAGAAAGGCATCGCCTATCGATATCCGATGACGATTCGGCTTCTCTGAATCGCACAGTCCAGGCAAACACCGGCCATCCAGTCAGGCAGGGCCTGGCCTGAGCATGGTGAAGCGGTCAGGCAACCTTGAGAATCACGGCGGTGACGTCGTCGGAGAGCACGCTCTGCTGGGAGTAGTCGCAGAGGTGTTGATGGAGGGCCTCGAGGATTTTGCCGGCCGGCAGGGTTCGATGGCTTTGGAGCAGTTCGACCGTTCGCATTTCGCCAAACAATCGGTGATCGGGTCCCGGAGTTTCGAGAATTCCGTCGGTGAGCATCAGCAGGGTGTCGCTGGGGTCGAGCTGTACATCGTTCACGGAGATAAAGGTTGCATCGGCGAGCACTCCCAGGGGAAGAGAAGTGCTCACCAGTCTCGCCTTGAGGCGTCCCTGGCGGTCGACGACGTAGGCGGGCGGATGGCCCGCGCTGGCGTAGATGATTCTTCTGGTTTCGACCTCATAACGAGCGTAGAAGAGGGTAACGAAACGGTCCTCCTGGATCTCGCGGACGAGAAAGTCGTTGATCTGAGCGAAGATTTTGGCGATATCGCTCTCCATCTCGGTGAGGATGCGGACGAGCGTATGCGCCAGTGACATCAGCAGCGCGGGCCCGAAGCCGTGCCCCGACACGTCGCCGATCACGAAGGCGGGTGAACCGTCCTGCATGGTGAGGTAATCGTAGAAGTCGCCGGCCGCATATTCGGCGGGGATCAGAACTCCCGCGATCTCGGTCCCTGGAATCTGGGGCGTCGATTGCGGGAGCAGTCGCCGCTGGATTTCCTGGGCGGCGGTGAGTTGGATGGTCTGATGCATGAGGGCGTTTTCGGCGCTCCTGCGATCGGTGATATCCTCGATCAGCCCGTCGCAGCATACCAGTTCGCTGCCGTTGAAGCAGGGGATGATCGTGTTGCGGACCCAGCGGATGCTTCCGTCACGATGGATGACGCGGTGCTCGATTCTGGTGGCCTTTTTGACGCGTTCGGCCGCGATCACCTGCCGGCAGACCTCCTCCCGATCTTCCGGATGGACCATGGTGATCCAGAGTGCGGGATCCCGCTGGTAGTCGTCCTGGGTGTAGCCCGTTACTGCCTGACAACCGCTGCTGTGCGTGGTTGCAGCCACGCCACCGTTCTGGTAGTAGACCGTGTAGACGTAGATACGGGCGGCCTGCAGGAGGCGGTCGAGTCGGGGATCAGGATGGAGTGTCCACGCACATCCTTCTTTCCTGCCGACCAGTGTCTGAGGATTGTCGTTCAATGATTGCACACGACGGTCTCCCGTGTGCGCGGTGCCCCTGTTGAGATCCTGCGACGAATCATGCAGGAAAATCTAACAAAATTATACTCGCCGAAGGGAAGCAAGCCACCCCCTATTGGAGTCGCTGACAAATAGACCGATTGTGCCCACGACCAACTCGTTTTGACGCGGAGCTCTCATTTTCAAAATCGCGTGGTTTCACGGGCCCACCACGCCCTTCGTTGCTCAGGGACGTGCCGCCCGACTGCTGCCGCCGGCGCTTACCGGTCTCTTGCTGGAGGCAAGATTGTCGAGTACTCTTCTGGGAATTGTCGAGACTGCCAGGGCTGCGGGCGTGAGGTCATCATGCAGATTCGCCCGTTGGAGCCGACAGACCGAAGCGAGTCTCACAACCCTAAGAGACCCTAACAAAACGAGTGAGTCTTCCACGGGCATCGGTGCACATCATCGGTGGTTTTGTTAGCGGCTCTAAGAAGCCCTCACAAAACGTACGAGTTTCCCACGGGCATGGATGTGCACAGCCGGTGGTTTTGTTAGCGGCTCGAAGACAAATCAACCAGTGAGGAGATTCTTCATGCGACGCACTATGGCTATGCTGATCCTCTGCCTGATTTCGATTCCACCCGTCGGTGCTCAGGAGACCGCACCCTGGGTGCTGGGCATGGAGGAGCTGCACCGGCTCGACCTGCTTCCGCAGTTGCGACGATCCGAGCGGGTGGGATCCGTTTCGAGTTACGACCGCAGCGGCGGAAACGACGACGGGTTTTCCGGCAAGTACTCCTTCGTGGCCAAGGACGACGACGGGCTGGTGATCGCCGACCTCCAGGGGCCGGGAATCGTGTACCGGATCTGGACCCCCACACCTTCGGACGACGTGATGGAGTTCTATTTCGACGGCGAGACGAGTCCGCGAATCGCCGTGAAATTCCGGGAATTGTTCATGGGCCGCACCCGCCCGTTTGTGGCGCCGCTGGTCGGTTACGGTGCCGGTGGCTTCTACTCGTATGTGCCGCTGGCGTATCAGAAGTCGTGCCGGATCAAGGTCCGCGGCGAACAGGTGCAGTTCTATCAGATCAACTACGCCCGTTATCCGGACGACGCCCCGATCCAGACTTGGAGTTCCGCGTCCGACGAGAAGGGGCAGCATGAAGAAAAGGCGGCGGCGCTGTTTGCGGCGGCGGGATCGGATATCAGCCGGATTGTGGCGGGGGAAGGCGTTGCCTGTGAGACGGAGCGGAGTAGCGTGTCGCTGGAGCCGGGAGGGTCGGCCACTTTGTTTGAGGCGGAGCGGCCCGGGCGGATCGCCGGACTGCGGATTTCCCCTGCTTCAGCCTTGGCTGGCAAGGCCCGCGATCTCCTGTTGAGGATCTTCTGGGACGGCGAGGAGAAGCCGGCGGTGAACTGTCCGGCGGGGGATTTTTTTGGCTATGCCTGGGGAAAGCCGGCGATGACCTCGCTGTTGGTGGGCACCAGCGGTGACGTGGCCTACTGCTATTTTCCCATGCCTTTCGAGCGTTCGGCGAAGATCGAGCTGGTCAGCCAACGGTCAGGCGGTGCGCCGGTCGAACTTCAGGCGGAAGTGGTCTTCGCACCAGTCCCTCGGAAAGAAGGGGAAGGGAAGTTCTATGCGGTCTGGCGGCGCGAGAATCCGACGACGAAGGGAACTCCGTTCACTTTCCTGGAGACGAAGGGGAAGGGCCATCTGGTCGGCTGCGTGCTCCAGTCGCAGGGAATGGAATCCGGAAACACCTATTTCTTCGAGGGGGACGATCAGACAACGATCGACGGCGAGCTGATGGTTCACGGGACCGGTTCGGAAGACTTCTTCAATGGGGGGTGGTACGACGTGCCGGGGCGTTGGGAGGCGCGATTGTCGTTTCCCTTGAGCGGCTGCCTGGGATACCAGAAGCACCTGGGACGAACAGGTGGTTATCGCCTGATGATTGGCGACGCGTACGCGTTTGACTCGAGCATTCTGCAGACGATCGAGCATGCGGCGACGGAGAACAGCCTGGAGACGGACTACTGCGCCGTTTCGTACGCCTACCTGGCCGATCCGCCGACCTGGTCTGTGGACGTCCCGCCGGTAGCGGAGCGGGGCGTGGTCGACTTCGAGAAGATCGTGTTTGTCCCAAGCTGGAGTGTGCCGATCCACGCATTCACGTTCCGCAACGCGACGCTCAGCAAGAAGGAAGAGGAGATCGACGGCCGGAAGGTGAGCTTTCTTTCGATGCAGGCGGCAGGAAACGACTGGTTCGGGAGTCCCTTTGTCTCCCTGACGTGTGACATTCCGGCGGCCGGGCGCTACGAGATTTCGATTGAAGCGATCAAGGGACCTGCCCAGGGAAAAGTCCAACTGTTCGACCGAGAAGCCCCTCTGGGCGATGGCGTGGACTGTTATGCTCCCACGCGGCAACGGGCTGAGCGGACACGGCTGGGCACGATGGCCCTTGCGGAAGGGCCGGTGAACCTGATGTTCAAAGTAGTTGGCAAGAACGAGAAATCCCAAGGGTTGGCCTTGGATCTGGTCACCATTCAGTGCGATCGGGTGGAAGGCGACTGAAGGGTGCTTTCCACGGAGGATACCCCGGGTGCCGGCAAGAGGTCCGGGGACACAGGACTGCGAGCGGTGGCGAAACTGAGCGTCGCGGCTATCGCGAGTGGCAAGCTCCCGAATGTGAGATGGCACAGGGGACGGGGTGGCTTGGGTCAACCGACGAAGCCCAACGCTTGGCGACTTCGGGAACGTAAGGTGATGTTTCTTTTCGGCAACATTGCCGCTTTCGGGCGTTGCTTTCTTGCTTCCCTGGATCGCCCACAGGTGCTGGGTGCTCTTCAGGGTTTTCGCGAGGAAGTCAGGAACGTGGGGATTGTACGCCCAAATTCAGTCGCTTTCTGCCGGTTATCAGGGCATTGGCCCCTCTTGACCTGCCGATCTCCATGGCGCGGGGGGCGATGCGATCGCCCGAGACTACCGGATTCCGATTCGGCCCCGTGTCGGGATACTAAGACCTACAATTTGGAAGATTGCCGCACGCTTGGATTATAATGGGCAAGTGTGCGAGGTGCGGTCACTTGGCAGTGGCGGCGATGGGGAGGGAACCCAAAACGACTCCTTTTCTCCATTCGGCACCCTGACGATCGGACTCATGAAGAAGCAGGTGAACTCCCGACGATGTCGGTCCGCGTTGGTTGGTCGGTTTAAGATTGAACCCCTGGAAACGCGACTGCTCCTCAGCGCAGCTTCCGGGTCAATCGACGACCAGATCACCTTGGCGGACGGCCAACTGACCGTTCGCGGAACGGACGGTGCCGACTCGCTGGAGGTCACGATCGGGTCGGAAATCCGAGTGACCCTGGGGGGAGAATCGCGAGGATTCGATGCCACATCGATCGAGAAGATCTCGATCCTCGCCGGCAGCGACGACACGGTGGTGCTCCATGATACGGCCGGTAACGACACGATCTATGGCGGCCCTGAGCAAGTGCAGATCGTTGCCGATGGTCTGACCGTGGAAGCGGTGGGGGCCGGGGAGATCCTCGTCGTTGCCGATGCGGGCGGAATCGACGAGGCTCATCTGAGCGATTCTGCCGGCGACGACCTGTTCGCGTGCAGCGTCGAGACGGCCACGATGTCGGGCCACGGTTACTCGATTCGCGTCGACTCCGTGGAGTACGTGCACGGCTATGCGAGGTCGGGGGGCGACGATCGGGCCGAGATCCAAGGTTCCGATGCCGACGAGATGTTCGTGGGGAAGGCAACCTGGGCGCGGCTCTCCGGCGATGGGTACGCATTGCGTGCCAAGTTCTTCGATGAAGTGGTTGCCGAGTCGGGGGGCGGAAGCGACGAAGCCAAGCTGGAAGATTCGCCGGGCAACGATACGCTCCACGCGACGCCAGGCCAGACGTCGCTGCTGGGCGAGAGCTGCATCTACCGGGTGATCGAATTCGACGCCGTTCATGCGTACTCGCGAAACGGCGGATACGACATTGCGAACCTGCACGACTCGGCGGGCGACGATCGCTACGTGGCGACCGGCACATGGGGCAAGCTCCTTGGCGGCGACTACCTGGTGCGAGCCAAGTTTTTCGATTCCATCCACGCCTACGCGGATGGGGGCGGCTACGATACGGCCCAACTCAGTGGTACTTCCGGCACGGATACGTTTGAAAGCTACTCGACTCACAGTTGGCTCCGCGGCGAGGGATACGAGCACCGTGTTGGGGCATTCGACTATGTGTTCGCCAAGGCCGGCAGCGGGGACGACGAGGCCCTGATCCACGATTCGGACGGGGCAGACAACGTGGTGGTCGAGGATCGGTCCGTAACCCTCACGGAGGGTGGAACGGGGGTGGTCCGGCAAGCGATCGGGTTCGATGTGACCACCACGAAGTTGAGCCAGGCGACAGATGCGGCCACCGTGGACGAGGATCCGGGCATCGACAACCGGATTGAGTGGCCGAGCGACGGGGTGGTGGTTTATGCGGCCGATTTTCTGGACGAAGAGAGCCCGACCTGGGGCATTCAGGACGCGATCGATTCATTGCCGGAAGAAGGGGGAACCGTCGTTCTACCGGAAGGAACCTTCACCCTGCGCCAGGGGCTGGTTTTGCGAGACGGAGTGACGTTGCGGGGGGCCGGTGAAAACACGGTGCTCGTGCGTCCCGATCACCGAGAAACACGGTTGACGGCAACGGCTTCGACGGGGTCCACGTATGTTGTAGTGGAATCCACCGCGGGCTTCCAGGTGGGCGACGACATTGCGATCATCGCTTACGGTCAGGGGCACGTGGCCGTCCGCACGATCACGAGAATCGAATCGGGAGTGATCTCCTTCGACGAACCGATTGCGGTGACGAGCAGCTACGCGCCGGAAGCGACGGCCAGCGTGGTGACCTACTTCCCCCTGATCCGCACGGCGTGGGAGTACGAAGGGGTCCAGACGAGCGAGGCGGTCGTGGAAGACCTCGTTCTGGACGGCAACCTGGACGAGTCGACCGAGACCTGGCGGATCAGTGCGCCATCGCTTCTCCATCTCGAGAACGCCGTGGACTGCGTGATTCGCAACGTGACTGCCCGCAACGCCAATGCCGGGGGAATCGCGCTGTTTGGCGGGCACGACAATCGGATCGAAGACACTATAGTCCAGAAGGTCCGCGGGCACGGAGTTTATGCGGAAAGGGGCGCCGACACGGTCGTTTCGAGCGTGACCGTGCTCCAGGCCGGTTATGCAACGCGGGGAACCGGGGGCGATGGGATCTTCATGGTCGCCAGCAGCGACGCTCTTGTGGAGAATTCACTGGTTGAGGACTGCCTTCGACACGGACTTCATCCGGGCGGCGACTTCAGCCGTGGCGGCGTCTGGCGCAACAATATCAGCCGGAGCAACCGGGAGAACGGGTTTCATTTCTGCTGGGACAATTTCGATCTTCTCGTGACCGGCAACTTGCTGGAGAACAACGATCGTCACGGAGTAGGAGGGCTGGGGCTGGGCGGAGATTTTGGTGATTATTTCAACACGGTCTCCGACAATCTGATCCGTGGAAACGGCCGAGAGGGGATCATGGTCAATGGGGGGAGCGACAACACCATCGTGGGCAACACGATTGTCGATAACTCGCAGCTCCGGCCGGGACGTTTCAGCGGGATTCTCCTGTCGAATTCGTCCGACGTGGTGGTTGCCGACAACACCATTGGTACCCAGCGGGGCGAGCCGAGCCAGAAGTACGGGGTGGAAGAATCCGGCAGCGCCAACGACAACGTGATTGTGGGCAACGATACGGCGGGCAACATCGAGGGGGGCATCCATGTGGTCGGTGCGACGACCACGGTGCGGGACAACACCGGCGACTCTTAGAGGCGCTGAAAAACCAGCGATCGCGTGGTTTCACGGGCCCACCAGGCCGACGTCGCCCTGTTAGGACCGCCCCCTTGGGGCTATTCGGCTTGAATCTGGCCGCTGACCCAGGGTTGCGCCGGGCTCGCTGCACTCGCCCTGCTCCACCCTGGGCTGACGTAGGGATGTGCCTTCGGCACGATGCTCGTGCCATCTGACCACGCCCTTCGTGCCACCTGGTTGTCGCTTCTGCCACGCAACCTGGTCAACTTATTTTGACACGGGGCCCGATTTCGAAGCGAAGTGGGTTTCGATCCACTGGATGGCCGCATCGCGCTGGCGATCCTTGAACTCGGGAGCCTTCTCGGCGGCCAGCTCCTCCTCGGTGTACGACAGAGTCACATCGCGGAGGTATCTTGCGGTGAACAGATCGGCCCGTTCCCTATCGTCCAGGGCGATCTCAAAGCCCGGGTCGGGCGATACGCCCCATTCCGCTGCGCCCTCGGTGCGGTTGATGTTGCGGCCGCTGGGACGCCAGTAGCTGGCCATCGTCAGTTTGAGAAGGCCTTGGTCGGGATGCAGGTCGAGTATCTCCTGGACGGTTCCTTTTCCGAAGGACCGCTGGCCGATGATGACGGCCTTGCCGTGATCCTGAAGGCATGCCGCCACGATTTCGGCGGCCGAGGCGCTCTGGCCATCGATGAGGACAGCGATGGGGAAGCCGTTCAGAGTTCCGTCGTTCTGAGCGTAATATTCCTGCTGCACACGGCCCAGGCGATCGCGGGTGGTGAGGATCAAGCCGGGAGGAATCTGCTCGCCGTGCGGGCCCTTGACGCCAGGAGTGTCGGCGTCGACAAATAGGTCGCAAACCTCGATCGCTGCGGGGAGGAGCCCTCCGGGGTTCCCTCGCATGTCGAGGATGAGACCCTTCATGCCGCGTTTTTTCAGGTCCGTAACTGTTTCCCGCAGTTCCGAGCCGGTCTGGTCGCCGAAGGAATCGAGTCGCAGGTAAGCTATACTGGGATGATCCGCCAGAAAGTAGTCCCAGGAACCGTCGGCACTGCGCGTGTCGCCGAGAACCGTGGCGATGTGGATCACCTCGCGCACCAATTGGATGTCACGGGTTGCCTCTTTGCCTTTTGCCGAGACCGACAGGGTGACCGGTTCTCCGGGCAGTCCGCGAAGGAGTCCCGCCGCATCCTGGATGGAGAGGCCTTGGGTGCTCTCCTTGTCGATTCGCAGGATCCGATCGCCGGCGCGGATTCCGGCTTTTGCCGCGGGAGTACCGACGAGCGGGCTGGCGACGATGAGGTACTTGGTTTCGGAATCGATCCGGATCACGATCCCAATTCCGCCAAACTGACGATCGATCTGCTCGTTGAAATCGTTGAGCACGGCCGGCGGAACGTAGGTCGAGTAATCGTCGAGTTTGGAAGTCATGCCAGACATGGCTCCTTCGAACAGGACGCTTTCATCGACCGGTGTCAGATAGCGGGATTGTATGTACCGCATTGCGAACCAGAGAACGCGACTTGAGCGGGAGACACGGGGCGCGCAGAGGAGACACAACAACAACGCCAGCAGCAGAACGCGCAGGTTGTGTCGGGGCATTCCCGGACTCCGAGGGGTCTTAAAAGGCTTTGGGAAACGGGAAGAGGCCCCTGCATCTTGTGGATACCACGGCCTCGGCGCCCAGCACTTGGGAGGAGTCCCCGCTTCCGGACAATCTCTGAGATTCCGCTTCCCAATCGCGGGCCCCGCAGCCAATGGGCGTCGGCTGGTACACAGACCTATAGTTTCCCTCAACTGGAGGAAAACGGGAGTCGAAGTGGGGATGTTCCGTGGACGGGAGATAGTAGCCCAAACGGGCTGGTCTGCCACCCCACGGCTGTCTGCCGAGGTGGCACACCTACTCTCAACTCTCGCTGAACAGCCTTGCGGGATTCCCAGAAAAAGGTGACAGTCACACGTGACAGTCACCTTTTGTGCCAAGCACCCGAAGGCCGTTCCGGCAAAAGGTGGCTGTCACCTTCTTCCTCCCAGTATCGTACCCAACTTGCCCCATGCCCTACAAGGCAAGGGCAGAAATCTCGAATAGGAGTCCGATTTCGCCGCGTACCGCTGCGACACGGGATGTGTTAGACTCTCCAGCCTGGAGTGACGGAAGCCCTTGGGGAGGAACGGGGCCGGGCCGAAGGGGTGGGGGGCACGATCCAGGCCGGTCACGGCAACCAGGAACGCAACGGAGTCGTTTGGAGGGACCAATGCACGGCATCGCAGTTCTCTGCCTGATGTGTCTGCCAGGAGCCGAACAACCGGCTCAACCGATCAATCCCATGCCTCGCCCGATCCTGAGGGAAGTGGTTGCCGAATGGGACTTTGCCGATGGTCCTGCCGGTTGGGTTGCCGAGTCACGCTGCGAAATTGCGGCGCAAGGCGGCAACCTGACGGTTCGCACGACCGGCGAGGATCCGTATATGCATGCGCGGGTCGATACGCCGGGAGGGCGGATGGTATTGGAGTTTCGTGCCCGGGGCACTGCGCCTGGCCCTGGCCAGATCTACTGGATCACACGGCAGTCGCCACGGCGCGGCGACGACAAGGCGCGGTCGTTCGAAATGGTGGCCGATAACCAGTGGCACGAGTACGCGGTTACCTTCGAGGCTCCCGGACAGGTGACCGATATTCGGCTCGACCCGGCAGACAACGCCGGCGAGATCGAGATCGACTGGATCCGGCTTGTGCGGCTCGGCGAGCATCCACTCTCGGTTGAGCGAGTGGAGGTGGCGGGAAGCGAGGTTCGGTTTACCGTGAAGAATCTCGGCAAGGAGCCGAGGTCGTTCACCGCGGCAGGGGAAGATTGCCTGCTTGCCGCAGGTGCCGAGAGGGTCGTGGTTATTCCGTGCGATACCAGTCAGGTGGTCGAGCCGATCCACCTGGTGCTCCGGGCCGAGGGCCTGCCCGACCTGGGACGCTCGCTCTTTGTGGTTCACCCGGACGCCGCGGTTTCGTGGCTTGAACTTCCGCTGAATGGCGGAAAAGTGCAGGTTTCGCCGGCGGGAACGGCGGCCAAGGTGTATCGTGGGGATCAATTGGTGGCCATGCTGGCGCCGCTGGTTCATTGCGACTACCAGATTCCGAATCTTCAATTGACGTCGACCCCGGAGTCACTTCAATTCCGGGGCGAGAACGTCACGATGACTCTGTCGACGGTGGGGGACGAGATCCGGTTTTCCGTTGAGGGGCAGAAGGAGTGCGAGGGACCGGTCGTTCGGGCGTTTGGCGGGCTCGAGCAGGGCCTGCTCGCCGGTCTGGAATACCTGGGCAAGGGGGAATACAGTTCCACGAAGCTCGACGTCGAAACGGAAGCCCACCTCCGTTTTGCTCCCAAGCCGCTGGATGTCACGATGCCGCTGATGTCGTTTGTAACGGAACGCGGCAGCATTTCCCTGAGTTGGGATGACATGAGCCTGCAGCCGATCTTCGCCACACCGAACTTCTTCGATGCCGCAGACGATCACCGGATGGCGTTGCGAGGGGCGAAGATCGAGGCGGTGGTGCGGGTCGATGGCGGCCCTTTGAGCGACCAGATTGTCTGGGCGGTGCGGCGGCGGGGACTGCCGCCGCTTCCCGAGGCCCCGCGGACTTCGGAGATACAGTATCGGCTCTGCCTGCAGGGGCTCAACGGCCCGTTGCGGTCGGCGGAAGGGTGGGGGCATTGCGTTGAGGACCGCTGGCCCCGCAAGCATTTCGCCGACATGGTTTCGACGTTGTTTCGGTTGACCGGCCAGTTACCCGGCCGACGGGAATTCGACCTGCACGGCGCTCATATCCGCAACGAATCGGTTTTCTTCCTGACGGGCCAGGCGTTCGAATGGAAGGAAAAGCAGTTGGCTGCAATCGACGGGCTGCTGAAGCAGCAGAAGGAAGACGGTTCATTTCGCTACGAGGGCAAATATGCCCGAGGCCATTATGAGGACACGGCCAGCGGCATTTGTTCCCAGCCGGCGGCCACTCTGCTCGAATACGCCTGGATCACCGGCGACCAGCGGGCCCTGAATGCAGGGCTGCGAACCCTGGAATACATGAAGCGGTTTCGCACACCCCGGGGCGCGCAGGTCTGGGAAATACCTCTGCACACGCCCGATCAACTCGCATCGGCCTATCTCGTGTGGGCCTATGTACGCGGCTATGAGCTGACGGGCGACAAAAGCTACCTCGACGAAGCTCGGCGCTGGGCGATCTCCGGGGTCCCGTTTGTCTACCAATGGAGCAAGTATCCGGTCATGCTTTACGGCACGGTTCCGGTCCTGGGGGCCACGAACTGGCGAGCGCCCGTCTGGTTTGGCCTTCCGGTCCAGTGGGTCGGGCTGGTGTACGCCTACGCTCTGACCAAGCTGGCTCCCTACGACGACACGCTCGACTGGAACCATCTTGCCTGGGGCATTCTGATTGCAGGGGAACAGATGCAATATTCTGAGGGAGAATATGCCGGACTACTGCCCGACGCGTTTGCCCTGGAGACTCAGGAACGGCGGCCCTGGACGATCAATCCCTGCGCCCTGGTGAGCCTTCGTCTCGTGCTGGAGGGTAAGCTGGATGCGATTTCCGTCGGCGCGGACGGGAGCCACCGTGTGGCCGCTCCCTTTCCGGTCAAGCTCGAGGGCGAACAAGCCATCATCGAAGGGATTCCCGGCGTGACCTATCAGGTCATCATCGACGGCCGGCGGATTGTCGGTGTGCGATCGAAGGGACGGGATGTGGTTGAGTTGAAGGAATGACCGGGGTTTGGTAACGGCCCGGGAGGCAAACGTGAGGCCCATCCGCTACAGGCCTGCGTACTGGAATCATCGATTCACAATACCGTGATTGCCTCCCTTCTCTCTCTTTCCTTGCCGCTAACTTCGATGCGTCCGATGTGAGCCTCCAGGGAAGAACGGCAAGGTTTCGCTAACCGACTTGCCCCGTGCACCTGTCGAAAAAAACCGTCCGAATTCGGCTTGTCGACGCTTGCAGGCTTCAAAGAGGCGTGTATGTTTTCTCGGTCGCTCGGAGCGTCCGGAAACCAGAAGAGAAGATCATGCCAAGAATACCTGCCGCCATCGCCGTCGTGATGCTTGTGGCCACGTGCATCGGGTTCAATACAGCCCGATTCCCGGTGGTGCTCGAGATGGCTGCAGTGCCAGAGATGTCTTCCCAAACGAGAGTCCTTGTCTGTTCGGCTACGCCGACCGACTCGGCAGAGTCGAAACTGGGCGAAGACGAGTCGAGCGCGGGGGACGAGGGAGACAACCAAGGCTCGAGCTACGGCAAACAATCCAACGGGTGGAACGACGACTCGGAAAGCAAGTCCAAGTCGACCTACAAGCCGTA
This sequence comes from uncultured Planctomycetaceae bacterium, assembly GCA_964429355.1. Lineage (GTDB taxonomy): Bacteria > Planctomycetota > Planctomycetia > Pirellulales > Thermoguttaceae > JAAYAY01. Next base: position 30,368 of record CAYSCH010000020.1, on the reverse strand, counting down.
CGGATCGTACGGTTCGAATGGGACGGATGATGCCGATTCCGACAAGTCGGGCCCGGAGAAGTCGTCGAGCAAGAGTTACTATTCTTCCAACCGTTCGGACGATGGGAAGAACAAGTCGAAGACGGAGGAGGGAGGCTCCTCGTACGGTGAATCGTACGGATACGGCAACGACGACTCGTCGAACGAGAAAGGTTCGTCGTCGGAGGGATATGGATCCAAATGGGGGAGCGGCAAGGCCTCCAAAGAGGGCGGCTCCTCGTACGGCAGTTCGTCAAACGAGAACTCCACGAACAAGTCCGTTGAGCGCAGTAAGAATCGCTCGAACGGGCAATCGTTCGGTTCGTCGGGCACCACGAAGTTGGCGGATACCACAAGCGACACGAAGGGCGCGTCGGCCTGGCAAAGTTGGAGTGGCAAGGGTGCCGGTAGCGACGGGAAACACGATTCCTACGGTTCTGCCGAGGGAAAATCGGGCGAAAAGGACGGGTACGCGCAATCGAAGTCCACGAGCCGCAACGATGGGAGGGGCAGTCAGGACAACGACTCGCCCGATTCCTACGGCACGCCCTCATCGGGCAGCCGGTCTACGGCAACCAGCGGGAGCCAAAAGGGTGCCGATTCCTACACAGCTCGTTCATCTTACGGAGACGAAACGAGCGGTTATGGCGGGAGCGGTGGCAAGGAATCGTCGAAGA
>CAYSCH010000020.1:25832-29573 GCA_964429355.1 uncultured Planctomycetaceae bacterium | reverse complement strand
ATCCTACGGAGACGAAACGAGCGGTTATGGCGGGAGCGGTGGCAAGGAATCGTCGAAGACGGGTTCCTATGCAACCAGCGGGAGCCAAAAGGGCGCCGATTCCTACACAGCTCGCTCATCCTACGGAGACGAAACGAGCGGTTATGGCGGGAGCGGTGGCAAGGAATCGTCGCAGGCAACTTCCTATGCGACCGGCTCATCGTATGACGACCGTGATCCGGTGACTCGCGACCGCGAAGGGCACGATACGGATGCTGACGACTCCAGCAAGTGGCGGGGGGGCGCCCCGATGGCCGCCGCAACGGCCGGCCCCTATGCCTACGGGTCCCCGCCATCCGAGAAATCGTCGGCGGCCTCTGCGAACGTCGTTCCCAAGACCAATGGCCTGGGCCTTGTGCCGGTGAAGGAGACCGGCGCCGGCGGTGGCTGGAGTAACGGTTTGTCGGGTGTGGGGCAGAGCCCTGGTTCTTCCGGCTACGGTGACGCGAACGGAAACGGGAACGAGCGTTTCGTCACCACGCCCCCCCCGCCGGGGTTAACGCTGCTGCCACCGGTCGATCGTACCGTGCCGAGTCCCACCTTTTCGGCCCTGGCGGACGGATCGATTCCGGTCTATCCATCGACCGAGGCGGTTGAGCCGCCCGGGCAAGGCGCCGAGAACCCGACGCGTTTCTGATTCGCTCTGAAAGCCCATCCCGACGGCGGCAAAAGCGTTGTCTTCTGCATGGCACCGATAGCCCCGTCGACCGGCACGGCCCCTACGACCGCTTGCACCGGTGGATGGCAGATTCGGTAAGTTTCGCTGGACACTCGCGTTGTGCAGATGCCAAGCGGTGTATTGTACCGGGCGGGCTTAGCTGTACGATGTAGGTAAGGACCGTCACCTGGAACGGAGATGAGTTTCTGAAGGGAGAGTGCCATGCGTCGCCCAATGATCGTTGTGAGTCTTGCCCTGGCGATGGGCCTGGTGGCGGAGAGTGCATTTGCCCAGCGGCAAAGCTCGGGCGGAACGGGAACCGGCAACCAGGCGTTCAGTGTGGGCGGCAACACGGGGGGGGGCCAGGGGAGCTCAGGCAATTTCGGCGTGGGAACTGCCGGCCAGGTCGACACGAACGCACGCTACATGCGGGAGAATCGGCAGGGGGCTTTTGTGGGTGCCGACACGGAAGACAGAGGGTTCGTGGGTGCTGCCACTTCTGAGGCGGCCAGCGGCGGCGGACAAGCATCCCGAAACACCCGCCGCGGTGGCGGCGGGAGCAACCGTCAGGCGAACGTCAACCAGAGCCGCGGGCGAGGCCGCCAGCAGGACGAGGTTCGCGTCGTCCTGCAGCTCGGTTTCACCCGGCCGGACCCTGCTAACATAGCTGCGTCGCTGGCCCCTGCCGCCGTTGCTTCGAAACTGGCGGGCCGGATGGAACGATCTAGTTGGATTCAGAAGCGTTCGCCTTTGCAGGTGTCAATCGAGCAGGGGACTGCCACTTTGCGAGGTTTGGTTGCGACCGAACACGACCGCGTTTTGGCGGAGCGTCTGGCGATGCTTGAGGGAGGGGTGTGGAAGGTTGAGAATCTATTGCAGGTTGAATCGCCTGCGTCTGCTGTTCCGGAAACGCCTGCCCTGCTGCAGCCGGTGCCTGAGGTTGTGAACGAGTGAACCGTTCGCGGACCTGGGCCTTGGGAATCTGTTGCCCAAATGTTTGCGGCACGGGAATGGTGGCCGTCTTCATGCGGCGCCGGATCTCGGCCGGCGACGAATTGAAGGAGGCCGGCTGGACTGCTTGGGACGAGGAAGGGGCCGGTTCGGTTTGGGCGGTCTGCATCTCCTCCGGCAAGGGTTTTCCTGGGAGGATGTGTTTTGTCTGTTCGCTGACCACGGTGGCGCCCGATTTGGGCTGGAAGCGAGCGATGAGGCTGATTTCTTTGCGGTAGCCGCCCACCTCGTCCCAGGGCACGAAGAAACTGTAGGAGTGGCCCACTTTGGATTCGCTATGGTGGGCATCCAATTGATCGGCGCGGAAGACGTATTTTCGCGTGGGACGGGGATCGGCCGCCTCTCGCCCATCTTCGTCGAAGGCATAGATCACCAGGTCGCCTTCGACCTTGACCGGTTCCTTCTCGCCTTCTTCATAGAACACCAGGCGACCACCGAAACCGCGAGTGGGAGCCATGCCCTGGGTATAGCGGATCGTGTCGACCCAGACGGTGACCACCCGGCTTGGAGTCCTGGGTTTGTCCTTGTCTTTGCCAAAGAAGGGAACGGAGAAGGACTTGTCTACATCCAGTTGGGCACATCCATGCGACAGACAGGCGATTGTCACCAGCAGGAGGCACCAGCCGCGTACTGCCATTGTTTGAAACCAGTCTCTCATGGGAACGATTTCCTTGCAACTCGATTATGTCAATAGCCTGATGTAGACGGGTAGGAAGGGGTGGATGGATAGACCGGCGTGTCAGGGCGGTAGGTGCCTGTGGCGGGGTAAACACCATTGGGGTCTCGCCCTCCGATACCGGTTTGGGATTCGTAGCTGGCCGGTGCCACCCCGCGATTCTGCGAGGGGGGAGAGTAGTAGCCGTGCGTTCCCGCCGCAGGAGCCGGCGTGGGTGTTTCGGCCGGGTTGGCAGGTGGGTTGGCAGGTGGGGTGAGCGGCAGGTTTTCCAGCGGTTCGAGCTCTTCGGCGGGGGCTTTGCCGTCGGGGTAGATGGTGTCTGTCTCGTTGTCGCCCCACTGGCCATTCCGGGGCCGGAAGGCAACCTCCTCGTGCATGTCGAGAACATCGTGTAAGCACCAGTTCATGCGAGCGGCTTCTTCTTGCATGACGAGTTGGGCGTCCTGTTCGCTATTGACGATACGGGGTGTCAACACGATGAGCAGCTCATTGCGTTCGCTCGTAAACCCGCGATAGCGAAACAGTTCCCCGAGGACGGGGATTTCCGAGAGGAAGGGCACGCGCCGGTCGACCTTCGTCTTGGCGTTTGTGATCAAACCGCCGAGGACGACGGTCTGCCCGTCGAGCGCACTGACCGTGGTGGCAGCGGTGATGGTGTTGATACGAGGGCTGCGGATAACCGTGCCTTCCGACACGGAGATGGGGATTCCTTCGGCCTCCGGTCCGACTTCGGATTTTTCGGCGTCGATTTCCATGACCACCAGGCCGTCGGGACTGATTCGCGGGGTGACGCCGACGATCAAACCGACGTCTTCCATGGTCACCGTGTTGGTCAGTCCGCCGGACTCATTCGTTTCCGTGCCGGTGACACGGGGGACACGTTCGCCGACCTGGATATTGGCACCCTGATTGTCGAGGGTCATGATCTGGGGCCGGCTGAGGATGTTGATACGGCGGTCTTCCTTGAGGGCTCGGAGCAACATGCTGACCGACTCGCTGGAGGCGGACATGACCAGCCCGCCGAAGCCGAGCTCGCTGTTGAGTCGGCCCACACCGAAATTGGAGAGCCCCTGCGTGCCGACGACATTGGCACTGGCCAATGCCTTGGAAGCTCCGCTGTTTCCCAAGGGGTTTGTCAAGTCGTTGAACAGGAAGCCGGGCTCATTCGTGGCCGACGTGATGACCTCCTCCGTGAAGGTGGTGGTGGTGCCGGCGATCGACGTTTGTTCGGAATTGGTAATGGTACTGATATTTCCGAGGAGGCTCCGGTCAAAGAGGATCGAGTCCTGGAGGCCCATTTCGATGCCGAACTCTTCGGTGTCGTTGAGGTGGACTTCGGCGATCAGGACCTGGATCA
>CAYSCH010000020.1:13601-25822 GCA_964429355.1 uncultured Planctomycetaceae bacterium | reverse complement strand
GCGGGGCGCTCGTCGAGTTGCTCGACCAGGTCGGCGATCTCCTCATAGTAGTCGGGAGTGGCGCTGACGATGAGGCTGTTGCTGACGGCCTCGGCCACGACAATGACCTCCTGTTCGAAGATCTCAAAGGTACTGAACAGATCTTCCTGGTCTTCACGAACCGTGCGTTCGTCGTCGAGGTACTGATTGATCGCCTCCGCGACGTCTTCGGCAGGGGCATTTTTCAGGCGATAGACGGTCGTCTTGCGACTCTTGACTTCGCTTTCGTCGAGTCGCAGGAGAATCGCCTCGACCACGGCCAGGTCGCCGACCGAACCGGAGGTGATGATGCTGTTGGTGCGAACGTCGGTGGCAAACCGAAGGGAAACGAGGGAGCTGTCGCCCTCCGCCGCACCGGTCCGCACGGGCGGTTCGTTCTGGTTGGTCGTGGCCTGGCCGAAGAGGGCCTCGAGCATTTCGACCAAGGCGGCTGCATCGCCGTTGACGATGGTGAATACCTTCAACTGGGCTTCGGCCACGGGAAGCTGATCGAGCTGATGGATCAAGGCTTCGATGAGCGGCATGCTTTCGGCCGCAGCCGAAACGAGGAGAGCGTTGGCGCGGGGGTCGGCCGTCACACGAACGTCGGTGAGAATGCCCGAACTGAGCAGTTTCTGGCCCGCGGAATCGATGGTCACAAACCGCAGACCGACGGATTTTTCCTCGGCGTTCTGTTGTTGTTGGTTCTGGCCGGTTCCTTGACCGTTGATCGCGTTCTGCAGAATCGGTTGGAGGTCCTCGGCGAGGGAGTTTTTCAATTTAAAGACGCGCAGGTCGTTGACGGCGGCGGCATCGCGTGTGTCGATCTCGGCGATCATGTGCCCCACCTCGAGCATATCGCGGGGGCTTGCCCTGACGATCAACGAATTGCTGCGGACGTCGGCAAGCACGCGGACGCGTACCCCGAGCGCGGCGAGTTGTTCGCCTTCGGAGTCCTGGAAGAACTGTTCGATCGTTTCCTGGGCAGTTCCCGCAGCCGCATAGCGCAGGCGAAAGACCTTGAACTGGGACTCGGGCGGAACGGGGGTGTCGAGCCGCTTGACGAGGTTGACGACGGTTTCCACGCTTTCGGGACGTCCGATCAAAAGGAGGGCGTTCGGTTTGACAAGCGCCGTGATACTTACGGTTCCCTGCCGGAGTGAGAAAACCTCGCTGTAGAGGGTGGTGACGAGCGTGGCCAAGGCTTCACAGTTGACGTGTGTGAGGGGATGGACCACCACGGCCGGTTCCGTCACCTCGCCCATCTGTTCGATCTGACGGATCAAATCCACAACTTGCTGGACGTCTCTCTTGTTGCCCTTGATGATCAGGGAGTCGAGTCCGTCAATCATCTCGATCTGAACGGGCCCGATGAGGCCCGCGCCGGCGGGTGCGCCTTCGCCCGTTCCGGGAATCGGCACGGTTGCGGTGACTTCTTCGTTGGGAGCGGCACCGGGCACGGCCGCCGGAGGAACTGGCCCTGCCGCCTGGGCCAGGAGGATGTTGCTGGGGCCAATTGTGCTTCTGCGCGGCGCAACCGGGCCGTTGCTGGCATGGATCGCATTGACGGTGCCGGCAAGATCGTCCGTCGTGAGCGACGTGAGCGCCAAAAGGCATCGGCTTTGCTCGTTGGTTGACGGGGGAGCATCGAGGGATTCAATCAGACGGATGCACGCGTCATAGGATCTACCGCTCGGACCTTCGAGTAACATTCGGTTTGTGCCATGGTCGAAGCGAAAGGTGAAATCGGGGCGTCCGGCAACCACCAGCCGGAAGGCCGAAGGAGCTCCAGCGGGCTGCGGTACCTGACTCCACCTGGTTCCGAGCGCGACTCCGAGGACCGATTCCAGGCGAGCTGCCGTTGCGTGCCGGAGTTGATATTCCTTGCGGAGGATGTTTCCCGGCGCTGAGACGGGTGCACGGGCGACCGGCGGCTGCATGGCGATGGGTTGCGGCGCCACGGCGGACACGGCAAGCATCTGCGGCGCAACCTGCTGCTGGATCGGCTCGGGTGCCATCACGAGCAGCTGGCTCGTTTTCGGGTCATGGACGATGCGAACGTTGCCCTGCCCACCGAACTGTTCGTTCAGTGTGGCATCGAGCACGGTGCCTTGGGCCGGTGTGCAGGCGTAGGCTCGCAACACGGGTGCGGGCCCACCGGCCGCCGCGTCCGTGAAGGTTGCCTGACGAAGCCCGGCGGTAGAACCGTTCGCCGGATAGGCGGGGGGGACGGTTGCAGGCCCTGGATAGCCCGTTTCCTGATGAACAGTCGGCGTGGCCGAATAGATCGGACGCCGAAATTCGTCTCCCTTGGCATTTGTGCAAAGCGATGGCAGTGCCATTAGGACTGCTGCCAAAGTCCACCAACGGACACCAACTACCCTGTCTGAAGCGCACGTTAGCGGTCTGGTCATTGTCGGATTCCTGGAATCCATCACTCAAATTGGGGGTAATCACGAAATCTCTGCGCAATCCGAAAAGATTACGTGATAGGAATAATCGACAAACTTTGCCCAAACCTTCAGCTCCTTATAGGAAAATCCCTCCGCGGTCGGGCGGGGGACCCGTAAAATGACTACGGAAGCGGGAGGACAAGCTGGCGTAGGGGAATGGCGTAAACGTTTAATCAGAAAAGATTTGTGGCACACAGAGAAGGCCTTGATCGTAAGCTTGCCGAGCGCTGGCACCCTCCCGCAAACCCGCGACTCACGGGAATGGCGAGGGGAAATCATCGCCAGCAATGACAGCTGTTGGCGAGGTTACGATCCAGGCCCACAGAGAAGACAGACGTGTGCCGTCGAAGACCGACGTGCGGCGTCAGAGAGGACGCAGGTAGGAGAGGGACGCCGGCTGCAGCCTAAAGCAGGTATTCCAACCAACGAGAATTTCTTCACTTGGTGGAAGTGTTCTGGATCTTCACGTTGCGGAAGTGGATTTCGCTGCCTTCGGAAGTCAGGCAGATCTTTCCGGGGACCACGTCGCACGAGGTTGTTCTGTTGACTTCTTTGCCATTGATCTTGAGCGTGACTTCGCCACCCCGGGCAATGATTTCGTAATGGTTCCACTGGCCGGCCGTGTGCTCGACAGCCTGGGTCTTCTTCAGGTTGACGAGCGTTCCGAACTGTTCGCTTTCGAGCGTCTTCATACGCTCTGGGGGACCGGCCAGGCGATAACCGCCCAGGCCCCAGAAATCTCCGGCATCACCGGCGTTGATTTGAGCTTCCAGACTTTTCGGCCAGATTTTGTCGTTGCCGGTCGTGCGGATCAGAATCCCCCCCTTACCAGGCTGGTCGTTGGGCCATCGCCAATCGAGCTGGAGCACGAAGTCTGTGAAGTCCTGGTTCGTACGGAGGTAGCCGCGAGGAGTTCCTTTACAGACGATTTCCTCGGGGGTGATGGTCCAGACGTCTTCGAGTTGAGTCCCCTCGATTTCGCTGAAGGCCGTCCAAGTGACAGACTCGGGAGGTTTTGGCCCTGAGAGGCCGACGGGGGCAATGGTCTGCGGTTCTGCGGCCAGGCTGGGGGAGAGGGCAAGGGCCCCGAGAAATGTCACGGAGGCGAGCGAGAGGAAGAGTTTCATGGCTTTTGTCCTGGGTGGTAGTCAAAATGGCCGGCACGTTCGCCACGGAGGATAGGGACCACTTTAGAATCCAGCTCCGGCCGATGCAAGCTTCGGGCTGTCGATTACAATGGGGCGACTATGGATGAACCAGAATTCGAAATCCTTTGTGAGACGGGGCCTTGCCTGGTGGTCTCGAAGCCCCCTGGGTTGCTTACTCAAGCCTCACCGGGCATCGACAGTTTGGAGGACCGCATAAGGCGATTCCTCAAGGTGCGTGACAACAAGCCTGGCCGGGTCTATCTGGGGGTCCCCCATCGGCTCGACCGTCCGGCGAGCGGAGCGATGGTGTTCGCCAAACACGCGAGGGCAGCACGGCGAATCTCGGAGCAATTCGAATCGCGGCGAGTGGAGAAGGTCTATTGGGCGGTGGTCGAGGGGCACGTTGTTCCCGGAGAAGGGATGTGGTGCGACTATATGCGCAAGATACCTGACGTGGCCCAGGCGGAGATCGTCAGCCCCGACGAGGAAGACGCTCGCGAGGCGGTGATGCACTATCGCACGTTGCAGCATCTGGTCTCATCGACATGGCTGGAGATCCGGTTGGAAACTGGGCGGATGCACCAAATTCGGATTCAATGCGCTTCCCGAGGGCATGCGTTGCTTGGCGACGCTCAATACGGGGCGACGGCAACCTTTGGCCATCAGTTCGAAGATCCCCGGCTTCGGGCCATTGCCCTCCATTCTCGGGTTCTGGCCTTCGACCATCCGATGACGCACTTGCCGATGCGGTTCGTGGCTCCGCTTCCCGAGGCCTGGAAACTACTGGGGATCGAGCCTCCAGGGGGGTGAACCCCGCCGCCACCGGTTCCAAGGAATCGTCTCAGAGGATAAGATTTCTCGAATAGATTCCCCTGTTCGGCGGTTAACCAGAACTGACAGGCTGTGAGGAAAGGGAGACAAGTTCCCTGGATCTTGTGCGGGAGATGGGCTCGATGCACAAGCTCCGGGCGACCGAGCCTTTTTCGGGCAGCCTGCCAGTCCAATCGAGGAGTTCGGTCCCCTGATGACTTCGACGCAAGGTTTCCAAGATCCGTTCGGTGCACGCGCTACGTTCCAGACCACGTCGGGGCCGGTAGGTCTGTACCGGCTTTCGGCCCTCGAGCAGGCTGGTTTGACCAGGATTGACGATCTGCCGTTCTCGATCCGTGTGTTGCTTGAATCGGTTCTGCGAAACTGCGATGGCTTTGCGGTACGCGAAGAGGACGTCCGAAATCTGGCTGCCTGGGGCACGAGATCCGGCGGCCCGGCGGAAATTCCTTTCATGCCTGCGCGGGTGATACTTCAGGACTTCACCGGAGTGCCGGCGGTGGTGGATCTGGCCGCGATGCGCAGTGCGATGAGCCGGCTCGGCGGCGATCCGGCGAAGATCAATCCTCTCATCCCAGTCGATCTGGTCATCGATCACTCGATCCAGACGGACCAATTTGGCACAGCCGAAGCCCTGGAAGCGAACGTGGCCCTCGAGTTCGAGCGCAATCGCGAACGGTATGAACTGCTTCGTTGGGCGCAGGATTCATTTGACAACTTTCGCGTGATCCCGCCCTCGGTCGGGATCATTCACCAGGTCAATCTGGAATACCTGGCGAAAGGGGTTTTTGTCCGCGAGGATGCTCTCGGTCCGGTTGCCCTGCCCGACTCCCTGGTGGGCACAGACAGCCACACGACGATGATCAACGGGCTTGGCGTGCTCGGTTGGGGGGTTGGCGGCATCGAGGCCGAAGCGATGATGCTGGGCCAGCCTCTTTACATGCTGATGCCCGAAGTGATCGGTCTGGAATTGACGGGCCGGCTGCCCATGGGGACCAACGCCACCGACCTGGTGCTGACGGTCGTGCAGTTGCTTCGCAAGGAGGGCGTGGTTGGGAAGTTTGTGGAGTACTTTGGATCGGGTGTGGATTCCATGCGGCTGGCCGACCGGGCCACTCTGGCCAACATGGGGCCTGAGTATGGAGCCACGATGGGGTTCTTTCCGATCGACGCCCAGACTATCGAGTATCTGCGTGAGACTGGGCGTACGGCCGAGGAGGTTGAGCTGGTGCAACGCTACACGACGGAGCAGCGATTGCTGCGGACTCCGGAAAGTCCTGTGCCGAAGTACACGAAGGTGCTCAGCCTGGACCTGTCCAGGGTCGAGCCGAGTCTGGCGGGACCGAAACGGCCGCAGGATCGGGTGCCCCTCTCCCGGATGCAGCGTGCCTTCCGCAGTGCCTTGGTCGCCCCGGTGGCAGAACGTGGCTTTGGGCTCAGCGAGAGCGACCTGGACGCGAGAGCGGAGGTGAAGTGCCATGGGGGCACCCAGCAGATTGGACACGGCGCGGTTGTCATTGCTTCCATCACCAGTTGTACGAACACGAGTAATCCGAGCGTCATGCTGGCGGCGGGTTTACTGGCCCAGAAGGCGGTGGAGAAGGGGCTTCGGGTGCCTGGCCATGTCAAAACGAGCCTTGCACCCGGCTCGCGCGTGGTGACGGACTATCTGAAAGCGGCGGGCCTCGACAAGCCTCTCGATCAACTGGGGTTCGCGACGGTGGGCTACGGTTGCATGACCTGCATCGGCAATAGCGGCCCGCTGCCTGAGCCTGTGGCCCAGGCCGTGACGGAGGGCAAGCTCGTCGCCTCGGCCGTTCTTAGCGGGAATCGCAATTTTGAAGGTCGCGTCAATCCGTTGGTGAAGGCCAACTATCTTGCCAGTCCGCCACTTGTTGTCGCCTACGCCCTGGCGGGCACGACCGACGTGGACCTGACGAAAGACCCGCTTGGAACCGGCAGGGACGGTGAGCCGGTATTTCTGGAGGATATCTGGCCCCATGCGGAGGAGGTGGACGCCGTTGCCACCAAGGTGGTTCGGGCGGAGATGTTTCGCAAGCAATATGCCGACGTTTTTTCATCCAATCCGCGTTGGAATGCGATCAAGGTGGCCGAAGGGCACCTCTTCGCCTGGGACGAGCAGAGCACCTATATCCAGGAACCGCCTTTCCTTTTGGACCTCGCTGCAGAGCCGGGGCCGATCGAGCCCATCTACGGTGCCCGAGTTTTGGCCGCCCTGGGGGACTCGGTCACCACCGACCATATATCACCGGCCGGGTCTATCAAGCCCGATGGGCCGGCCGGCAAATTTCTCCAGGAGCATGGCGTTCGGCCAGTGGAATTCAACAGTTTCGGCTCGCGGCGTGGAAATGATCGGGTGATGACGCGAGGTACTTTCGCCAACATCCGTATCCGCAACCAGCTTGCGCCGGGCACGGAAGGGGGAATCACCCGCCACCTTCCAGACGGCAAGGTAACTTCCATTTATGAGGCGGCATTGCGGTATGCGGAAGAAAAGGTCCCACTGGTCGTGCTCGCCGGCGCGGAGTACGGGACCGGAAGCAGCCGCGACTGGGCGGCCAAGGGTACCCATTTGCTGGGTGTTCGCGCCGTGATCGCCAGCAGCTTTGAGCGGATTCACCGCAGCAATCTTGTCGGCATGGGAGTGCTGCCCCTGGAACTACCCATCGGAGTTACGTGGCAGTCCCTGGGGCTGACCGGTGAAGAGTTGTACGACATTCCTCAATCGGATAACACATTGGCCCCTGGTGGAGGGGTTCGTGTGACTGCTACCCGAGAGGACGGTTCTTCCATCGTCTTTGACGTGAAGGTCCGTATCGATACGCCGGTCGAACTCGAGTATTACCGAAACGGAGGGATTCTCCAGACAGTGCTGAGGAAGTTGTTGGCCGCAAAGTGAAGACGAATGGTCTATCAGCGTTTGAAGGCGGGGTTGCGGCTCGTTGCAGTCCACGCATCCGCGTGGAAAAGACGGCCAAAAGGCCCCCAAAGGCTGGACTCCAGCCAATGGCCAACCCCAGACTAAGGTTTGACCAGGCACCAGGGGTGTCGACGACGTGGGGCTACGACGCCTCTCGCATTTTCTGGGAGTTGGCCGGATGAATCGGCTGCAGGAAATGGGGACGGCGCACGGCATGCTCCCCCTTTTCCAGCCACTGACTGCCATGAAGAAGGCGGCGTTGCTGCCGGAGATTGACTAGTGCGACGACCGCGGTCGAGTGCTGGAGGCTGGCAAGGATTGGCTCGGTCGTTGGACGCGTGATCGCATCCTCGTGGATCTCGTAGACGAGGGCCGCGGCGACACCATCATAGATCTCCTCGCGAAGGCACAGCAATCCGGACTGTTCGGGACGCCACGAGAGGGGCCATGCCGGTTCGGCAAGCCAGACACATCGAAACTGGCGGCAGGTTGCCGGACGCGTCTGATAGATTCGACAGCCGCAGGCTACCAGATGTGGGCACAGCATGCCGGCCGGTTTCTCGTCGGGGCAGGCCTCGCCCGCGGCGATTGGCAGATGGATGCAGCACGCATGACAATCGCCGCAATCTCGTGGCCCGGCACTGACAAGGCTGGGGGGCGCGGGGACCCGCTGACTTCCGGTGGAAGCAACGGCGAGACTTGGAACGTTTTCGGATCGAAACGGAATCCGCATCGATGCGACTCTTGGATGATTCGAGCGGGCAACCACCGGCTCTGGCTGATGGTACCCCTCGCTAGACTGGCAACGGTGCCCCGATATCAAGAATCGGTCGGAAGCGAACCTCGACATGAGGTGACGATGGGAAGGGGCGGATAAATCCGCGGGCCACAACGAACCTGGGAAACCGCGAAGGCTGGATAGAGCATCTCAAACGCGGCGCGACAATTCTTGCCCCACCAACTCCAGGTCGCGTTCGAAGAAGTGGATTGCCTCGGTCGGTGTCAGATTGAAGATTGCCCGTCCGTCAGTGTCCCAGTGGGATCCGTCGAACCGAAAGACGGCTGTGGCCGCGCAGGACGTACCGTCCAGATCTGTTGTCTCGAGTGTGAGTGAGTCGGAAGGGATATCCAGATGGATCGCCACGGCGACAAAGGCCGACAACTCGCCGGAAGCGCGACTTCGTGCGTAGGCAACATCGTCGTCGAACCGACAATCATTCCAGCGGTCTTCCGCAGGGCGATTCTCGGTCATTCCGAGAATCATGAACTTGGCTTCGAGACGTTCCCGATGACGGTGAAAATCGCGGCAGGCCTCGGTGAATCGGGTCTCTCGCCAACTGTTGAGGAGAGGACGCCACAAGACAGCGATGGCGACCATGCCCAGGAGCGCCGTTGCCAGCATAATCCACCAGTATCCTTGCATCATTCACCCCCGTGAGTGACAGGCAGCGTTCCCTATAAGTGCATTTTAAGGGTTTACCCCCCGCCGTGCAAGCATTTGTGGGCAATTCCGCAGTCTCACTCCCGCAATGGTTGCAGAGGCAACCCAATCCCACGAGGTAGTCAAACGGGCGGGATTCGGTCCGAAATTGGACGCCGACTCCTGGTAGCTGGCCAGAATGAATGCCCGAGTCCCTGTTGGAGGGGTATCGGTATCTGGGTGGCCCATACCGAGAAGGTTCGCAGGGACGGTCAGTTCGCAGGTTTTGATGATAGGAGGTTCTCTCAGGGGATGGCGATACTGGGTGCTCACATGTCGATCGCGGGTGGCTACCACAAGGCGATTGAGCGAGCGGTAAGTGCGGGGTGCCAATGTGTCCAGGTCTTTACCAGGAACTGCAGTCAATGGAAGACGAAGGACATTACGCGAGAAGAGAGGTTGCGGTTCCGGAAAGCATTCGGAGATTCTCGGCTGACCCACGTTGTGGCGCACGATTCGTACCTGATCAATCTGGCTTCACCTGACGAGGGCCTCTGGCGGCGGTCCGTTGGTATGTTTGTGGAAGAGCTCCGCCGCGCGGATTTGCTGGGAATCCCTCTTGTCGTTACCCATCCGGGAGCGTATACGACCGGCTGCGAGGAGCAAGGGTTGCGGCGAATTGTCCGTGCCCTGAACGAGATCCATCGCCGGACGGATAAGCTGGAGGCTCAATGTGTGCTGGAGACGACGGCTGGCCAAGGGACCGCGCTGGGCTGGCGATTTGAGCAGCTGGGCGCCATTCTGGACGGCGTCAAGTTTCCGGACCGGATTGGGATCTGCTTCGACACTTGCCATGTGTTTGCCGCCGGCTACTCGCTGAGCACCGGGCGGGGCTACCGGGACACCATGAACGAATTCGATCGGTTGATTGGCGTGGGCCGAATCCGTGTCTTTCATCTGAACGACAGCCAGAAGGAGCAAGGGAGTCGCGTCGACCGCCATGCGCACATCGGCCAGGGCAGAATGGGACTGGCACCCTTTCGGCACCTCTTGAACGACCGCCGCTTCCGGCAGGTACCCATGATTCTGGAGACACCGAAAGGAGAGGGGGAAGACCTCGATCGGGCCAACCTCCGGACGCTGAGGGATCTGATCGTCGAACGGGCCGAGGGGCCGGGTCCCTCTCGTTGACCACGCCGAAAGGGGTAGGTACATTGAAAAAGTGAACCGCTTCAGCGGTGCGGTAGACCGTACAGGTGGCGTCCCCTGCGTCTTTGGGACTGTGAGCAAGATGGTGTTGACCTACTTCAAACGCTACCGCATGGAGATCGAACTCCACCATCTTGGCCGTTCGGTTGTGCGTGTGCCGGAAGGATTCGTGCTGCTTCCCTGGAGCAAGTCGTTTCTTGAGGTTCATGCCGACGTCAAGTACCGAAGTTTTCGCAACGAGATCGATGCGAACGTATTTCCCTGTCTCGGTGAGCTGGCCGGTTGTCGGCGGTTGATGCGCGAAATCACGCGAAAGAAGGGCTTTCTCGAGGGGGCCACCTGGCTGGCGGCTACGGAGAACCACGACACTCGGAAGCGGGTGTATTGCGGCACGGTCCAGGGGATCCGCGATCAGGCGGGTCTTGGCGCCGTCCAGAACCTTGGAATCAGTCCCGATTTTCGTGACCGGGGTCTCGGATCCTGTTTGCTTCTCAGGGCGCTTCAAGGTTTTCGGGAGTCGGGCGTAAACCGGGTCTACCTGGAGGTTACGGCTGAGAATGAGGGAGCCATTCGTCTCTACGAGCGACTTGGCTTTCGGACGGTAAAAACCGTTTTCAAAGTCGCTGAAGTCTGCTATTCCTATTGAGGCCCGCACGGTCCAATCACGGCGGGCATTGCCAGCCGAAGGGTAGTCTGGAACGGCTGGCAACCCTATCGATTTGCACAACCATGATCCACACCCACCAATTCAACAACGGGCTCGTCCTGCTGGCGGAGCCGATGGAATGGCTCGAATCAGCGGCCTTCACGATCCTCGTGCCGGCTGGATGCATTTACGAACCGCCCGACCGGAGCGGTTTGAGCGGGTTCACGTGCGAAATGGCGCTTCGTGGAGCGGGCCCGCGCGACAGCCGCCAGTTCATCAATGATCTGGATTTTCTCGGGGTAGAGCGAAGTGAGTCGGTCAGCGAGGCGCACACGCGTTATGGGGGCGCCATGCTTGCCGACAATCTTCCCCAGGTCCTGGGCATTTTCGCGGACCTGCTTCGTCGACCCCGTCTTCCCGCCGACCAGCTTGACGCCGGGCGTCAGGTGATGATCCAGGATCTTCGTGCGGTCGAGGACGAGCCTGCCCAGAAGTTGATGCTCAAGCTCCGGCAGTGTCATTATCCTGATCCGTGGGGGCGTCCGAGCCAGGGGGATTCTGAGGGCATCGAAGCCACATCGATCGACGACATACGAAGCCATTTTCGTCGCGTGTACCATCCGGAAGGAACGATTCTGGGAGTTGCCGGCCGGGTCGAATGGGGGGCTCTCAAGGACACGGTTGGCGAGCTTCTGGCGGACTGGGAGCCGGTCGAGGTCAGCCCTCTGACGGAATCCTCGCAGGCTGCCGCCTACACACACCTGGACTACGATTCCAGCCAGACTCACATCGGCATTGCCTACCGAAGCGTGCCTTACCGCAACGAGGACTACTATCTTGCCTGGGGTGCGGTCGGGGTCCTGTCGGGAGGGATGAGCGCCCGCCTTTTCACGGAGGTGCGGGAGCGGCGAGGGCTCTGCTACAGCGTCTACGCGACCCATCACACCCTGCTGGATCGCGGCAGTGTATTCTGTTATGCCGGCACGAGCGCCGAGCGTGCCCAGGAGACCCTGGATGTGACGCTCAACGAGTTGCGGCGGTTGGCCGAGGGAGTGGAGGAGCACGAACTGGATCGGCTCAAAGCGCGAATCAAGAGCGCCTTGATCATGCAGCAGGAGTCGAGTTCGTCGCGAAGTGCTTCGATTGCACGCGACTGGTACCATCTGGGGCGTTGCCGTACCCTCGACGAAATCAATCAACTCATCGACCGTCTCGGCGCGGACCGTATCAACGCCTATTTGAAGAAGAGCCCGCCAGGCGATTTCACGATTGTGACCCTGGGCCGCAAGGAATTGGAGGTGCCCGTTGGAGTTTCTTAAGCACGTCTTGGCGAACGGTCTGGAGATTGTTGCCGAGTGCAATCCTCAGGCTTATTCGACGGCGCTGGGTTTTTTTGTGCGCGCGGGCTCTCGCGACGAAAGTGACGCTGTCGCCGGGGTCAGTCATTTTCTCGAGCACATGATGTTCAAGGGAACGCCGACGCGGACGGCCGACGACGTGAATCGGCAGTTCGACGAGATGGGTGCGTCGTACAACGCGTTTACGAGTGAAGAACACA
>CAYSCH010000020.1:0-13591 GCA_964429355.1 uncultured Planctomycetaceae bacterium | reverse complement strand
ACACACGGTTTATTACGCTGCCGTTCTCCCGGAGTACCAGGACGCGGCCTCGCAACTCCTGGCGGATATACTTCGCCCGTCTCTGCGCGTCGACGATTTCGAGATGGAGAAGCAGGTGATTCTCGAAGAGATAAGCATGTACGAGGATCAACCTCCTTTTGGCGCGGACGAGAAATGCCGCGCTCTTTACTTCGGGGAGCATCCTCTGGCCCGCAGCGTGCTGGGAACCGCCGCGAGCATTACGGCTCTTTCTGCCGACGCGATGCGTGACTACTTTCACAAGCGATACAGTCCCCAGAACCTGGTGCTGGCGGCTGCCGGCTGTGTGGACTTTGAACAACTCGTGGCCACAGCCGAGCGGATGTGCGGTTCCTGGGAGCGTAACGGCGGGCAGCGAGCCCAGGTCCCTGCGACCCCGGCAAAGGGTTTCCATGTTGTCTGCAAGGACACGGCCACCCAGCAGTACGTGGTGCAGTTTGCGCCCGGACCCGGCTGCTTTGACGAGGATCGCTTTGCCGCCAAGCTGCTGGCTACCGTCGTGGGAGACGACACCGGGAGCCGCATCTATTGGGACCTGGTTGATACAGGAATCGCCGAGCAGGCCAGCTTGGCACACTGTGAATACGATGATGCAGGCGTTTTCGTGACCTACTTGAGTTGCGTTCCGGACCTCGCCGCCGAGAATCTCCAGCGGATTCACCGCCTGCTGGCGAATCTGGGAAAAGACGGGATTACTGCCGAGGAACTGGCCCAAGCAAAGAACAAGGTGAGTTCACGAATCGTTCTGGGGAGCGAAAGACCTCAGGGAAGGCTTTTTTCCGTGGGGGGCGACTGGATCCAGCGCGGTGAATACCGGTCCGTTCGTGCCGATCTCGATTCCGTGGCCGGGGTGACGATCGAACAGGTGGCAGCCGTCGTATCGAAATACCCGCTAACGGAATCGACGATCATGACGATCGGTCCGCTTGTGGAAGTGGTTCAGCCCTCCTAGTGCTCTGTCAAACCTTGGTTTTTGGGTTGGCCATCGGCTGGAGTCCAGCCTTCAGACTGTCTTTTGCACGCCGAAGCCTGGACTCCAACGATCCGCAAGCCCGCCTGTAAGACTTGACAGAGCATCAGCTTCAGTGCTTCGCCGGTCTCCGTTTTGGGGGTAGCGGAAGTGAAGCGGAGGCGAGCAAACGCCCGAACCCACAAGCCTGGAGCTCACGGTCGTCCGAGCCAAGCCTCTCAGAATCCCAAGGCTGGCGACTTGTCAGCTTTCGTCGAATCGAATGTCCAGGATTTCGAAACGAGTCGTTCCGGCGGGGACTTTGATTTCGACTTTGTCGCCGATCTTCTTACCGACCAAGCCCTGGGCAAGAGGGCTGGTGATCAGGATTTTGCCGTTCACGTAGTCCTCTTCCCCTGCACCGACAAGCGTAAACTCCTCCTTGTCGTCCAGGTCCAGGTCGTTGACGACCACCGTGCAACCGAAGCCAACCTCGTCTTTGGCCAGCTTGGAGGAATCGATGAGGACCGCGCGGGCGAGTTCGTCCCGAATCTGATTGATTTTCGCCTGAAGAAGCCCTTGGCTTTCGCGGGCACCGTGGTACTCGGCATTCTCTTTCAGGTCACCTTCGGCCCTCGCTTCGCCAATTCGTTTCTCGATGATGGGCATCTCTACATTCTGGAGCCGCTCCATCTCCGCCTTCTTCTTGTTGTAGCCCGTCTGGGTCATCGGGATACGATCTGCCATCATGCTCCTCCTGACAAAGCAAAAGAACTGCGGTTGCCGGAACGAAACGGCAACCGCCGGTGAGTCGATTCGATTGGCCACACTGGGAAGGGGTCAGACAATGGCTGGCGGATGCTGAGTTCGCGCCGTTTGGAAAGGCGAGAATTGCCAGCAACTCGGAATCGCCACAACTTTTCATTGTGGCCGAATTTCGAGAAAAGTAAAGGACGTTTGGCGACATCAAATACCGGGATCACCCAGCTTTCGCACCGTACTGACCCCAGCACGCGGGTCCGGTTGTCATGATCGGAACACACGATCGGTGGCTGAATCGAATTCTGTAGGTATTGCAGCAAGAAAATTATGCTCAAAAGTTTACACGTGAGCTAGAATTTCATAGAAACATCCGCCGATGATCTTCTCTAGCCCAATCGACTTATTAACTTATCGTGGCGGAGTGGGTATGATTCGGGCGCCCAGGAAGTAAGGCGGCTCATAGACTCCGAAACAGCGTGGCCCCCCTCTAGCTCAAGGGATTCCCTGCCCCATCCCTTTGAGGGGGGCTGCGTTTTTCTGTGTGCTTGGAGTGTAACGAGCGGGACAAGCGGCTCTTTCACTTTCCCAGTACGGCTCTCGCCTGGTCTGCCACATTGTCGGCGGTGAGGCCGAAATGCTCCATGAGTTCTTCATACGGCGCGGAGGCTCCAAAGCCGGTTAAGGCGACGATCCTTCCCCGGCATCCTGTGTATTTCTGCCAACCCTGGGCGACGCCGGCTTCGACGGCAACTCGGCAAACGACATCCGAGGGCAGGACCGATTCCTGGTAGGATGGATCCTGCTGGTCGAAAAGCTCCCAGCTCGGCATACTCACCACGCGGGCTCGAATGCCCTCGGTTGCGAGTATCTTCTGGGCTGCAAGGCAAAGGCCGACTTCGCTCCCGGTACCAATCAGAATCGCGTCGGGTTTGCCGTCGCTGTCGGACAGAACATAGGCGCCGTTGGCCGTTCCGGCAGCGGGAGCGTAGATGGACCGATCCAGGGTGGGCAGATTCTGCCGGGTGAGCACGAGTGCGGAGGGGTGGTCCTTCTGCGAAAGGGCCACGCGATAGGCTTCCACGACCTCGTTGGCATCGGCGGGTCGCAGCACGATCAGGCCAGGGATGGCACGCAACGAGGCCAGATGTTCCACCGGTTGGTGCGTCGGTCCGTCCTCGCCGACTCCGATTGAATCATGGGTAAAGATGTAGAAGACCGGCAGTTTCATCAAGGCGGCCAGCCTCATCGACGGGCGCAGGTAATCGGCAAACACGAAGAACGTTGCGCCATAAGACCGTAGTCCGCTCAGTGCCATTCCGTTGACGACCGCCGCCATGGCATGCTCGCGGATGCCGAAGTGGAAGTTCCTGCCGGCAGGAGTGTCCACGCTGAACTCGCCCGCTCCATCGAAATTCAGATCGGATTTGTTCGACGAGGCCAGATCCGCAGAACCGCCGAGCAACCAGGGGACCTTCTTGGCGACCTGATTGAGAACTTTGCCCGACGAGGCTCGGCTGGCGATGCCCTTGGCGTCTGCGGCAAATTGGGTCATACCGTCATCCCATCCATGGGGTAGATGGCCGTGAACGATCGCGTCCACCTCGGTGGCCAGTTCCGGGTACTTCTCCCGGTACTCGGAGAACAGTTTGTGCCAGGCTGCGTGGAGTCGATGTCCCCTGGCCCCAACTCCTTGTCGGAAGTGCTCTGCGACCTCGGCGGGCACGAGGAACTTCGCATCCTCAGGCCAGCCGTAGAACCGCTTTGTCAGCCGGATTTCCTCCTCGCCGAGCGGAGCGCCGTGGGCTCCGTGCGTGTCCTGGGCATTGGGGGCCCCCCAGGCAATGTGGCTGCGAACGATGATCAGTGTTGGCCTGTCGGTTGTCTGCTCGAAGAGCTTGAATGCCCGTCGCAACCTGACCAGATCGTTTGCATCGTCCACTTCAACGACATTCCAACCGTAAGCGGCAAACCTTGTGCCGACACTCTCGCTGAATGCCAACGAGGTGTCGCCTTCAATGGTGATCTTGTTGTCGTCGTAGATCCAGCACAGGTTTGCCAACTTGAGGTGCCCGGCCAGGGAGGCAGCTTCGGAACTGATGCCCTCCATCATGTCGCCGTCCCCACACAGGGCGTAGACGTTGTAGTCGAAGATTTTGAAGCCCGGTTGGTTGTACCGGCCTCCAAGCCAGTAGGCGGCGATGGCCATTCCCACGCTGTTGGCAAGGCCCTGGCCCAGCGGCCCGGTGGTCGTTTCCACGCCGCCGGTGTGCCCGAACTCGGGGTGTCCAGGGCAGCGACTTCCCATCTGGCGGAAGTTCCTGATATCGTCGAGCGAAACGGCAGGTTCGTCGAGGACTCCATCCGGGGTGGTCTGTTTGACTCCGGTCAGATGAAGAATCGAGTACAGCAGCATTGACGCGTGTCCGGCTGACAGAACGAAACGGTCCCGGGCAGGCCATGCGGGATCGGCCGGGTCATAGCTCATCTGCTCGTTATAGAGGAGATAGGCCAGGGGCGCCAGGGCCATCGGCGTTCCGGGATGGCCGCTGTTGGCTGCCTGAACGCCGTCCATCGAAAGAGTGCGAATAGTATGGATTGCCAGTTGCTCGATGTTATTGTCAACGATACCCGACATTATTTCTCCATTCCGATTTCGAATGTGACGGCCAGATCGGATACCAATCCCGGCGTCCAACGCAGGCACACCAAGCCGCAAGTTTACCGGTTCGGGGGGCGGATCGTCAACGCGTTGCGGACTGGCAAGGCACTGAAATCAACCTTGCGACAATCGGCGGCCAGCACTCCAGCGTTGCGGTCAGGTCGGCCTTCAGGGGCCGGTGGTCGCCGGGGTCTGCATACGGCGAGTGTTCAGTGTGCTGACAAGTCTGACTGCTGGGAACAGGGCCGAGATCGCAAGCGAACGACTCCTTGGCAACCGTTTTCAGGGATTGGAATCATGTTCGGCTGAAAGAAAAGAGTCGACGAGTCCAAGCGGCTACTGGCTGCGCCAGAATCCAGGCACGAACAGCACGAGGATTGCGAATATTTCCAGCCGGCCGAGCATCATGAGCCAGGTGAAGAGGAGTTTGGAGGGGACGCCGAAGCTCCCGAAGTTCTGCCGCGCACCGACGAGCCCGAGTCCGGGGCCGATGTTATTGAGTGTTGCAGCAACGCAACTGGCACTGTCGATCAACTTGTGGTCCACATCGTGCCCGCCGGAGGTCCAAGTGCAGTCGGGTTCGACCCCGACGATGAACAGCCAGCTTGCGACGGAGATGACGAGAATCAACCCGAAATACACCAGTATGCTCTTTCGGACCGACTGGTCTTCAAGCGGTTCTCCGGCGATTCGCAAGGGGCGAACCACCCGTGGGTGGAAAGCCTGTTCAACCTCGAGTCGGAGGATTTTTACGAAGAGGATGTGCCGAATCACCTTGATGCCACCTCCGGTGCTGCCGGCACATCCGCCGATATACATGAGGACGAGAAGAAGGCCTACCGAAAGGGCGTTCCACTTCTCGAACTCATCGGTACAGAAGCCCGTCGTGGTGATGAGCGAGACGACCTGAAACAGCGAATAACGCAGCCCGAGGAAGACAGGACAGGTTTCCGGTTGCCCGTTTTCTGTGGCGGAAGCGACTGCGATGTCGGAGGTGCCGTAGCGATCGAAGTCGCCGTAGACCAGGCCGGACACGAGAATGATTGCCGTTGCGAAGAGGATGATGGCGATGTAGGTGCGCCATTCCGCGTCGCCGAGAAGCTTGCCGGATCGGCCGATGAGCAGCCAATAGAGCAGCATGAAATTGGTGCCGGCCAAGACCATGAAGACAACGATCGTGGTCTCGATGGCCGTTCCGTTCAGGTCCGGGTCGGTTGCGAAATGGCCGACGCTGGCGTTGTAGGTACTGAACCCTCCCGTGGCCATCGTGCCGAAGGAGTGGCAGAGGGAATCGAACAGCGGCACGCCCTGCACGCAGAGGGCCAGCGTCAAGGCTGCGTTCAGGCCATTGTAGACCAGGAACAGGACCCACGCGGTGTGCTGCATCCGTGCCTGGGGCGTTGCGTGGCTCTGGCCGGAGATCTCGGCCCGCATCAGGGCCTTGCCGGCCGATCCCTGGCCGAGGATGGCCACGAAGAGCACAATGATTCCCAGTCCCCCGAGGTAGTGTGTGCTGGATCGCCAGAACAAGATGCAGCGCGGGATCATTCTCGGATCCTGAACATCGGACAGGACGGTGGCCCCGGTTGTACTGAATCCGGACTGGGATTCGAACATGGCATCGGCAAAGTCCATGGGAACGTGGGGAGCGCGCATGGTTCCGCTGAACAGGTAGGGCAGACCGCCGAGGACCGTTGCCAGAACCCAGGTCAAACCGACCACGGCCATGGCCTCCTTGCGGAACAACTGGCCTTGCGCCTTGCGCCCCAGACGCCGCAGGATTGCGCCGAGGATGAGGCAGACCGCGATCGCCGCGAGCAGCCCGAAGAACCCGTCGCGTTCACGGGGCATCGACCAGTCGCCTTCGAGCAGAGCCCAAGGCAGGCTGAAGAGCATTGCAGCGCCGATCAAGTTGGTGATCAGGCCGAGAAGTCTGCTGAGGAGGGGGTAGTTCATAGGGGCGGCAGGCCACCAACGGGTTGTTAGCGGGATCCAGAGACGGCGGGCAATGTCCCTCCGGCAGAAGGAGCGATACTACTGTGGCGGGCAATCTTCCCTATCCGGCGGTCCTATTTGGCTGAAAGAGTTTGAGGGCGTCCTCGACTACGGCGTCGGCGACCAGAAGGAGGACGGTATCGCCCGGTTTGAGCCGGTCGTCGGCCCCCGGCACCTGGACGAAGCTCTCCTTGATGACTGCGGCGATGAGGCACTGGGAGGGCAAGTCGGCACTGGCGAGGACGTGTTCGGAAATGGGGGTGTTTTCGAGTACCTCGACTTCGAGGACCTGGACGCCGCCGCCGGCAAGAAGGGGATTACGGAAAACGACGGGACCCGAGTTCAGAAATCCCAGAATCTGCTTGGCGACGACCTCTCGTGGGCTCACCGTCTCGTCAATCCCGAGCTTCCCGACCACGTTGGCGTAGTCAGGGCGACTGACGAGGGCGGCCGTCATTCTTGCTCCGAGCTCCCTGGCCTCCACGCAGGCCATGATGTTGTTTTCGTCCTCGCCGGTGCAGGCCACGAACACGTCGGCACTGCCCACGCGTTCCTCCTCCAGGTCGGCCCGTCGCTGGGCATCACAATTGACAACCGTGGTGTGTTTCAGGTGCGAGGCCAGGTATTCACACCGTTGGCGGTCGGCTTCCATGAGCACGATGGCGAAACGGGGGCCCTCGAGAACGCGAGCCAAGTGATAGCCGGTCTCGCCGCCACCGGCGATGACGATGCCTCGCTTCTGAGGCGGCTCGCTTTCGAATCGAGACTTGACGTTATCGATATCTTCCCGGGATCCGATCAACGTGACCCGATCGCCCACGGCCACCACGTCGTTTGCCTCGGCAATGGAGAGTTTTCCATCCCGGAGAATCGACCCGATCCGCACGACTCTGGGCAAACGGAGGTCCATGAGGGGGACTCCGACAGCAGCGGTCGATCGGGTGACCGCCAGTTCCAACATTTCGATATCACCGTGGGCGAAGTTCTCGATCGCCAGCGATCCTGGTTCGCGGATCTTTCGGGCCAGTTCCATTGCCGACAGGTGCTCGAGGCTGAGCAACCGATCGATGTGGAAATGGCGCTGGTAGTCAAAAGTGCTCAGATCGCGAAAGACGGGTGCATAGACGCGAGCGACCACCCGGTGGGCTCCCATGGCCTTGGCCATGCTCGCCGCAATCATATTGCCCTCGTCGCTGCTGGTCACCGCCAGGCAGAGATCGGCATCCATCACTCCTGCCTGAAAAAGCACGCTCGATTGGGCGGCAGACCCGGCAATACCTCGGACATCCAACTCGTCGTTCACACGGCGAGCTACGGCCGGATCATGATCCACGACTGTCACGCTGTGGCCGAATTGGCAAAGCAGTTCGGCGACCGAAGTGCCGACGGTTCCGGCTCCAAGCACGACGATTCTCATGGCGACAAACGCTTTCCTTCAAGTCAGGTACACCACGATATCGCCAGTAGGACCACCAGGACAATCATCATGAATCCGACGATCCAGACACCAATTCGCACCGCATGCGACAAGATTGGGCCCATCAGTTCGTGACGGGTTGCTGCGTAGACCAGGCTCACCGCCACGATCAGGGGCAGCGCGTACCAGAAGTCCTTGATACCCATCGAAGCAAGCAGAATATTCACCATGGCTAGACCGTCCCGCCGGAATCGCGCGAGGGCTCCACTTCTTCTTCTTCTTCTTTCCGACTTTCGGCCATCACCGGGCCGCAGCACGCGTCATAAATTGCCAAGATATTGAGCAAACCGGCGATCATTGTGTACGCGGTACCCATGTCGAAATAGCGGCCGAGCCGTTTGTGCAAATCGTCGAGCGTGGGTTGTTCCATAAGGGCGTCCATACGGCGTCCGGCTCGGGGATCGCCGTCAGGACGGGGGGGCGCCATGAACCCTCCCAGTAGGGGTTTCTGGCCGTCTGCAGCCCGTTGCGCTTCAAGGAACGCCGGCATAGCTGCCAGACCCACTCCGATCTGGCAGAGGTAAGGCAGCCGTCGAAACCCCGGGCGCCAGGAGGCGAAAACAACACGCCCCCATCCGTCGTGAGAATCCCCCCCCAAATAGACGCCATAAATAAACGTGCTCAGAATGCACACGCAAAACAAGACTCCCTTTGCGGTACGACCCTGATAGAAATGGCCCAAGCCGGGTACCAACCAGGCAAGCGCACCGGCCAGAACCGGGTTCTTCAGATCGACCGCGATTTCTTGTTCAGATTCCAGCTCGTTCAGCACTCGCGAGTTCCCTTCGCATTAGGGGGTAGTATCGCTCCCAGACGCAGTCCTCCTTGACGAACCGGATTGCGAAACGGCCCCGAAAAGGCGTGAAGACCCATTGTAGGCCCCCCCAGAACAGTTTGCCAGGGCAGGCGAGAGACGCTTTGGACAGGGCGAGTGGGGGTGTCACAGCCTGTCTGTGTGGAAATGGCGACAAGTATCGTGCGCCATTCGTACGGAAGGGCTCGACAAACCGGCATTTGGGGGAACCGCGGCTGGCACACGGCCTCTCACTCGGGCCGGTCCAGTTCAGATAGTAGTTCGCTGACTTCGGCCCCTCCTTGGGACGCATCTTGGAGCAATTGCCGTGCTTTCTCGGCGTTTCCGCCGGTTTCTGCAATGAGAAACGCTGCAAGCAGCGTCTTTGCGTTTGAGGAGTCAGAAAAGAGCTGTTCAGCCATGGCCACTACCAGCGGGTATGGCATCCCTGCAATGGAGTACCGGTGGTT
This sequence comes from uncultured Planctomycetaceae bacterium, assembly GCA_964429355.1. Taxonomy (GTDB): domain Bacteria; phylum Planctomycetota; class Planctomycetia; order Pirellulales; family Thermoguttaceae; genus JAAYAY01. The sequence goes on along the minus strand of CAYSCH010000020.1, from coordinate 4,447 downwards.
CTGACCTGAAACTCGGAGTGTCACACTGTCGGGCCCCGTCTCAACCACCACGACCATCATTTCACCCACGCGGAGTTCGGAACCGCTCTCGAGCTTGGAAATCTGCTGGACGAGACTTCCCCAAAACGCGTCCAAGTGGGCCCTCAGGACTTCGACCTGTTCGGCTTCAGCGGCCTCTTGCTCGGTCTGCGCGAGAGAAACTGCCTCATTCAGGTGGGTGGCTGCCAAGTCAAGATCGCGATCTGCCAAGGCGGAACGGGCCAACGCGATGGCCCTTCCGAACGCCTGCCGCCTGGCTGGGTCCACGGTCGCCGCTGGGGCTGCCACGCTGGCTGTGGATGAAGGAGGCGGGGCAACAAGCGTCACAGGTGGCTTCGGCGGGCTGAGGGGGACACTCGTCACTGGAGGTGACAAGGGGTTGGACTCCACTCCCATGGGGGAAGGAGAGGGAGACGGGGGAGCGGCAGGCTCGGCCTGCGGGAGGTTCTGGCTGGGCTCTGGTTTCTCCGGGGAGGTTGCGTTGGGGGGGACGTGTGGACCTGCGGTTGCCAGAGAGGGATCGGTTCGCTGTTTGACGAACACCACCCATCCAATGGCGATCAGCAGCAGAACTGTTGTCACGAGGAGAACTTGTATTGCGAGGCGAGACGCGGACGATTTTCGTCCCACTGGCTGGATTGACGGATACGATGCGTTCTTGGGTGCCCGCGGCATGGAGGGGTCCTTCGGGCGGACGTCGTCAATGACAGGGGGCACCTCATCGAAGTGCGGACCGAGTGGAGCGGCATATCGGGCAGATTTCGAACTCGTGCCGGAAGAATCCGGTGTAACGCCGGGTCGGTCGGAAACGTCAGGAGAGTGGGGCGTTGAGTCGAGGCTCTCGTCGTATGCGGCTTTTGTGATCGGATCGCTGAGACAGATCTTGGCCGCCTCCAGGCGGTCAAGGAGTCGCTGCCACTGGGCAAGATGAGGCCCGGGCCGGATCTTGCGTATCTTCGCGCGCAGCGTGTCGGCCGTGTGCGAGATCAATGCCAGGTCCGGTTCAAATCGAGCAAGTCCGAGCAGATCATAGTGATCCTGCGGCGGTTGATCACCGCGACGGCCGAGCCATTCGGAAAACGGATCAGAAGGTTCCACCGCAGATCGACCTCCCATCAGTCAATACCTTGTGACCTGGGCTGGGAAAGATCCAGCTCCGGGTCTATTATGAGGCAGCCGGGCACACGAAATCTACCACGTGGAAGGAAGAATGCTTTCCGCACGAAACGCGCACTCCTTGCGGATTTCCCGGCAGAGACTCGTAAGAACCATTTCTGAGAGAAACTCTTCCGGGGATTGGCTCGTCTATGAATCCAGCCCCTCGACCCGCTTTTGTGCGAACAAGCCTTAATGCCGCAAGGAGAAGGCACCATGATTCGTTCTCGTCCTGCAACTATCACGCTTGTGGCCGCGGCTATCGTCGGCGGCCTTGCCTACACCCTTGCCCGTGAGGCAGCGCCGATGACCGGTTCCAGATCCGACGCCCAGAAGGCCTACAATGACCGGAATTACGGAGACGCGTATGGAGTATTCAGCCGGCTGGCGTTCGATGCCGGCACGAAGGAGCCGGCGCTGGTTGGCAGCGACCTGAATATGGCCATCGCGTGCCTGCAACAGCTCAATCGGATCAGCGAAATCGACGCATTTCGGGAGGCGGTCGCGGACGCTCAGGCGAAGAACTGGCGGGCGCTCGTGGCGGTGGCGCAGAGCTACGTGAATGTGGACCACCAAGGATTCATGATCGCGGGCGAGTTCCAGCGGGGACAGCATCGTGGGGGAGGCGAGGTTGTCCACGCGACGGAGCGGGACCGAGTGCGTGCGATGCAGTTGATGGTCCAGGCACTCCCGATTGCCTTGGAGGATGACAGCCGTTCGGAGGTAGGCGATTTCCTTATCCAGTTTGCCGGAGTCTTGTTGAACAATCGCGGTTACGGCGAGGCGTGGCGGCTTCAGTCTCTGACCGATTTGGGAACACTTCCGGATTATGAACAGGGTTGGGGATACGGTCGGGGTGAGACCGCTGCGCCGGTCGACGCAGACGGGAAACCAGTCTACCACTACGTGCCGAAGAGTCTCGAAGTGTCGGAAACGGATGGCCAGCGGTGGCGATGGTGTCTGGAGACGGCCATTGAGATCGCTCCAGCACGCCGCAATGAGGTCCGTTACCAGTTTGCCCAGTTCCTGGCGAGCCAGTTCGACGTGCAGACGATGGCCTACTTCGGAGTTCCTTTCGGCCGAATGGACGTCGACGACACGCAGGAGAACGAGAGTGGCACCTACGCGCTTCACACGCTTGCTGAGAACGAGACGATCGCTCGGCTTGCGACCGGGGTGAAGCGGTTTACTCTGCCGGACGAATTCAACTTCGTGAAGCTATTCCAGGAAATCGCCGCGGACGAGAAAGCTCCTTACTCGGAGGAGGCCTGCCAGCAACTGGCCGAGATTTTCGAAAATCGGCGTCAGTATCCGAAGGCGGCCGAGTACTGGCAACGTTGTCTGAACGAGCACGATGCCAACCGCGAACACTGGAAAGATCGCCTCGGCCAGATCGTCGGCAAATGGGGTCGTTTTGAGTCGTCCGCGACGCAGCCTGCCGGTAAGGGGGCCACGGTGGACTATCGATTTCGAAACGGCGACGAGGTGAAATTCACGGCCAAGGAGATCGACGTCGCCCGGTTGCTGGAGGATGTGAAAGCGTACATCAAATCGCGGCCCAACCAACTGGACGGTAACAGGATCAACATCAGCAATATCGGCTACCGTCTCGTCCACGAAAACGAACTGAAGTACGCGAGCAAGGAAGTGGCCTCTTGGACCACGCGGCTCGAACCCCGAGAGGCCCATTTCGACAGCCGCATGACCGTCGCCAGTCCGCTCAACAGGCCGGGGGCTTACCTGCTGACGGCCCGGATGAAGGGCGGAAACACAAGCCACGTAGTGCTCTGGGTGGCGGATACGGCCATCATCAAGAAGCCGCTCGATCAGAAGGTGTATCTCTTCGTGGGCGATGCCGTTTCAGGCAAACCGGTTGCCAAGGCGAATGTTGAGCTGTTCGGATTCCGCCAGGAGCATCGCCAGGGACGCAACTTCGAGCTGCTCGTCAAGCAGTTTGCCGAGTTCACCGACGCCGATGGACAGGTGATTCTTGGCGAAAACGAGGTGCCTTCGAATTATCAATGGCTGATTGTGGCTCGCGGCGAGGGGGAGAGGTTTGCCTATCTGGGTTACACGGGTGTCTGGTATGGCCGCCATTACGACGAGGAGTACCAGCAGAGGCGGGTGTTCACGATCACCGATCGCCCTGTCTATCGCCCGGGGCAGAAGGTGCACTACAAATTCTGGCTCCGCCACGCCAAGTACGACATGGCTGACGTTTCGGAGTTTGGCGGCCAAACCGTCCATATCGAGATCCACAACGCGAAAAACGAACGGGTACGTAACGAAAGCGTCAAGTTGGACGAATACGGCGGCGTGGAGGGGGAACTGGATCTGCCTGCCGACGCGACGCTCGGCGTCTGGCGTTTGGAGATTGCCAATCATGGCGGTGGTACGTTCCGGGTGGAAGAGTACAAGAAGCCCGAGTACGAGGTCACGGTGGACGCCCCGACGGAACCGGTCATGCTCGGCGAGAAAATCGAGGCGGAGATCACTGCCAAGTACTATTTCGGATCGCCGGTGACCAATGCCAAGGTGAAATACAAGATCGCGCGCACGGCGATCGACAAGCCTTGGTATCCACCTCGTCCATGGGATTGGTTCTACGGTCCCGGCTATTGGTGGTTCGGCTACGACTATTACTGGTATCCGGGTTTCGTGAAGTGGGGCTGCATCCGGCCTGTGCCGTTCTGGTGGCCCCAGCACTCGGCTCCTCCAGAAATCGTCGCTGAACGGGAGCTGGAGATCGGGCCCGACGGAAAGTTGAAGGTTGAAATCGACACCTTGCCGGCCAAGGAGTTGCATCCGGACGAGGACCATCAATATACCGTGACGGCCGAGGTGGTCGACCAATCGCGGCGAACGATCGTCGGTTCGGGCAGTGTGCTCGTGGCCCGTCAGCCGTTCAAGGTCTACACCTGGGTGGACCGTGGTTACTACCGTGTGGGTGACACGATTGATGCCCACTTCTCAGCGCGGACTCTTGATAGCCAACCCGTGGAAGGCGCGGGTAAAGTAGAACTTCTGAAGATCCACTATGAGGGGGGGAAGCCGATTGAAACGCCGGTCCACAGCGTTTCGCTTGCGACGAATGCCCAAGGCGAGGCCGAGTTGCAGCTCAAGGCGGCGGCGCCGGGGCAATATCGTCTGTCCTACGCTTTGACCGATAAGAAGGAGCACACCATCGAAGGTGGGTATATCTTCACCGTGCGAGGCGAGCACTTCGAGAGTTCCGAATACCGATTCAACAACA
>CAYSCH010000019.1:32863-48359 GCA_964429355.1 uncultured Planctomycetaceae bacterium | reverse complement strand
GGGGAAAGGCGACCTTGAATCGATCTACGCCAAGAACATTTTGTTCGACTACTCGTACAAATACTTTTACAGGGACGGGTTCGGGAAGGACTACCGCATCTTGAACCTCGCCGACGATTCCGACGAAGAACGTCGCCGCCTTTACCTGACCGCTTGCCTTGTTGCTTTTTACCAACAGCAGAAGCTCTATGCCGACAATCCGAATACGTTCCGACCTTTCCTGCTGGAGAAGCCACTGTGGGTGTTTGTGGGAGGCAGCGTCAACGCCGTTCGTTCAGAGAACAAACGGAAGGTGTCCGATGTGGTGGACATCTTGCTGACACTGGCCGAGTTTGTCAAAAACAAGCGGGATTCGATCAGCCTCTTGGAACGGCTCCTCAGCGGAAAACCGGGCCTCCACGATCAACGTGGTAATGAGATCTTCGCAACCGCATTCCTTTACTTGGTGACGACCGGCAAATCTGCGGAGGAGATTTTTGACGACATTCTCAGGGTGCTGTTCAACTCCACCACTCAAGCGTCACTCCATGTCGAGAATCTCAAAGGGACGGACGGCGAGATCGCCCTGCGGCTGGGCGAGAATGAGCCGTTTGGCCTCATCAACGTGGGTGACGCCCCGAGCCTCTGCAAGCTCTGTGAGGAACGGCCCAACCTGCTGGTGGTCACCGAAAAGGAATTTGCTGGATCGCTGTTCCTTGGGCTTAATGGCGATGACTGCACGGTCAATGTCCTGATTGGATCGAAGAAGTTCACGGAAGGATGGAACAGTTGGCGTGTAAGCACGATGGGCCTGATGAATATTGGCCGTACTGAGGGTTCTGAGATCATTCAGCTTTTCGGTCGAGGTGTGCGGCTCAAGGGCCACAGCATGACGCTGAAAAGAAGCAGCCAACTCGAAGGCGTTGATCGTCCCAAGCATATACACCTGCTAGAGACGTTGAATATCTTTGGCATCCGGGCCGACTACATGCGGCAGTTCAAGGAATACCTTGAAGATGAAGGACTGCCCGGAAACGAAGAACGGATCGAGTTCATTCTTCCGGTGATCAAGGACTTGCAGGGAAAGAAACTCACGAGCGTCCGCATTCAAGAGGGCAAGGACTTCAAGCAACAAGGCCCGAAGCCAACTCTCGATTCGCCGCCAGATCGGGTGTTGCGATACCCGATCACCGTGAATTGGTATCCGAAGATCCAGGCCCAACAAAGCAAAGGGGTGACTCGTGCCGATGACTCTGGCGTCAAGCATGAAGCAAAGTTAGGGCAGAAACATGTTGCCTTTATGAACATCGATGCGATTTGGTTTGAACTTCAACACTTCAAGCATGAACGGTCGTGGTACAACCTCAACCTGCCCCGAGAGTGCATCGTCACATTGTTGCTCGATCCAAGCTGGTACAAGTTGTATATTCCGCCCGAAGAGATGGAGTTCACAAGATTCGACCGAGTTCGCTGCTGGGAGGAGATCGCCGTCGCCCTGTTGAAGAAATACATCGACTGGTACTACAAGTTCAAGAAACAGGAATGGGAATCGGACTTCTACGAATACCACGAACTTCGGACGGACGATCCAAACTTCGTATCGGAATACCGTCTTCTGATCGATGAGTCGCAAGACACCATCGTCGAGAAGCTAGGTGAACTCAAGGAGAAGATCGAGTCCGGGGCCTTCAACGGCTGGGAGTTTGGTAATCTTCAGGCGATTTGGTTTGGCCAGCACCTCTACCAGCCGCTCTTGCATTTCAAAAGCGACTTCATGGATGTCAGCCCCGTTTCCTTGAACGAGGGCGAGAAGGAATTCGTGGCCGACCTCCGCACGTTCTACGATGGCAATCCCGATTTCTTCGGTGACCAAGAGCTTTACCTCCTCCGCAACATGAGCCGAGGCCGAGGCATTGGCTTTTTCGAGGCAGGGAACTTCTACCCGGATTTCCTGTTGTGGCTGCTCACCGGCGACAAACAGTACGTAACATTCGTCGATCCAAAAGGCATCCGCAATCTGGAAGGCCCCGACGATCCCAAGATTCGCTTCTACCGAACCATCAAGGAACTCGAAACTTGCCTTGGTGACCCCAATGTCATCCTGAACTCGTTCATCATCTCAAATACGCCCTTCCAGCAGGTTCGCTGGTGGACCGAAGACCTGACCAAGGAGCAATTCACCAAGGCCCACGTCCTCTTCCAGAAGGAGGATCGTAACACCTACATCAAGCGACTGCTCACCACGGCAGCGAGCGAGGAACAGGTAACCGTGGAGGTATAGACAAGCCTCCGGCTGCAATTCGTTCAGAATCAATTCAATTCACCCGCAAGAGCAGGATTCTCGGCATGGCAACTCCACCAACCCAACGCCAACTGAACGAAGCCTTCTCCCAATCCCACGAACTAGATCCAACTCCCGCTTGCTGGGGCCTGTCTTTCTACTCCGATGCCCCGCCCACGGTGTGTGGCAGTGGCATCGGCAGTTTCCATTGGTTCCCAACGCAAGCCGATCTAGTCGCCTTCATCAGGAACTACATGGCGTGGTGGCATCCGGCCCCAAGCTCCATGGAGCCCGAGGAGATCGCCGCCGAGGTCCAAGCTATTGTCGATGCCGAGTCGCCTGACACGGAGAAGATGGTCGCAAGTCTCAACGAATCCATGAGGAACATGTGGCAGATCGAGTGGTGTGGGCAATTTCGAGATTTGTGCGAAGGCTCGGGCGAGTTCCCCATCAAGATTCGAGATTCGTTTGGTGGCGAAGGCGGCGAAATCCCCGTTCACGAGGACATGAGGGGAGATTTTGCGGAGTATTTGAGGGGTTATGGGTTTTAATTCGGTTCGCATATTGTCGCAGTGAGAGGTTCTCTAAATGAACACCGCAACCGAAGAAGTATTTGAACTGAAGGGCAAAGATGCACAAGCTGAGGGTGTGATGACCGACAAAGGGTTCTTGGTCCGGGCTGGTTCAATTGCTCGAAAGGAGATTGTTCCCTCTGGTGCTGATTCTGTTACGCCTGTTCGGAAAAGGCTGCTCTCGAAGGGCGTGCTGGTCGAGGAAGGCGACGTACTTCGTTTTGCCAAGGACTTCATGTTCGACTCCCCGAGTGGTGCAGCAGCCGCTGTATTGGGCAGGACAGCCAATGGCTGGATTGAATGGAAGCGAGCAGATGGCAAAACTCTTAGCAGGGTCAAACGGGTTTCTCGGGAGATCGGGGAGCCGATGCTCGACAAAGCAAAACGGGAAGAGATCATCGTCAGGCACCAACATCTCGTTAATGAAGGCAAACTCCCCGCACAGGAGCAGCTCGACAAGGAATACTCACTGTTTCGTGAACGCTTCGGACCATCGGTACTGGCGGGGCTGGATGGCGAAGCACTGCTAAATTTTATGCATGATCATGGCAACCATGACAGCCTCGTCTACTGGGTCGAGTTTAAGAATGACGAGGAGTTCGAAACTCGAAGTTACGGCAGCATCGCTGGTGGTAGCGCTCTGAAATTCCGGGTGTTTCGGCGGAAAGAGACCGGGCATTGGCAAGCCGCAGACAAGTCGAATTACCCACAAGACATACCTCTTGACGAGGCGATCACCTTTGCTCGAACGCATCGTGATCAGTTGTTGAAAGGTGCGCAACTTCTTGAAGAGTTACCCAACGATGCTGCCGATGACGACTACGCCCAGCTTCAAGATCAGATGGATGAAGTGGCCCCTGATGTTAGCAGGCTCGCATGGGGCCACAAGTATTTCAGCCTACTTTTCCCAGACAAGCTCGACGATTTCCATAGCCCGGACTGGCAGCGTTTTCATCTTCTCAAGCTGCTTCAATTGCCTCCCGAAGGCAACGGTAGGTACGTCTGTGCCGGGCGGTTCGTGGCTGCGGCGAGGGAAGTTGGCGTACCCATGAACCACTTCACCACCACGCTAGGTTCGGTGCATGGCCGACTTCATCGGTATTGGCGAATTGGGACTACGTCCGGCAAGTCGGGAGCCAGCTACTGGCAGATGATGCATGATCGCAATTGCATAGCGGTAGGTTGGCACAAGCTAGGTGACATTTCCTGGGTGGAAGCGAAGAAGGACTCACGAGACAAGTTGAAGAAGTTGCTTGAGGAGAAACATCCGAATCACCCTTCAGCGATTGGCCGAGATTGCTCGCAGCTCGTGCAACTTGTTGTTGAGATCGCTGAAGGAGACGTTGTTCTCGCCGCTGATGGCATGTCGGTTCTGGGGATCGGACGAGTGGTTGGTGGCTACGAGTATAACGCCGAATTCGAGTTTCCGCACCAGCGTCAGGTTGAATGGTTGACGTGCGATGCGTGGCAGATGCCAGAGGCGAACGAGGGGCTGCAATCCACCGTTCGAGAGCTTGGCAAATACAACGATAATCTTCTGGCCATCGAACGCCGTATCCAATCGCCTGCAACCGTAAAGACAGACAACAAGGACAGGGAAATCACGAAAGGCCCCGTTCGACTCACCGGCGTTCCGGGCCGAATTCAGTCGATCTTGGAGCGTAAAGGGCAGGTGGTTCTATACGGCCCACCGGGCACGGGGAAGACGTTCTGGGCGGAACGAACAGCCAACGACCTTGCCGCTTTGTCGGCATTCGGCAAGGTATTCGAGGCCCTTGATGAGACAGAACGAAAAACGATTCTCGGACAAGGGGACGACTCCGGGCTTGTTCGCCTGTGCTGTTTTCATCCCGGCTACGGCTACGAAGACTTCATCGAAGGCTATCGCCCGCTGACGGTGGACGGGCACGTATCCTTCGAGCTTCGGGATGGAGTGTTCAAGAAGATCTGCGATGATGCTGTCAGTGCCGCCGACCGCAACTTTTACCTGATTGTCGATGAAATCAACCGTGGCGACATCCCTCGCATTTTTGGTGAGTTGCTCACCACGCTGGAGAAAGACAAGCGAGGCAAACGGATCATCCTGCCAGTGAGTCAGGAAGTGTTCTCCGTTCCACGCAACGTGTTCATGCTCGGGACCATGAATACGGCAGATCGTTCCATCTCGCTGCTCGACACCGCCCTTCGCAGGCGGTTCGGATTCGTTGAACTGATGCCAGATGGAAGCGTCCTCAAGGATTCGGCGGTTGCCGGTATCGCTCTTCGGGCGTGGCTCGATGCGCTCAACACGAGGATTCGAGAACACGTTGGTCGTGATGCCCGCAATTTGCAGATCGGGCACTCGTACCTGATGCACGCTGGAAACCCCATCAAGGATGTGGCGTCCCTCAAACGGGCCATTCGAGACGACATCATTCCGCTGCTTGAAGAATACTGCTACGAGGATTACGGCACGCTCGGAAACATCCTCGGTGAGCAGATCGTTGATGTGGCCGCTGAGCGAGTTCGCCACGAATTGTTCGATGATGGTCAAGAAGATGCACTTGTTCAAGGGCTACTTGCTCCCTTTGCAGACATTTCGACCTCTTCCGAGGCGATCTCTTCTGATAAATCGCAGGCCGAGTTGGATGAAGAGGATGAAGGGGGCGAGTCGTGACCGCTACGCTGACCTCGATCACCCTTTCCGAGTGGGACACTCAGGGGCCAGACAACTGTGCTGATCTCGCCGGTCGGTTCCTTGATGCCTCCCCCGGCACTCGCCGTGTCGTTGAACGTCTGACAGAGAGCAACCTCGTCGGCCTAACAGAGTTGCGACGTGGGCTTACCATAAAGGCATTTTCCCATGTCGGAAGAATCCGGGTCGGTGATCTGAGCATCACGATTCTTCCGAAAATCAAGGGAGCATCGTTGCTCAGCCTTGTTCGATATACCTACGGGTTCCGACGCCTGAACTTGATTTCTGACTCGACACACCTTGTTGAGCAATGTGGGTTTCAAGACCTCTTGATCAGTCAACTCAATGCTGAGGTTCAGGAACTCTTTTCCCGTGGACTGCTACGAGCATACGTGTCTACGAGCGAGCGTCTCGGTTCTCCTCGGGGGCGGATTGACTTGACGAGAATAGCGCTCGACGGGGGCACCGTTACAGCCACTCTGCCTTGCCAGCATCATCCACGAATCGAGGACACGCTTCTCAACCGTGTCTTGATGGCTGGTTTACTATTGGCTGGTTCAATGGCTAGCGTTGTTGGACTTCGGCGTGAATCTCGAAAGCTCGCTTCGCTGTTGGAAGAGCAAGTATCGCCGGTTCGGCTGGACGGGATTATGCTGGACCGGGCGACCCGGCAGATGAATCGCCTAACCACGGCCTATGCTTCCGCATTGTCGATCATTCGCCTGCTGGTTGAGGCGCAGGGGGTCGTTCTCGAAGGCCAGACGACCACGACCACACTGCCCGGATTCCTATTCGACATGAACGCTTTCTTTCAGGCGCTCATGTCTCGGTTCTTGAGAGAAAACCTTTCTGGATATTCGATGCGTGATGAGCACGGCCTGAAGGGGATGATGCGCTACAACGCCAAGTTCAATCCCCGCCACCGACAATCGCCAACACCACGACCGGATTACGTCGTCATGCAGCAAGGAGCAGTTTGCTCGCTTCTGGACGCCAAGTACCGTGACCTGTGGGAGAAGCCGTTACCCCGAGAAATGCTGTACCAGTTGGTCGTCTACGCCATCAGCGAGCGCCAGCGACCACAAAGCAGCATCCTCTATCCCACGGCCAACGCTCAGGCCAAGGAAGCACGGATTGATGTGATTGATCCGCTCTTCGGCAGACAACTAGGGCAAGTATGCTTACGCCCAGTCCTGCTTCCAAAGATCGACGGGCTCGTGAACGACAGCACATCGCAGGCTCGCCGGGAGCGGGCGGCGTACGCACATCGGCTGGCCTTCGGAGAATCCTGGTGACCGGACGCATATTCCATCTCAATGAAAACGGGGACGCCACGCCCTTGGAAGAGCATCCCTACGACGCCGAGAAGACCCTCCAAGAGCTTCTGGCAAAGCATCCCGATCTGTTGGCGGGCGATCAGATCGACAGCACAGAACCAAGACGTTGGCTCCTTGTGTCTCGGGAGATGGCCGTTCCCGACGAGGAGGATGGCGGCGGCAAATGGTCGCTGGATTATCTGTTCCTCGACCAGAGTGGCATTCCCACGCTCGTCGAGGTGAGCCGCCTGGGCTGTACATCATCGGCTATTTCGTGGTCGAGATGGCGGGAACGGCAACCGAGTTCTCAAAGGAGACATTGAAAACGGAGTTCAGAAACAACTTCCATGTTCGGTACCCTTCCGTTTTCAATTTGCAGAAGGTCCAGTTGGTGTTGGTTAAGGGCGGGTCGGGAAGCCGGTTGCTGAAGAAGCCGTGCAAGATCAGCACCATCGGAGAGGACCGAGCCGGTAAGCCACTCAAGGTATTGGCCCCGGCAATGGGGAGAGTTTTCGGTGACTTTGGCGGAAAGGTGTCGATGCAGAGAAGTCCGCCACGTTGGGTGGAATCGGCATTTGTCCAGAAGGGGATCAGGTTTGTGCAAGGGCTGGATTAGAATTTACCCGAACGAGGAATAACCTGAAGTGGAGGTGAGGGACACATGTGGCTATTCACAAAATACGGCTTTTTCAGCGTCGTCTGTGCCCGCCAGGGGGATGGCAAACACGGTCGCCCAGTCGATCCGAGCCAAATGATGGTGCGAGCTAGGGTCCGAGATCATCTGGACTCCCTGAAGGCTCGCTTCCCTGAACTGCTCGGTGGTTGTGACATCAAGGAATATGCAGGCACCGACTACGCCTACCGCATCTTCGTTGACAAATCCGTCTGGTCTGAGGTCGTGGTCGGATTGACCGAGGACATCGAGTACGACAATTTCAAGTCAGAGGTCGCCCAATTTCAAGGACGAGATGGGAGAGATTACGAGCATTCCCTGCATGACGTGTGGTCCGTGATGTATGGATTGCAGAAATGAAGCCGAAGCCAGTCACCCGAGAACAAATTGTCAGTGGGCGCTGAAAACCAGCCAGTCATGGGCGCTTGAAAACCAGCCATCCTGAGAAGAAAGGGGTTTGCCGGTAGGATTTCCAGTTTTATCAGACTGGAGGGAGTCCTGCATGGCAAACCGGCTCACGATGGCGAAGGTTCAAGGGATTCTGGGTTTACACGAGAAAGGTTGGCGGAATCGGCGGATAGCTCGGGAGTTGGACGTCGACCGGGAGACGGTCGCAAAGTACGTTCGGGCAGCAGCTTGCATTCCAAAACCAGCCAAAGCGCCCATCGGCTCGGAGAGGGTGGACGACCCGACCGTCGAGAGTCGGGAAGGGTTGCCCTCGGCCCTAGCTTCCAAAGCGGAGGTGGGACCAGCAACGGGCCACTCGGCTGTGGCGTCGGAGGCTAGTGAACTTGATTCAAAACCCGCCAAAGCGCCCCTCGGCTCCGACACAGAACTGGCCAAAGCGCCCATCGGGTCGGAGGCGGTTTCTGACCCTCTGACTCTGGTCCAGGCGTCCCCCGATGGAACGGCCGATTCCGAGGCTTGGAGGGCGACCATTTTCCTGGAGAAGGAGTGCAGTCGCAGTGCCTGCGAGCCTTATCGCCAGGTGATTCTCCAGAAGCTGGAACTGGGTCTTTCGGCACAACGGATCTATCAGGATCTGGTCAGCGAGGGGTTCGACCAGAAGTACCCCAGCGTTCGCCGATTCGTGGCCAAGCTGCAAAAGACCAGTCCCTTGCCGTTCCGACGCATGGAGTGTGAGGCAGGCGAGGAGGCACAGGTCGATTTTGGTACGGGGACCTGGATCGATCTGCCGGACGGCAAGCGGCGGCGGTCGCACGTCTTTCGGATCGTCCTGAGTTACAGCCGCAAGGGATACAGCGAAGCGGTCTATCGCCAGACCACAGAAGATTTCATTCGATGCATCGAGAACGCCTTCTGGCATTTTGGCGGTGTTCCCAAGGTGCTCGTGATTGACAATCTCAAGGCAGCAGTAAAACACCCAGACTGGTACGACCCGGAGTTGAATCCGAAGGTCCAGTCGTTCTGCGAACACTACGGGGTGACGATCTTACCTACGAAGCCCCGGATGCCAAGACACAAGGGAAAGGTCGAGAGCGGAATCGATTATGTCCAAGAGAATGGCCTGAAGGGTCATCGCTTCACGAGCCTGGAGGGAGAGAACGACCATTTGGTGGACTGGGAAAAGACGGTGGCCGACACCCGTATTCACGGCACGATCCGCAAACAGGTGGGTAAGCTCTTTGCGGAAGTGGAACGCCAGGCCTTGCAGCCGTTGCCGCTGGAGCGGTTCCCGTTCTTTCACGAGGGGCAGCGGATCGTGCACCGGGACGGCCATGTGGAAGTGGCCAAGGCGTACTACTCGGTGCCGCCGGAGTACCTGGGCCGGAAGCTTTGGGTTCGGTGGGATCTGCGGCTGGTGCGGATCTTCAACAGCCGCATGGAGCAGATCGCCCTGCACGTGCGGCAGGAACCGGGGCGGTTCAGCACCCAGGACCAGCACATTGCCGACCAGAAGCGCAGCGGCGTCGAGCGTGGAGCAGTGTACTTGTTGGGTCGTGCCCGTCTGATTGGGGACCAGACCGCCCGCTGGGCCGAGGCTATGATTCAGAACCGGGGAATCGAGGGAGTTCGTGTCCTGCAGGGACTGTTGAGCCTGGCGGACCGGAACAACGTGCAGGCGATCGAGCGGGCCTGCGAAGTGGCCTTCTCCCACGGCGCCTATCGGCTGCGGACGATCCGTCAACTGCTCAAGCGAGATGCTCCCAAGCAAGAGACCTTCGACTTCCTTGAAGAACACCCGATCATCCGCTGCTTGAGCGAGTACGGGAAGCTGGTGGCAGAGTCGTTCCAGCATCCTTGGGGGAGGGACCAGAGGCCCCAGCGACCAACGGCTGACGCCGTCGGTGCCCGTCCCCCAAACCCCCACCCCCTTCCCTCTTCTCTGTGTTCCGTTCCATCTAACCAGGAGTTCTCACCATGAAAGAATCGCTGTTGTCTACCCTGAGAAAGCTGCGGCTCTCAGGCCTGGCGCAAACCTTGGAAGTGCGATTGCAGGAGGCTGCCAGTCACAATCTCAGTCACGAGGAATTCTTGGAGTTGATTCTTCAGGACGAATTGTCGGTACGTCAAGAACGGCTCATCGATCGGCGGGTGAACGCAGCCGGGTTCCGTGAACTGAAGCCCCTGGCCGACTTCGACTGGAGCTTCAACTCTTCCATCAAGAAGAAGCAGATTTACGACCTGGCCTGCTGCCGGTTCATCCGGGAACACCGGGACGTGCTGTGGATGGGACCGCCGGGCGTCGGCAAGTCGTTCCTGGTTCAGGCGTTGGCCTACGAGGCTATCAAACAGGGCTTCGTCGTCCTCTATCGTTCGATCTTCGACGTGGTGCGAGACTTCCTCCACGACGAAGCCTTCGGCGGTGAAGAACGAGTGCTCACGAAGTACCTCAAACCGGACCTGCTGATCATCGACGATATGGGGATGAAGCAGTTGCCGAAACGAAGCGGGGAGTATCTGTTTGAGATCATCATGCGCCGTTACGAGACCCGCTCGACGGTCATGACCAGTAATCGCCCCCTGGAAGATTGGGGCAAGCTGATCGGCGACATCCCCTCGGCCAGCGCCATTCTCGACCGGTTCCTGCACCACGCCGAGATCATCACCATCTCGGGCCGCAGCTACCGGCTACGCAACCACGGCCGTCAGGACGAGCAAGCGTCTGAGAAAGATCTGCCTTCCAACGATGGGAAGGACGACAAGCCCACCAGGAAAGGGAAACCGGGCTCTCCCAAATCCTCTCCTTCGGCATAACCCGGCACTTGCCAACACCACCAACGGTCAGTTACAAACACATGGACACATCTGGCTGGTTTTGAAGCGCCTCTCGGTGGCTGGTTTTGAAGCGCCCAGTGACAAACAAATCGAAGTTCTCCTCCCCTTCCCCGACAATATCGAGGCAGCGGGTTTCTCTGCTGGGGAGTGGAACAGTGATGCGAGGTAATGCTATGCAAGCCAACGCCGAAGTGGATCGGAAACGAGGCACACTCCTTGGACTTGCCATTGGGGATGCCCTGGGCGCTGCCGTCGAGTTCACAAGTCCAGGCTCCTTCCCGAAAGTGACTGGTTACCGGGGCGGCGGACCACATGGCTTGGCTCCAGGGGCTTGGACCGACGACACTAGCATGTCACTCGCCTTAGCGGACAGCATTGTCCGAGTTGGGTGGGACTTGCAGGACCAAGCCAATCGCTATGTTGCATGGTGGAAGAACGGAGAGTACTCGGTCAACGGTCGCTGTTTCGATATCGGCATTACCACTCAGAGTGCCCTGAACCGCTTCTTGAAGACCAGGGATGCAGCCGCCTCTGGAGACCCATCGGAACGTTCCAGCGGCAACGGTTCGATTATGCGGCTAGCCCCTGTGCCGATACATTACGCAAGCCTTTTCCCCGATCAACTGGATGAGTTGGTCACACTCTTAACCGATTCCAGCCGCCCGACCCACGCCAGCCCCCAGTGCTTGTCGGCGTGTATGTACTTCGGACTGGTGCTCTGCGGATTGATCCGAGGAGGCGACCGACAGGAAGTGTTGGCTTCTCAATGGGAGCCTTTATTACGGCTCAAGGAATTGCATTCTCTGCACCCGGAGATTGCCAAGGTTGCTGCCGGTAGTTTTCGGAAAAAAGATCCGCCCGACATTGCCGGAACAGGATATGTCGTGAAAAGTTTGGAGGCTGCCTTGTGGGCTTTCCACGACGCCAAGGACTTTCGAGAAGCTGTTTTGCGGGCGGTCAACCTTGGGGACGACGCCGACACTACGGGTGCCGTCTGCGGGCAGTTGGCGGGGGCTTACTGGGGCGAGTCAGGGATTCCGGCAGAGTGGCGGCAAGGCTTGGTCCGATCAGATATGATCGAACGGGTACTTCAAGGGCTAGTGGGAGAGTGACATCGTTGGGCTTTGGAGGACACGAGCATCCCCAAGGTGGATACCATCGTCTCGGATCTATGAAACAAATGCTTGTTCCCTTTCATTGAAGTCGATCATAATCAGACGACCCAGAACACCTGCTTTATAAAACAACGCATCCTGAGCGATTCTGGAGCCTCTGAGAGGGTGATTCAGGGTTTCCAGCAGAGCCAATACCCATGCCCAAGCTTTTCTCCTACGTAGTTGACCATGATCACGGATTCGCCCCGAACCCGTCAGGGGGCTTATGCACGTTGGCAAAATGCAAATACCGCACGAAGAAACGGAACATCGTCGAGTTGACTCAGGAGGGAGACTGGATAGCAGGAACAGGCGGGGCAGATCTGAGGAAAAGTGCCGGTCACAGAAAGCTGATCTACGCTATGCGAGTCGATCAAAAGATACCGCTGTCGGAATATTGCCAAGCGTACCAGGGAAAACGTGTTGACGCCGAGCATGTTGTTTCAGAAGAGGGAAGAGTCGCACTGCTTTCCCAGCACTACTTCTACTTCGGGCGGAATGCCATCGACATCTCGGAGATTCCACAAGACCATCTGGATCACAATTTCGAGAAGCGGGGACCAGGGCATCGAAGCGAGTTTTCCGAGGAGTTCATCTGGGATTTTGTCTCGTGGCTAGAAGCGACTTTCACAAAGGGCGTGCATGGAGTACCGTGTAAACCGCTTGCGAAGTATGCCATCCCGACGTGTACACCAAAAGTCAAACGAAGGAGGCCGTGCCCATGACCAAGGCTGTCCTGCTTCGTGTCGGCATCGATTCCGGTAGCGGTGGCATCCAGGGGCCGCTTTTCAAGGACGGCACGTTCGAATACATTTGCATTCCCGATAAGAAGGGCGTCAGCGTCCACAAGTACGGCACCTGCGTCGGAAAGTACGGCGTGCCGCAATCACAATATTTTCCTCCTGGGAAGCGTGAGGCCGTTGCCCAGCAGCACGTCCACCTAGACCCAGAGTTTGAGACATTCACCTACGGCGACCCGACGACGCCGAAACGGTCGTTGCGGACTCTGGAAAAGGGCGACTATCTGATTTTCTACGCCGGATTACAGAAGTGGGATGAGGAGACTGGTTGGGTTAATGGGGAGCCGCCTGCCCTGTATATCATCGGCTACTTCGTGGTCGAGATGGCGGGAATGGCGACGGAGTTCACGAAGACGACATTGCAGAAGCAGTTCGGACAGAATTTTCATGTCCGCTATCCGTCCGTCTTCAGGAAACAACAGGAAGATTTGGTGCTGGTTAAAGGTGGGCCAGAGAGCCGATTGCTTCAACATGCCCATTTGATCAGTTCGGTTGGGACGAATCGGTCAGGGCAACCGTTGAAGGTTCTGTCGCCACAGATGCAGAAGGTCTTCGGCACCTTCGGCGGCAAGGTGGCAATCCAGCGTAGCCCACCACGGTGGGTGGAGCCTGAATTCGTGGAAAAGGCGATTCGATTTGTGATGCGACTGAAGTAATCAATCCAGCGGCGAGGAATCGGCGACGTGACCACCGACAACGGGAAGGATGCAATATGAAGTGGCTAAGCTCGAATCTTCTTTTCTTCCTAATCGCCGGTCTCCTTTTGTTCTTTGGTAGTTTCGTCCGTGTGTGGGTTGTCAGGCCGCAATGGCTGGTTTGCGGCATCGGCGGTGTACTGCTTCTACTGGCTATATGTGGAGTAGTGTACGCTTGTCGGAGGCCACCCGGTGGGGAAGAAACTGAAGTGGTCATTCCGAATACTGACCCTAACCGGGACTATCCCACTACGGCCATCGAACGATTGCAGTTGGTATGGGATTCGGAAAAACGGGAAGCAGATTGGCCCGTCTCCGAAACGCTGGCTATCATCAGCGAGGCTGCCTATCTTCCTCCGGTTGACGCCCAGAAGAAGCTCCGAGAACTTGGATTTCCCGAGTTCATGCCAATCGTTGCTGGGTCAATGATTGGGTACGTCATATCCGGTGTTGATGTAACTGTCGTGGCATTCCGTGGTACTGATTTCGATGAACTGTCGGACTGGATCAAGAACTTTCGTGCTACTGACACCGGCACGCCACATGGGGCATTTCATCGTGGCTTTAGCGATGCATACACTTCGATGAAGCCACAGATTGAGCAGATTCTGGCTGATCGCAATACGACACACCTCTGGGTGACTGGCCATAGCCTGGGAGGTGCGATTGCCGCTGTCTGTGCGTATGACTTCCTAGACAGCGGCAATTACCCGATCGACGGACTCATGACGTTCGGACAGCCCATGGTAGCTCGGACCCAACTTGCCAGACATATCGACGAACTTCTTCTTGGCCGATTTGCCAGATTCGCTAACGGGAATGATGTCGTTACTAGAATACCTCCGGGTCATGCACCTTGCGGTTCGCTCGTGTGGTTCACAGACAGCGGTGTTGAGCGATCTAAGCCGAAGCGACTTCTCGTCGGTGCCGCCACCCCCAAAGACGCACTACCCAATGATGGAACTGAGATCGAACCACTCTCCGACGAAGAATTTGCACGCCTGCAAGCAGAGTTGAAGGCCGATAGCAGCGATCCAAGACGACTGCCTCATGGACCACCTATGTGTCAGGGAGCACCTCGCATGGTCGAAGATCACTCCATGATTCTGTATCTTGAGAAGGTTCGGAGCCATCTTGGATTGAAAGAAGGCAAATGACACATTGACGGACGTAGCAACAGATGACCGTTTGGCGAATGACAATGCGATGCGGTAGCGGCGGCTACGACATGTCACTGGAGACCAGGAGCCGCAAGCCGCTCGACCGGCTGGCGAAGTCGGCGAGCCTCTGGGAACGGCGGATCAGCATCATAGCCACCGGCTGGTTCATTTGGCGGGATGACTTCGCCGACACGCTGAGGATCGCCGAGAAGCTGCTTGGGGACAGGGAGGACTTGATCCACAAGGCCGTGGGCTGGATGCTGAGGGAGGTTGGGAAGAGGGAAGTGGCGGCACTGGAGAGTTTCCTCGATAAGCACAGCCGAGTCATGCGCCGGACAATGCTGCGATATGCCATCGAGCGGTTCCCCGAGACGAAGCGGCGGAAGTACATGAAAGGAATGGTCCCAAAGACAACAGGAGCGCATCACCGTAGAACATGTCGCTGATTCGAAACCATTATTGACATTTCGGCCTCCCGTCAACGACATTTGGCGAGTCGCTGGTACGTTTGGTAAGGAGTATGCAGTGATTCCCGCTGATTATCGAGACGAGCTGAAGGAGAGTTGCCCCCTTTGCAGTCGCAAACCTACGACAATCCGGGAGGGATCAGACCGGGATACTTGGCATGTAGACTGCCCAGTGTGCAGCCAATACGCCATCACCCTAGAAGTGCTGCTGACACTCCAGTCTGGCAAGTTGCCATCAGATGTCAAGCTGCCGTTGTCGGCAATTGTCAGGCGGCGATGGGAGTACACGGGCCATCCCGAGTTGCTCACCAGTACGAACTATAAGGACTTGGCATCTTCCGCCCCGGCCAAGAATGATGTTCCCACGAAGGTGCGTTACCTCCTGGCCCACATCGCCCATAAATCATGCTTTCCAGGTGAGCGAGTCACCTTGAAAGGGCAGACGGATTATCCCGTTTGCTTTGCCGCCAACATAGACGAATTCG
>CAYSCH010000019.1:26155-32853 GCA_964429355.1 uncultured Planctomycetaceae bacterium | reverse complement strand
CCTCGTATTCACCGCGAAGCAGCGGCGGAAGGTCTTTGTCCATTTCATGCAATGAAAAGTCGGTGATAAAACCGAGGCGCCCGGCATTGATGGCGATAATCGGCAGTTTAAAGCGGGCCATGCGGCGCGCGATGCCCAAAGTGGTACCGTCGCCGCCCAGCATAATGATGACATCTGCTTTTTCGCCCAGTTCATCAAGGAGGCCGGTTTCGTTGATGGCCAGCGAGCAGAAAGGCCGTCAGAAGAACTCGGCGATTATCGTTATTGGCTGACACCAAAGGGTTGGGAAGAGGTTGAGCGTGTCCCAACCCTCGACTCGCCGTATGCGTTTGTCGCCATGTCATTTACAAAGGATGGCGAGTATGGCCCCCTACTAACGGAAGCATACGATCAAGCGATCATGCCTGCTATCGAGCTGGATGCCGGTTACGAGGCCATTAGGGTGGATCGACAAGAGTTCCTTGGTGACATAGTCTTCGAGATCATCGCAGGAATCAAAGAATGCCGCTTTCTGATCGCCGACGTGACCGAACACAAGAATGGCGTCTACTTTGAGGCTGGATATGCTATGGGCATGGGATTGCCTGTGATCTGGACATGCCATAAGGAAAATATGCCCCAGGCCCATTTCGACACTCGTCAATTGAATCACATTGTCTGGGATGATATTGCGGAGCTTCGAAAGTCCCTTGCGAATAGGATTCTGGCGAACATTGGCAAATTCCCCAAGAGGCGAAAGTAAAGACTGCTGAGAGCCATGCCGCTCGCACACTAACGTATCCCTTAATCGAGGTAATGCACCATAGAGGTGCAGGAATGCTGGATTCTGACAACTCGTTGCGGATAAGTCACTTGTGGGGCCAGAAAACTTGCGGACACACCCCGAAGGGGGTAAACTGCGGCTTTCTGGTGGTAATTGGAAGGTACGGGGCTGCCGGAACGCCTCGGAACAGTTGAAATTTGCAGGTAGTTTGGGAAGTGATCGACTCATCGCCGTCGCTGCTTCTGGTCCACCGGAACCGAGTAACCAAGAGGTGATGTCTCCATGGATTCGGCGACATCGGAACACCGGTGAGAAGAGGATCTAGTTGAAACTCAAACCCGCAATACTCTCCGTCCTCACTCGTGACGACCTGATCCTAGCGTCGTTTGTGGCATTGTGTTCCGCCGTGATGGGTAAACCGCTCCAGTCACAGATCGTCGTTCTGGGAAGCATGAGCCTGGGTGGAAACATCGTTCCTGTGCAGAACCTCGCTGAGTCCCTTCAGGTGGCCTTCGACGCCGGGGCCAAGAGAATCCTGCTCCCAATGGGCAGCGTCGGTGACATCGCCAGCATCCCAGGTGAGTTATTTGCGAAATTCCAAACCAGCTTCTATGCCAACCCCACGGATGCTGTGTTCAAGGCGTTGGGGGTGGATTGAACATAGAAGCTCTTAATCCGGTCGTTTTTACCGCCACATCCCACGAGTGAGACTATGACTAAATCACTGAACCCGTCGATCATCCCCCTCTTCAAGAAAAGAGCCTTCATCGAGTCGTTCCCGGAAGACGAGTTCCGTGACACGGTTGTTCGTCCCCTCTATTTGTTGATGGGGCTCACCCATGGTAAAGACCTTTGCGGCCCTGATGAGGAGGGAAAAGACTGCTACTTCTTTGGGGAAGATAAGGTGAGGGGACGGATTCTGTACGTTGTGCAGACGAAGAAGGGCAACCTCAAGATGTCCGCCAAGGCCCGAGAGAACGTCGTAACCGCTCAGGTGCAACTCCAAACAGCGTTGAAGACGGTAGTGCGGGATGAAACAACCAAGCAGAAGCACTACCCGGATTACGTTATTCTAGCGGCGAGCGGCGAAATCAATAAGAAGGCTCAGGACTACATTACAGAGCAAGTGGCCGATACCAGGATTATCTTCCGTGATGCAAACTACTTCATTCCCCTGATTGACAAGCTGATGCCAGAGCTTTGGTACGGCATCGATGTCAAGCGACTTCCCTACTTGAAAGCTCTTCGAGAGCATTTGGCTGCTCAGAGCGAGACGATTGACGTGTCTCATCTCGGAAATGGCACGCAGACAGCGGCTCCGCTTACTGCCGATGGCTTCGCCCAGTTGTATTTGCACAGATACGGAACACGACCAAAGCGGCATCAGGGCGAAGTGACGGATGAACTGCACATGGAGGAGTTTCCGATACAGCAGGTTTTGCAGCGGCGAGAGCGTCTCATTCTAATTACTGGCGAAGCCGGGGCGGGCAAGACAACAAGCCTGAGACGGCTAGCAATGATTATGATCGAGGAGGCTCTGCAATCCAAAGAGGCTAAAGCGATTCCCGTCTATCTCACAGCGCCCAAAATTGCTGCCTCTGACAAGCGACTCGTCGAATACGCAGCAGAGGTGACCAAGGTGCTTACACCAGAAGATGCACCAGCGTTTTCCCGAGATGACCTCACCATGGGGTCGGTTGTGCTTCTCATTGATGCGCTAGACGAGATTCCGGGCGAACCACAGCAATCATTGCTTGCGGAACGTATCGGGGAGTTCTCTTCCCAGTTTCCCGCATGTCGAGTCATTGTAACCTCCCGTGACTACCCGTGTGTACGCCGATTCCTTGACGCCCTACCTGCACTCCGCCTCCACGTGAGCCCCATCAGCTTCCAGCAGGCGGGACGCATGATAGAACGCTTGTCACGAGGGCAATCGCTTCCCCAGGAAGCAATGCAGGAACTTCTGCGAAGGCTAGAAAATGTTCATGGCCTGGAACTGAACCCTTTACTCGTCACTGTGTTCGTTGCCACAACAGACTACGCACGAACTGACATTCCAGCTAACATTACGGAACTGTTCAAAAAGTTTACCGAAATGATGCTTGGCCGGTGGGATCAGGCGAAGGGGCTTGCCCAGCAGTACCAGTCACACCTAAAGGACTTCCTGCTCGGTCGTGTCGCATTCGCAATGCACAGCGAAAAGACAACAAGACTTTCGCTTAGCGAGTGCAGGGCAATTATCGACCGAGAACTGCGGGATCGAGGACACGAGGCGGATATCAATTCTCTCTTCGACGAAATCGTGTATCGGTCTGGCTTGATTCGTGTCGAAGGCGACGAGCTTGCGTTTCGCCATTTGCTCCTGCAAGAGTTCTTTGCCGGGCGTGCAATCCCTTCGGTAGAGTTTCTCGGATCGGCTGTTACAGATGGCTGGTGGACCAAGGCGATAGTGTTCTATTTCGGCGAGAATCCAGACGATCATACTGGCCTGACAGCTTTGCGGCAAGGTATGGATTCTGTCCTTGGTGCGAATCTTTTTCAGGCAGCCATTACGGTGGGACTGGCGGTTCAGGCGTGCTACCTGATGAAAGTAGCCGACAAGTGCGAAGCGTTGCGTTGGGTCGTAGACACGATATCACGATCTAAAGACGAATCACTTAAGGAATTTGCGGCAACACGTGGTGATTTGCAGACTCTTTCGGTCCTTGTGTATTTTTTGTACGGACGAGATGCTGTGGCGTCCAAGGTAATTAGCTTGGTCGCAAGTCATGTATTGGCTGACCCTGACTCAAGCCGAGCGGATTCCAATGAAAGAGACACAAGAATATTCTGGTGCATAGCGGGACTGATCGAGTCCCAGCAGCTTGACCAAGCCCAGGAGATGGTTCGAAAGTTTCGTCCCGAGGATCAGCGACTATTACTCGCCCTACACCTCGGAAGCTTTTATGTCCAGCAACTCCACGTCACTACGCCTGCTCAGAAGAAGGCGGCCAAGCGCATTTGTGATCATTTACTGCCACACGTCCAGCATATGATCCCGTCCGTGACGAAGGAGCTAAAAGGCCTGCTACTGGAGGTACAGCAGGGGGCTGTGAAAGCCGTTGACGGACCTGCCGACCGGGTTTGAGGGGGAGTGATTCGGCTGCTCTCGGGCACGCTCCCCAACGGTCTTTTGCCCGCCTTCGCACCCCAGTAGAATAGGAACGTGGATCACCGCTCAAACCCATCAAGCCCCGTGCGATCACATGCCCACAAACCTTTCCCAGAAGCTCGATCCTGGTCGTTTCCCCGACATGTCGCCGTTCATGGCAGCAATCGTTGGGTATGTCCTCGGCGAATCCTTCACAGACCCCACTATCGCTGAACTCACCGTCAGTGAGCAGGAAAACCTTGTCTACATCCGACCGGAAGGAGCTGTGGGGTTCGATGGCATTCAGAGCCTCGAAGATCTTCGGAATAATTGGAACCGGCTTATGGATGCAGCAGGGCTCACGGATGAGGAACGGAACGAAGCGGTACGGCTTTTCAATGCTAGGGTGTCGAAGATTCCGGGTCTGGAGGGTTGAATACTAGGGTGCCTAGAGGTTATCTTTCCTCTGGCGGCACATCCTCCGATGTCAGGCCCTCCTGGGACAAATTGCCAAATGCTGACGCCCACCGAACAAAGCGTGAAAGAGTTCCTCGGACCTCGAATCGATGATATGCTGGTCCGCCGATGGAAGGAACTGCTGCGGACTCGGCTGCCCCAAGATGCCACCGAGAAAGTCCTTCTGAACGATTGCGATGACGGCAACATTCCACTTGACCCAGTGGAGTTGGCTCGTCACCACCTGGACTTTCTGGCCGTTCGTTTCGTGCAGTCATCACGGTGTCGATAGTTCCGATGAGAACGTTGGCGACCCCGAAATACTTGCCAATGCAAGTCCTTCCCCGATGCCAGAGAGTTCATGATAACGGCTGCCATCATCTGCCTGATCGTCGTCGCCCTCACGAGCCTCTGGGCATTCGTGGTAACGCCCGACAAGCTGGCGAGCTATTGATTAAGCGGGATGTTCAACCCAAGAAACAGAAAAACGCTGGCCGGTCTCGCAGGACCAACCAGCGTTTTCTGAGAGCTTCATTCTCGAAACGACAGGGACTACTTGCCGTCAATCACGAATTGCCAATTGTCAATCGTCGCCAAGCAGCTTTCGTCGATGCGTCTCCAATCGACGCTTGCCGATCTCCACGTATTTGGGGCAAATCTCAAACCCCAAGTAGTGGCGACGTTGCAGCATCGCCATCTTGAGAGTGGTGCCACAGCCCGCCATGGGATCGAAGACCAAATCACCAGGATTTGACCACGAGTAGATTAAATCTCGGGCCAGTTTCTCGGGCATAAGGGCGGGGTGATCGATATCGTCGCAAGTCGTATGGCCCTTGCCGGTATGGTAACGCCACACTGGCCCTCGGGCTCGGTACTGGCCAATGATCACCGTTTGCTGATACCCCTTAGTTCCATCTGGGTTTCTCATGCGAAAACGGGCCACTTCTCCCGCTCTCTTGTTGGGCACATCCTTTATGAGATGAATTGTCCGTGGCATACCTTTGCTCAGTACGAACACGTACTGCAACGGGGCCCCGTACCGGACTCGGCTCGACCGAAAGCCAGTAACCGTCTCGATGGTGATGGTTTGGTGGAGCCGGAAGCCGATTTTCTGAAAGTGCAATCGCTGCATGGAACTGGTGCCAGATTCCGATCCATTCACAATCTGCTCCTGTACGTGCCAGCAGGCCACGCCACCGGTCATTGTATTTCTCCACATTTCATCGGCAATTGCTTCGAAGTCAAAAGCGTTTACGTTTCCCTCGAACGTGCGTACTTTGTCATATGGGGGACTCGTCACGGTCAAGGGGATGCAAGCATCGGGTAAAGACCGCATACCTTCGATGCAGTCACAACAGATGAACTGGTTGAGGCGATGCAACACAGTAGTGCTCCCAACAGGGACGCAGGCCGAAACCTGCGCCCCTGTCGGAATCTCCTCTAGCCGATCCACTCACGGATGGACTTGACCAGTTCTTCCACATGGCCGACGTTCTCGACCAGCGATTTCTTTTCATCTTCGTTGAGCTTTGCATTCTTCAGTTCTTCTTCGATACGTTGGAGATGCTGAACCACCGACACCAGATCGAACACCGGTGACGTTACGGGCTCCGGTGCAGGCTCCACCGGTTCTTCATCGTTCAGCAGTCTCTTCGCCGTATCGGCAATCAACTTCGCAGTGATCTTCTCTTTACTGTCGATCACTGCCTGCCACACCTCTCGCTGAGGCTTCTGGTGCTTGAGCCTCACCAGTTCCCTGGCTTGGCTCTCATTCGTCGGAAGCACTTCGAAGCCATTGAGGTGCTCAAGGAGCATCGCCGCTCCCCTGTATCGGCTGACCTCGGATGGGCTCATGTCCCACCGGTCCTCGCAATAGTCAACCAGACTTGAGTACGGCAAGTAGAGCTTTCGGCGGTCGATCTCCAAGATCGCCTTGCACATCTCGAAGAAGGCTGTCTGACCTTTGCTAATGGCCGATTCCAGCTTCTTCAGTTCGGACTTCTGACTAGCATCAAGCTTCGACATAAGTTTTCTCCTGGGAGAAAGTGGGAAGGACAGTCCAGCCGACCACCGGCTGGATCGAAACGAACGACAAACAGGTCACGTCGGGTGAACTTGGGCGGGGACACCCCGCCTCCAGCCACCCGACTGGGCAGAAGCAAAAACCAAATTGTCAAAGAGCCACACCCATAGGGCAGACTTGGCATTGCTCATAAAAAAGTGGTAAAATTTAGACATGACATGTGCTGTAAACCATGTCACAAGAAGGAGAAGAATAGCTAGGAAAATAGTGAGACAATTTCAATAGTCACGCTGGTCTATGATCAACCCACCTAAAGAGGTGTTTCG
>CAYSCH010000019.1:0-26145 GCA_964429355.1 uncultured Planctomycetaceae bacterium | reverse complement strand
TAACCACCTGTTTCTACAGTACTTTCCCCGCCTGCCGCAGTGCTAGCAACGAACGACAAACAGGTCACGTCGGGTGAGGCTGGGGCGGGGACTCCCCCGCCCCAGCCACCCGGCTGGGTAGAAGCAAAAACCAAATTGTCAAAGACCCACTCTCAGGCAAAACCGCCGCAAGAAAGCAAAATACTGTCAAAAACAATGCGTGACTCATCTGCTAAGTCTTTATAGAATAATGGGATAGCATGGCTGTCAAATTGTGGTTAAATTTTCATAGTTGCAGTGGCTAGTGTATGGGTACGCCAAAAGATGTATTTCGGGACAATCTCCGTCGCTTAGCGAAGTCCTACCGACTCGACTGCGACGGCTTGGCGGCGGCGTTGGGATGGAAGCGGGACGACAAGAAGTGGCTCGCCAGAGTATGGGCCAACGGCCTGAGTCGCCCTGACAAACGCTGCAAAAGTCGATTACGACAGTTGGCTCAGTTCCTCGGCTACTACGACTTCGACCCAATGTGGCTCCCCGACTGTACACCACATCCCAAAGCATTTGCTGATCTGGAGATCAGCCGAGCAGTGATCAATGAGGGGCATGACCCCACAAAGTGGATCGAACTTGTGGCTCACGTCACAAGAACGCTTCGAAGCATCCATCGAGTTTGGGGGCGTTATCCCGCTTTGATGGAGCGAATCCGAAAATCGTATGATAGCGAAGCAGAGATGATTGCCTATTGGGTGGCAGCGAGATACGGCACCGTCACGCTATTGCCGATAGAAATGCAAGCCCAACAGTTCGTCGCTGACGACTGGCAAGCCCAGCAGCAGTTGGATCTTAGAGGTAATCTTGTTCGGACCCTGCTCGCTCGTTTGCGAGAGTCGCCAAACTGGCTGCCGATGCTAAAAGGCATCTACAAGAGCGTGGGCGAAGAATGGAAGCCCTACCTGCATTATGATCTTGATTCGGATGAGCCCATCGAACTTGAGCCAGATAAGCTGCCTGAGATTGTGGCACACCAACTGCTCATACGCATCCAAGAGGCCATCAACCGCCCTGTATCGATGGACGAACTGGTTGCTAGGTTTGAGAGCTACCTCGGCGACGATAGCCAGAACGAGGTGGCCCAAGAGATGCTGTCGATCATGTCGCAACTCACGACCTGTCCTGAATGGGAAGAACATTGCCGGTGGTGCTACGACGACGAAGAAACAGAGGCAACGGCACGAATAAAGGAGGATTGGCTCAGAGCGAAATTGCTCGGATTTACCGTGGGCCAGTTCGTTGAAGCGTATGTCTCGACCAGAATGTCTGAGCGTCGGACTGACAAAAACGATGTCAAATCCGGGCGAGTAATTAGGAAGCCGAAAAAGAATGAATGACTCGTCAGGCACGACGACCCCAACGAGTCCCAATTGCCAATTGGCAAAAGGCACCGAGACGGACTATTCTGGCGGGATGCATTCTTCCGCCAATGCCACGCCAACAAACCGCCGTCCACGACCACTCCGACCGCAAAAGCCGGGCTGAACTAAGCCCCCCCACTGATACCCGATTGACGTGCTGAACCCGATGCTGCCCTCGTCTCAAATCTCACCGAAACGCTCCTCTCCTCATCGTCGTCGTGGGAATTGTCCTGGGCCTTGATGCTGTCCAGCCACGCCTGATGCTCCTCCCGAGCCTTCTCCACGTCAGCCTTGATGGCCTCTACACCTACGGGTATCTCCCGGCGTTGCCCCTTCACCCTCAGCCTCAGTCTTGGTGGCCAAGTCGTAAGCTGCTCCCTGGCTTTTAGGTCAGCTTGATATCGCATGAATGTCGCCCGACTCATGGGCTTCCCGTCACGATCAGGCAGCAGGGCCGTCAGTCGCTGAAATTCGGCCACCCGATCCTCGGCGGTTGGGAACATCCCGCTGGTGCAGATTTGCTGCACGATCAGGTCGGGGCCATGAAGCAGCGTGAACTCATTTCGCCACTTGGGGTCACCGTGAGCCCTTCGCTCAGATGCCTTGACGTACATGCGAGCAGTCAGTTGCTCAATAGCATGGAGGTGTGCGGCGGCATAATCGAAGACCTCCTGGTCCCAGAACCAATCGGCAACGTATCGGGCGACCTCCTCGTTCGTCGGATCGAAGTAGTAGCACTGGCATCGGTCTAGGATCGCTGCCGTCTCATCGGTCTTCCCGAACCTGAAACTGTTGCAGATGATGCAGGCTCGACTGTTAGTTTCGTAACTGGTGGGAATCCCATTTTCCTCTAGCGGCCTAACAGTGCTGGTCCAAGAAATCGTCTTGGGAAAACTGGTCTCGGTCAATTCTCGCATGATGATTCGGCCCGGCTTGTCTGCCCAAAGTGTTTCCCCATCATCAAGCACGAGCAGCTTGTTTCGATGAACGTAAAGCTCCATGTAGGTCTTCAGCGGTCGCAGGTTACCCTCCATAATGTGAGTGATCTCACGGTTGGCGTGTTCTTTGATATAGAAGCTTTTGCCGATTCCCCATCGAGCGATGAAGAGCATATTGCTCTCGGCGTAGCCGCCGAGGAATATGTCAAATTTGCGATGAAGGTCGGCGTATGTTCGCAGAGTGTTGCGTGTTGCCGCCAGCGGGATTTCATCACCTCTCACTTGAGGATTCTCCTTTTCCTGAGACCTGAGACTTCGGACAAGACGGTAGACCAGTTCATCACATCACCTCTTCAAGGATCTCTTCCACCTCATCTTCATCCACGGACTCATCCTCCAGCAGGATCTCCACAATCCGCTGGTGTTGCTCCTGGTACTTGAGCAGCAGCCCCACCACCCCCTCGATCATCTTGTAGAGGTCAGTGAGGTCTCGATCTGGGTCTGTCTCCACACCATCCTTGATGACAGCCAGATCTGTCTCGGAAAAAGCAAAACACTCAGGGCAGTAGGCTATTCCATCAAACAGCACCTCTGAGATAGCCTCCACATCACCATCCCATTCACCCAACCCCAAAAACTCTGCATCACAAAAGAGATCCTCTGCCACTACGCCAGCCAGGGCAGTTTGGGGAGAGTATCCTCCCCTTTTTGTCATTGAACCTCCCCAGGTCTTTTGCATCGTGAAGTCTGGAGGATCAGTCGGGAAGATCCAGGCACTTCTGAAACCTCCCTGCGTGAGGCAACACACCAGAGTATGACCAGCCTCGTGGATGGCTGCCCTCCTCTTGTCTCTTTCCATCACTTCGTTGATGTCAATTCTCTTCATCTGACTCATCGCATTTCCTTTCTTTTGGGTCGATGCCAAGCTCGTCACAGGCTTTCTGACGCTCATAGCCATCGACGATGTTCTCGTTTTGATCGACAACGACGGGCTTTTCGACGCCGTGGTCAGCGATGGACGCTTTGAGCCACTCGTACTCCTCGGGAGTGAGGGGCGGCAAGAGATCCTGAAGCTGAGGCTGTTGGATATGCTGTGTGCGAGATTGCCGGGCCGTTGAAGCCGTTTGTTTCTCGGGGTGCGCAGCAACGGAACTAGAACGGAGTTGAATAATCATGATAGTGGGTCACAGTAAGTACAGAGGATGTCCTGTACTTCCTTGACCCACCGCAGAAGATGCGGCGTCCAGGGGGCTATCCCCGGATCATTCGGGCCGACATTAACGGGGGCTTTAACCCGATACGGGATTTCACCGCTGTCACTCACCGTGCCTTGTTGCTGGGGCGGAAGAACGACCCCACTTTTATCCCGCCTGCAATTTGGGCGGTCCCAAGGGCCTGCGACAACAGCAATGGTGTCCTTGGATTTCAGAAGCCGCATTCACCCTCAAACGAGCGAGGCTCTCCAGCAGGCTTCCCGTTGTCGCTCCCATTATACAACCGAAACTCGGAACGTAAACGAACGAGCCGAAAATATTTTTTGGGCCCAAACTTTCAGCCAATGGTTCTAACCATGGTCGTAGTCGAACAGGTGAGGCTCACCTCGGGAACGATGAGGACACTATGGCTGGTTAGGCCAGTGCGGCATGGGTAAGTCCTTTCGGGAAGTTCATCACCTCCCTCGACCAGCGGTTCAAAGTCGTAGCCACTGGCTTGCTTGGGCGTGGCGGGACTTTAGTTGATGGCGGGAACGAAGGTGAGCACAGGCGATCAGTAGTCGGCCACTCTCCGCTCCATATCGACACGCCAGTGTCAGTGCAGTCGCATGTTATCCTCTGCTGGCCGCAGTGTGGACACAAAGCGACATCACAATCGCTCAGATGCGGCTCTCCAATCCCGACGCCGCAGTCGGGGCAAGTTGTTTTCTTCGTCATTTTTGATTCCTTTCGCTTTCATTCCAAAAGTTGTAATGGAAGGCGGCACCGGAACAGTTCCGGTGCCGCCCAAATAAGAGCCAGTCGTGGCTCACCGCCTCCGTGCTCGGGCGATCTTTCGCCGCTTCCTCCTTCCGGCTCACGTAATAATCATCTCCGTTATGTCATCCAACTGCTTTCCTTTGACGCCGTGGTATCGTTCCAGAATCGCTTGAACGATGGATCGCTTGGGTCGAAACCCCGAAGCGAGCAATTGATCGTATTCGGAGATGCCCTTGGCTGTGATCGCTGGCATTCCAGCCAACTTTCCCTCCGCTATCAGCGATTGCCCTTTCCCCTCGACGTACAGATGATGCAATCTTGCATCTTGATCCGTTATGCTACTCATCCAAAAGCTCCTTTCTGCGTAATGTCTCAAATGTCTGCGGCACTGACTCTTCTACCTGCTGGTCTCGGTCGGACAGTGAAGCGAGTGCCCGGCGAAGGCACACTTGAAGCTCCTCAAGTTCGCCCTCGCTGGCCGGACCTACACCGTGCTGGCAGCCATGGTATAGATGCCACAAACGAAGGCCCTCTTCGTCTTCTGCAACGGTCCAAGGCCCTACTGATGCGAGCCGCTTCCCCCAGTGCGCCGACCACACTCTCGTGCCGTCCTTTTCAGTACCGATTTGATCAGTCGTAAAAGTCATGTTACGTTACTTGTCATTGTTCAATCCTCCTTGATGTAAATTGCAGATATGCTCACCGCAGCACACAGACTGGTGAACGGTGACGCTGATGAGATGCTGATTCGCAGCAACAGGCTGCGGTCAGTGCAGGCCGAGGTGATCGAGATTGACCACGCTGGCAAGCCCGTAAGAGAGAGGGTATTCGGGCAGTTAAGAAGGTAAGTTCACAGTAAGTTCAATGGTGATCAGAAGGTATCATATAGCCAAAACAAATGCAAGCCCAGTTTCGGTGAAATTATGATGTGTTGGAGATCTTCTGGGGTTCGATCCAACGACGATACCCCATATGAACGTCTCGTTTCAGAATCCCTCCGCTTTCCAATTACAAACCGGCTTCTCAATTGGGGCATCACGACGAATCTCGTCACCGCACCAACTAAGGACTCTATCGTTAATTTCGGCCTCGACTCGGATCACCGATGGTTCCCAGTCGTACTGACAGACTTTGACGACCACTTGGATCGGAAAACCTTCTGAGCAGACTCGCTCGATCATTTCCTTGTTTCCGATCATGCCCATCAGTTGTGCCATCGGCAGAGTTTCATACTTTGCGAGTTCCTCGTGGATGATCGCCATAGCCTCATCACGGTCCAACATTCTCTGATACTCGCCCGTCGTCCGGCCTCTTTCGTCTCGGACAGCACCCCAGATCGATTCTTCTTGTGCATAAGGATACCACCAGTCACTGTCCGAGTCCGTGACCTGATCAAAGGACTTATCAAATCCGTAACATGATTCCCGTGTCAATTCCAGAGCCCGTTTCTTCGTTTTGGCCGCAACCAAGTAACGGTGTGACTCCCAGATCTTGAGCGTCGGCAACTGCCCCCGCTTCTGGAACTCATCCTGTTTGAGTTCCTCGATCCGGTTGAGAGCAGGGGCTACATAGTCTTCGAGTATTTGCACAGCTTGTGACTTCGCTTCGTCATAGGTCATTCCTTGGTTATGTTCGTTAGGTCGGCACTCCATGATCCGAGTGTAAGGAACGCTTCCAGTTACCATCCATATCTTCTTTTTCATATCGTAATCCTCCTTCATTTTGGATTGTCTAAGATAAAGGAGTGTCACCGCCGAGATTCTCCGCAACAATTCCAAACATTTTCCAAACTTTTTTTCCATCGGCTTTTTTCTCAAATAGAGCTTCCGCCTGGAATAGCAGCTAGATCCTCGGGAACCGAATAGGGAAGTTCAAGAAATTGTTTGGGAAAATGTTGCGACCACACTATCTAATGCTGGAGGTCAAATATGGATAACAGGAATTCAGCGACATTGCGCAGGCAGCAGGGGTACGTCAATGCAACAGAAATGGCGACCGAACTTGGCGTCAATCGACACACATACCACTACTGGATGACACATGGTCTCGTTCCGAAGCCGACCATCACGTTCACAGGCCGAAGACGATACTACTCAGCCAAGGACATCGATGTCATCCGTGGGATTTTGGAGGAGAGCTAGAACTTCTGATCGATGAACTCGACCGGTGCCGCCAGAAAATTAAACAACTGCGGGAGCAGGAACAGCAGATTTGTGACCCATACCTGTCGGGCGGCTTCATCTCGCCCGAGATCGTGAAGAGGTTGGTGCCACATTATGAGTCAGTAAAATAAGGGCGTGCCCGCCATGTGGACACGCCCTTTAGTATTGCTTGTGGCGATTCCTCGCCACCCACTTGGATTGGTGAACCTGCGGTGCAGACCCGCTCCATAATCTGCTCATGTGCGGACGTGACCAACAAGGATCACGCCCGCTTCATGAACTTACACCATAGCGGCTCAATGCCACTAAAGGTACTGATAATACATATGGACTCCGAATTCGCTTCTGAAAATGTCTCTAGTCCTCGGCATCATCCATTCAGCATCATCCTCACCTCACAAAGAACTCGCAGAGCGATGTCGGACTCAGGCACGCCTGTTTCGTCTGCGGCGGATAGCATGTCTCGCAAATGCTCAAGTGCCGGACTGTCAGGATCCTTAATTTGCTGCAATACGTCCTTCATCGCCGAT
The DNA here is from genome assembly GCA_964429355.1 of uncultured Planctomycetaceae bacterium. Taxonomy (GTDB): domain Bacteria; phylum Planctomycetota; class Planctomycetia; order Pirellulales; family Thermoguttaceae; genus JAAYAY01. Next base: position 19,148 of record CAYSCH010000019.1, on the reverse strand, counting down.
CCGAGTGCGTCGATACGTTCGGCAATCGGCATTCCGCCCCAAGCTAACAACGCCGCTAAATCCCCTTCCACGGTGAAACGCCTAAACTCAATGTTGCGACCAGCGGCTTTTCGTGCCCCTTCTCGGTCGGGGTATAGGTCACACTCCGACCACTCACACTCCACTTTAGAATCTCCGGTTTCTGCCAGTCGCCGAGCCATTTCCCACTCTTCATCGAAGGACTCTTCGTTGGCCATGTCATCGCAGTGCAAAGTCAAGTCTCCTGTCCATGTGCCTGCTGTGGAACCACGACCCGTCACATCAAACGCTCGGATCCGGAACCGAACAGGCCGCCAGCCGAATTTGCCGACAGCATAGTACCGTCGCCCGATCTCCACCTGCCGTCTACTGGTACCATCCATTTCGTCCAACTCCGCAAGGAAAGCTCTCAACTCCTCACCCTCCTTTACCTCACCCTCGGTGTTACTGATATTTGCATTCATCCTTGATTGTCCTTATTTTATGTGTGCGTGGAAAGACGATGTTCCGTGATTCCACAAATAGATGCTGATCGACAGCAACAAGCCGTGATCAGCGGACGCCGAGTGATCGAGATGGATCACGTATGGCATGCCCGTAAGAGATACAGTTGGGGGCGGTTGAGAAGGTATCTTCGCAGTAATGTCAATGTTACGGTGAATATACCATATACTGGAAATCATTGCAAGCCCAGTTTTGACAAAATGAGGATGCCTTTCCATCTGTAGCGACCATCGCTACAACGGTTTGGAGGCAGTCGCCATTAGATGTGAGGACTGCTAAAATGAAGAACGGGCATGACCAAGATTGACCACGCCCGTTTCATGATTTTCGCAGCAGGAATTGGACTCCCGCCACTATAATACAGTTGGTGACTGTAGTGTATTGTAGTAATTCCGATCACAATTCAGAAAATCGTTCGGATGCAAATTCCGAAACAACTGATGATGCCTTGGGCACCATCACCATTGATGGGCGTGAGTTCCAGTTGTTTCGGCGGTTCTTTGGTTCTAGTCGAGAGGCATCCAAGGCGGGATACCACCCGAAGTCTTATTGGGGCAAGCTTGGTCGTGAGGTTGTTGAAGTTCCGAAGCCTGCTCTCGTGGTTGCTAGGTCGGGGCGAACCTATCACCCAACGGATGACGAGATCGTCTTGGCCTTCAGCTTGTTGAACGAGTATGTGGTTTCTGTTCCAAAGTTCATGGCTGACATCAAGTCTCGTGGTTGTTGGTCTGTTTACACCGAGGACCAAACCCAGCCCAAGAAGTCCGTTATTAAGGACAAAGGGAAGGACAAGTCTGGGAGTCCGAAGAAGCCCCAGAAACAAGGGAAAAAAAAGACGGCAAAGAAGGTTCATCAGAAGTCATCTGAAACTACTTCTCCTCTTCCTATTACTACTTCCTCATACGATGGTGAAAACCACGTTATTAGCGATGGTAAGTTCAGTAAAGACAATAACTTACAGCAAAATCATTTGCGTACACGCTTAATAGCGAAGCCGAGTAAGGGAAGGACGGTTGAAGTCTACTTTCCCGAAGGCTTCAACTGGGCTGAATACCCGACACTGGCTCCATATCGATCATCAGTCCTTTGGTTCTTTCACAAACTTCACGAGCGTCGATTCGTCAATACTGAGGGGGTCATCCACGACAAGGATGCCTTCATCTCGATCAAGACTGAATATGCTCGGCAGATCGATCCCAAGTTCCGTCATGTCATCAAAAAACTGCTCGACCTTGGCATCGTGGAACGGGACTATTATGAACAGGGAGCCAAGAGCTACGGGTATCGTCTCGTAGATCAAAGCCTGCGACATGCGAAAAGAACTCGTGTTGTTCTGAATGACAAGGTGCTGGCAAAGCGGATTGACAAACATCGGAAGAAAGAAATCTCGACTCGGACTGACAGGTGGCTTCACGCCATGTTGTTTAATTTGGCTTTGGGTGAGGTTGATCAGGCTTTCCTAAACAAGATCGCCTTGCTGTCCTACAGAGAGAGCGGCGGGTCGGTGAAGGACAAGCTAGAGGCGTATGAGTTCTGGCTGGAGCGGATCGCCCATCAGGAACATGCGTGGAGCCGAGATGATCAGGGACGCAGATATTCTATTGTGACCAATCTGAAGCGGGAACTGCGGTCACTGCTTCGTGTGGAAGGACAGAAGCTTCAGCAGATTGACATTCGAAATTCGCAATGGCTTTTCTTGGCACTGGAGATGCGACGTGACGGGATTGACTGTCAGGAATACCGGGGGCTGTGTGAGCAGGGAGTTCTGTACGAGACCGTTGCAAAAAAGGCAAAAGCAACTCGACCAAAAGTTAAGAAGGCATTGACCCAGCGTGCCTTGTTCTCGTCGAACGATGCAGCGTGCCAGAAGAGCAAAATCAAAAAGACGTTCGACAAGTTGTTTCCCGAGGTGGCACGGTATTTGTTCGATGCCAAGAGACACGGCGATGGAAGTCGGCTGGCGAAGACCCTCCAGGCTGCCGAAGCCGAGTTGATAATCGAGAAGGTATGCGGCAGACTGCGGCGGGAGGGGAAGGTGAAATTTGCAACTCCTGTCCATGACTGCCTGCTCTTCGTGCCCGAGGATGGCGAGTACGTGCAGTCGGTCATGCTGGAGGAGTTTGCAAAATTGGGACTTAAGCCACGGTTGGAGATCAAGGATATTGAATCTTAAATCCAGACACCCCTGAGAGGCTCGTGGGAGGCTTGGAGGAGAGAGAGGCGGCTCCAAGCCCATATTGGGAGGTCGAGGGCTTAGATGGCGTGTAGGGAGACGAGGTATTGCAAAATTTGCAACGGCACTGGAGTTGATTCAGCAAAGTGGTTGGCAGAATGACCGACCAGCCAGGCTCCCTGGGTTCTCTCCAACGAACCTCCATCGGATGTGCGTTTGAGCCCAGTTTTTGTCGTCGCAAAGGGGGCTGGCCGGTTTGGTGTCGCTTTTAGCGGGGGAGGGGACAAGCGGTCAATGCCTCGGGGCGATGTTGGACTAGCTTCCGGTATTGCCCTGAGAAGCTCGTATTGGTCAACTCGATTGAACCTGCTTCTGATCGAACGCTCATTGTTCCTTGGGCAGGGCTCAGTGAGTCTTGGGGTGTGAGGAGAAGTTGGGCGAGCCGGTGAAAGCGGGCAAGCGGCTCGCTTCCCCGACCAGCACTAGACCACATCTGGGGTGGCAGAAAATGGTAAACCGACCCTGCGACCAACACCGCCTTCTGGTTTACCGTTTTCGGGCATAAAGAAAGCCTTGCAAGTTGTTTGCCTGCAAGGCTTTAAGAAGAGCGGGAGAAGGGATTTGAACCCTCGACTTCCAGCTTGGGAAGCTAGCACTCTGCCACTGAGTTACTCCCGCACGTTTGTTGTAAGTGCCTATCTGTTAGTAACTTCTGCCGATCGCTTTGTGTTAACTTGGGTAACACTCCCCCTGGTCAGAGACATTTCCAGGGACAATCGGGGATGCTCAAGGGACAAAACACAAATACACGACAGCACATTTCCGGTGCTGTTCTCGTACGCCCGGGGGCTCCACAATTGCCCGTAGCTTAGCATGGGAGCAGTCGATCAGCAAGTACCTTCGGACCTGACGCGGAGGCTGGCAGACTGTGGCGAATCTGCTGGTTCGGATCAAGGTTTCCGGCGGCCGCTGCCAGGTTACCGCTGTCGTCGGCGTCTCAAGCGAACTGCTCGACCTGTCTTGTGTCTAAAAACATGTTTTGGACACCTGGCACGCCACGGAATGTACGCCGTTCTGTCGTCCGGTTTTTGGCACTTTCCCGTGACAAGGCGAGTTGGAGAGTAGTCGGTTCGCATGTTGACCCCGGCGAATTGTGGCGCGGCGAACTACTGCCGCCGCCAAACAAACGCTTGAACGTGAGCGGCGAACCACGTCGAAACTGAGGGCAACGGTTACTGGCCGCCGCCACGTTAACCGTGTCGTTGGGCGTCTCAGAGGAAGGCATGAGCAGTATCGTGCGCCGAGCCCAAGTCGATGGAACGTTACGCCTGGTTGGACGGTTCCCTACAGCGGACGGGAGCCTGGTCGTTTCCGGCTTCGAACTGGGTGGGCACCCCGTGGTGATGCGAACTCAGTTTTTCGAGTTCTTCGACAATGACGGACGGTTGCGCTCGAAACAGCTTCTGCCAATGGAGTTCGAATTCGTCGAAAGAGATCGTTTCGAGACCATGGCGCGAGACACGGGATTCCATGTCCTCGAGCTCTATGGAAACTACGATCGCACTGCGTTCGATGCAGACAGGAGCCCGGTAATGATCTGGGTACTTCAAAAGGCCAGCGCCTGACCATCCGCTGCAACGGACGCGTCGCAAGCAGCACGCCGCTGAACGGAATCGCCAGTTCCCGGCCGCCGCAGACGCCATGGACAGATCGTTGAGAGTTGGGTCACGGCCGATCTCGACCTTCCCCGCCATAACTCCGGCTCACGGGCACGCACTATCCACCCGGGCAATCAGGCTTCCGGCTTGCTTATTGGCGATGCAGTCGAGCTGCTCCTTTTACGGACGATTGCATTTCCCTCGGTTCAGAAGATAATGGGCCGGTGCCCGGCGCCGAGGCGCCGCGCGCTATACAGGGCGGCGGGGCTGCCAACCCATACGAGCCAACGCTCGGATGCCAAACAGCCTGCTCGCGTTGGTCGCGAGTCTTTGTGAGAGATTTCACGATTTTTTTCACGTTCGTGGCACAGACAGCACCCAATCGTCCGAAATTTGGAGCAGACACATGTCCCATCGCATCCACGATCACCGGCAGGGCCTGTTGACAGTGGCTTCTGCAGTCGTGTTGGCCCTGTGCATCGTTCCCCTCGTCCTGGCGGAATCGCCCGCGAACACGGCAATCGTGCCGGTGCCCAAACTGGAGGACGACAGCTACGACTGGTACGCCCGCCACGAGGCGGTCTTGAAAATCAAGGATCAGGTCAACCCCGAGATCGTGATGATCGGCGACTCCATCACGCACTTCTGGGCGGGACCGCCCGAGGCCCACATCCAGAACGGGCCGCAGGCCTGGAAGGAACTCTTTGGTCAACGGCGAGTGCTGAATCTGGGCTTCGGCTGGGACCGCACCCAGAACGTCCTTTGGCGACTGGACCATGGCGAACTGGACGGCCTGCACCCGCACCACGTCGTGATCAACATCGGCACCAACAACTTTTCCAGCACGTCCCACGCCGAGGCCAATACGCCTGCTGAGGTGGCTGAGGGGATCCGGGCCATCTGCGATCGGATCCGTGCGAAGTCACCGGAATCGCGGATCATCGTTATGGGGGTTCTTCCACGTGGCGCTACGGCGGGCGACCCTTTCCGCTCAAAGATCCTCGAGCTCAACGGGCTTCTGGCCGACTTCGGCAAGGATTCCGGCATCGCCGTGCTCGACATCGGCCAGCAGTTTCTCTTGCCCACAGGCGAACTGCCGCGGAATCTGATGGGCGACTTTTGTCATCCGACCGAGGAAGGCTACGCGATCTGGGCCGCTGCCCTGAAGCCGCTGCTTCAAGACTCTGCCGACCTGTCTCCGGTTCCGTCGCCGGCCGTGCATGACCAGGCGTCCGTTCCCGACCGGCCGGCGAAGAAACTGATCGAATACGGCTGGGACGTGCCCTGTCCCGACCAGGTGCGGAAAGACATCCGCAGCATGGAGGCAAGACCTTTTGACGGCATCATCTTCCGCTTGCGGGAGTGGAACCACGCCTTCGACCCCCGCCCGTGGAAAGAAGCGGACCTCAAACCGCAAATGGAGGATCTCGCCGCCATCGAGTGGAAAACGTTCACCGACAACTTCCTCTGCCTGTACGCGGCCAACAACTTAAAGATGGACTGGTTCAACGACGAGCAGTGGAAGGGGATCACGGCCAACCTGCAGTTAACCGCGCGGGCGGCGAAGGCGGGCCGTTGCGTGGGCGTGGTTTTTGATCCCGAGCCATACGGCGACAACCCGTGGGCCTATGCCGAGGGGCAGGGGCACAGCTTCGCCGAGGTGGAGGCCCAGGTCCGCCGGCGCGGCGCCCAGTTCATGAGCGCGCTGCAGACGGAAATGCCCGAGGTGCGAGTGCTGACTTTCTTTCACCAGAGCCTGTTTGCCGACCTGTTGGTCCGGCCCGATTTCGAGGGCCGGCAATTGGAGCTTTCCAGGCAGCACTGGGGACTGCTCTCCGCCTTCTGGAACGGCGCGCTGGAAGCGGCTGCTCCCGGCGCTCGGATCATCGATGGCTACGAACTGGCCTACTATTTCACCGCCCGCGAGCCCTTCTATCAGGCCTACCACCGGATGAAGCAGAGTTCGCTCACCCTGGTGCCGCCGGAGCTTCGCACAAAACACGCCGTCAATTTCCAGGCCGGCATGGCGCTCTATATGGATCAGGTGCTCGGACTGCGGCAACCGGTGGAACAATACCTCAGCACCTATCTGACTTCGGAGGAGCGGGCAAGCTGGTTTGAGCACAACGTCTACTATGCCCTGACTACCAGCGACGAGTATGTCTGGTGCTACAGCGAACAAATGAACTGGTGGCAGAACCAGATCCCGGAGGGGGCCGAGGCCGCCATCCGGTCTGCGAAGAAGAAGATCGCCGACGGCCAGCCCCTCGGCTTCGACATGGCCGACATCCTCGCCAACGGGCAGAAGAAGATGAACGAAGCGGCCGAATCCCGCAAGGCAACGCCCAAGTAGCGGAGAAGAACAACTCGAACAGATTACCACCCCGGTGGCACGTCCCCGAGTGAGAGCGAAGGGCCGGTTTTTTGGGGCATTACCCAATTGACCGACCGGTTTCTAGGCGATTCTTTGGAGCCGCTGACAAAACCACCGGTTGTGCACATCCATGCCCGTGGGAAACTCGCACGTTTTGTGAGGACTTCTTAGCCAGCCAGCCCAGAGTCGCGATCTTGCTGAAATACCAGGTTGAGCCGATTTCGCGCTGCCGGTGGGGTGGCACGCACTCGGCTGCCTCGCCAGTCCTGTGGCAGGCAGCGGCGGACGGGTGATTGTTCGTTTGGGACTGGCGGGGCAGGGGGGGGGCCGGAAATTCGTCCAGGCAACGATCGTACCAGAGCGGGACCTCGAGTCTCTTGGAACCGCCCGTTTGGGGCAGCCCACAGACAAAACGCCGTTGCTGGACTGCCGACAAGTTCGTAGACTCCCCAGGCTGCCGTGACAGGCGAGCGTGCTACAAGCGTGACCGGCTCGCGCGGCGGTCACGGCGCGGACATAAATGGTTGTCTGAAAAGTCCTGGTATGGTGCGTAGTCCTCTATGGATCATGGACGAGACAACCCGCACGATCGCTGAGACCTATCGAGCGCAAGGAGGCGCCGGTGATTGGATCCTGGTTGGTGATGGCGATGCTGGCCGTCGAGGCCGGACCGGATACGGTCGTCGTGTGCCCGGAGATGTTTCGGCCGGCCATGCAGGCCTGGACCGCTTATCGGGAGGGGCAGGGGCACGAGCTCGCCTTTGTCTCGAACCAGGGCACGTTGGACGAGGTACAGGCGGCGATCAAAAGGGCAGGGGAGGGGGGCACGATCAAGGCCGTTGTGCTCGTTGGCGATGCCCGGGTGGGCATCGGGATGAATCCGGCGGAGCGACGCCGGTGCGTACCGGTCGAGTGGGCAAAATCGGAGGTCACCGTGCTGTTGGGATCGGAGCCGCATATCGGTACCGACGATTGGTGCGGCGACCTGGATGGCGACGGTGTGCCGGAGGTGGCGGTCGGGCGGTTGACCGCGGATACGAGCGAAGAGCTGGAGGTTATGACGGGCAAGATCCTGGCATACGAGCAGTCTCGCGACCATCGGCCCTGGCGGCGGCGGCTGGAGTTTGTTGCCGGTACGGGAGGATTCGGGGCGTTGGCGGATCGGCTCATCGAGGGGACCGCCCGCACGTTTCTGACCCAAACGATCGGCGCCGACTACGACGTGGTGATGACCTACGGCAGTTGGCGAAGCCCCTTCTGTCCGGACCCGCGGCGATTCCGGGAAGCGACCATCGAGTCGCTCAACGCCGGTTGCCAGTTCTGGATCTACATGGGGCACGGTTATCACGTGGAATTGGCGCCCGTGCCGACCCCTGGGGGCGAGTTCCCGGTTCTCTCGGTGGCCGATGCAGCCCAGTTGGAGTGCCGGCAGGGGTTGCCGATCGCCCTGTTCATGTCGTGCTACGCAGGAGCCTTCGACGCCTACGACGACTGTCTGGCGGAGGAAATGCTCCGGGCGAAGGGTGGGCCGGTGGCGGTGATCGGGGCCAGCCGCACGACGATGCCCTATGCGATGGGGGTGATGGCCCTGGAACTGGCCAGGCAGACCCTCGATGGGCCGGCCGAGACTCTGGGCGAAGCCGTGCTGGCGGCCAAACGGCATCTGCTCACCGAGGGGAAGACGGCCGGGCGGGAGCGGGAGATGCTCGATTCGGTGGCAGGCCTGATCAGCCCCTTGCCCGGCAAGCTGGTGGAAGAGCGTCGTGAGCACGTGTTGCTGTTCAACCTCCTCGGTGATCCGCTGCTGCGACTGCGGCGGCCGAGGCCGGTCGAACTTACCGTGGCCGAAATCGCCGCGCCTGGCGAGACGCTGGAAATCACCGGTATGAGCGAGGTCGACGGTCAGGCGACCGTCGAGTTGGTCGTATCGCGAGACCGGTTCGTCGTCACACCGGCCAGACGCACGGAGTTTCCCGAATCGTGGCTGGAGTGGGCAGATTTTCAGACCGAGTACGCACGGGCGAACGATCGGCGTCTCGCCTGGACCGAGACGGAGATTCGCGGCGGGAGGTTTCATACAAGCCTTGCCGTCCCAGACCACGCCCGCGGCGATTGCTTCGTGCGGGTCTATGTCGAAGGGGACGACAACTACGCCATGGGAGCGGTTGCCACCTCCGTGCGGCCACTCGCTGTCGCCACAAAGCCCACTGGCGGAATCACGCGGTGAGTGGCTCGCCCAGAAATTGGCTGGCCAAGTGGGCAGAACTGACTATGGGGCGAAATATGTAGTGTCCCCACAAACCACGCCCTTCGCTCTCGCTCAGGGACGTGCCACCGCGGTGGCAAGTTTGTTCAAGAAACCACGACTATCGCTGTGCCCCTGCCTGCCCGTCTGCCGGCGCGAGGGGGCCGATGTACTTCTTCGCCACGACCAGGTGATCCCACCAGACCATGCTCGTGCCTTTCTCGGGCTGCGACATGTAGCGATAGAGCCAGATGCCGTTGATGTTGAGCTCCGGCGTGTTTCGCCACGCGAAGCCGTGGAACGGTTTGCCCCCCTCGATGGGAACACCCTTGCCCTGGTCGTAGTCCCAGGCAATACCCGGGCCGGTGGCGTAGGGTTTGAACTTATCGTAAGTCCAGGTACCGGCCGAGGGAAAGCCCTTGCCCAGGTAGCTGGTGACTTGGCCGTCGGGAGTGCGGCTGAGCTGCCCGTCGAGCCAGTAGGCCTGCTCGCCGTTGGTATTGCCGATGTCGTTCATCTTGACCATGATCTCCAGGCAGATCCAATCCTCTCTGGCCACCGGGCGATGGGGCGTGCCGACCTCGAACGTGTTGCCCCAGGTTTGACCGCGGGGCGGGCTCCCTCCCATGTTCTGCCAGTAACTGTAGAAGTACCAGGTGGTGAAGAAGCCGGGTTCGACCTGGGTGCTCCAGCGGGCGTCGCCCAGGGGCCGCTCTCCCGCGCCACCCTGGGGCCAGGGGGTGGGAGGCGAGAAACCCACCAGGCCGCTGCCGTAGTGATGGATGGGGGCGTGCTCCACGTTGAACTTCATGTAGAAGCGGAAGAAGAGCTGGTCGTATCCATAGCCGCCGCCGGCATTCTTGATCCGGCGGTAAAGATTGCCGCCGTCCATGTATCCCTCGGTTCCCCCGGCCACTCGGGTGAGAAGGAGGGATTGCCTGCCGGCGCTTCCCGGCGCGACATCGTCGGAGATGGACATGATCGGCCTGCCGGACACCGCTTCCCAGCGGCTGCAGATCTCCTCGATCGAGCCCTCGAAGGACTCGACGAAAACAACATCCGGATCCTTCTCGATTCCCACGTCTCCTGGGTACCTGCCGGCAATCCCTTCGGCACCTTCAGGGATCGGGGGTGTAGGACGGGGCTCGACCGTCACGGCCGATGCCTGAGGACCGGCCAGGGAAGTATCGGCCGGGAAAACACGCTCGTTGGCAGCAAGGCCGAGGGCGATGACGCCGAGCAAGAATGCCTGGAGCGACGGGAATGGATGGTGTGCTACAGATTCCATAGTCACTTGATCGGTATCGGATCGGCGTGAAGGTGCCAGCAACGGTTGGGGCAATCCTGGCCAACCAAGAGAGCAATCTCCTTGGCGGAGACTTCCTGGCCGGGAACTCGGGCTGGCCAACCCCGATCATTATACTCCTCCGAGGCAACCGAGAAGCCCCGGCGCCATCCCGATCGGCATATTTGATACGACCCATCCGCGATTGTCTCGGTTTTCCACGATCGGGAACGTATCTGCAACGTATTTTTGAGTATCTCTTGTTTTGCGGATTTTCTAGGGACGTACCCATTCGGAGTGTTTTGGGCGAGTCATTCGGTATGGATGAGAGGCAGCGGGGCACGCGTACAGCGCTGGTATTGGCCGGGATCGACTGGTTCATACCGGCAGCGGTTCGCGACAACGGCGCCGACATGCTGCGCCGTTGCCGGCTGGTTGTGGCGTTTGGCTGGACGCTGTTTGTGCTGGCCGTCACGTTTGCGGGCATCTATGCCCTAATGGGGCATACGGCGCTCTGGCTGGCGCACGTGATGGGGGCGACGGTTGGGCTGACCGTATTGTACATCCTGCGGCGGACCGGGTCATGCTTTGCTGCGGGGAACCTGCTGGCGGCGGTTTTTTTCTGTGTGCTGACGATATCGGTGTGCCGCGAAGGGGGGAACGGCTCGATGTCGCTTCCCTGGTACGCCGCGGTGCCGGTGGTAGCGCTGGCCACGGCCGGGCAGCGTTCGGCCATTGTCTGGCTGGCGGTCACGCTCTTTTCGATGGGCATGTTCCGTGCGCTGGACTGGTGCGGATACGCGTTCAGGAACGATCTGACGACCGAGCATGACATGATCGTGTCGCTGCTATCGATGGTGTGCCTCAGTACGCTGATGTTCAGCCTGGTCTTCCTGTACGAGACTGCGAAGTGCCACGCGATGGCCGAACTGAAGTCTGCGGAGGACCGGTTGCTGCGCGAGAAGGAATTCTCGGATTCGGTGATTGACAGTCTGCCCGGCGCGTTTGTGATCTGCGACAGAGACGGGCGGATCCTACGCTGGAACCGCGAATTCGAAGGTTTTTCGGGATACACCGCGGAGGAACTGTCGCGCAGGCTCGCGATCGATTTTCTCGGGCAGGGAGACCGGGAAGCAGTGGCCAGGGGAATCGAACGGACGCTGACTGAGGGCCGATGCAGCGTGGAGGCCAGCCTGACCGCGAAAGGGGGACAGGCGGTGCCTCACGTACTCAGCGGAAGGCGGATCGAAATCGACGGCCGGCCGCACTGGATCGGGTTGGGGTTCGATATCAGCCAGCGCAAGCGGATCGAGGAAGCGCTACGGGCAAGCGAGGAGCGATTCCGGCGGTTCGCGGTGGCCTCGAGCTATGGCTTGGGGATGGGCGATCTGGCAGGGCATATCGTGTTCACCAATGCTGCGCTGCTTCGAATCGTCGAGGAGGAGAGCGAGGAGTCGTTTTCAGCCAATACGCTGTTCGACTACTATCTCCCCGAGGATGTCGTGCGGCTGAAGGAGGAGATTTTGCCGATCGTGCTCGAGAAAGGGGAGTGGTCGGGCGAAATCGCCCTGCTTTCGGCCAAGGGCAACCTCATCGCCACCGAGCAGAGCATCTTCCAGATCCGCGACGAGGACGGTCAGTACCGAATGCTCGGCAATATCATCACCGACATCACCGCGCGGAAACGTGCCGAGGCGGCGATGGAGAAACGCCTCGTCGCATTGACACGGCCCCTCGAAGACGGCGAGGGGATCACCTTCGATGAGCTTTTCAACCTGGCCGACATCCAGCGTCTTCAGGACGAGTTTGCCAGGGCAACCGGCGTGGCGTCGCTGATTACCGCGCCAGACGGGACACCGATCACCGCCCCCAGCAACTTCACGCGTCTGTGCCGCGATATCGTGCGCCGATCGGAGACGGGTTGTCTGCGATGCACTCAATCGGACATGGCACTGGGAGGGGTCCACCCAGGTGGGCCAACCGTTCAAACCTGCCTCAGCGCGGGGCTGTGGGGCGCCGGGACCTCGATCATGGTCGGAGGAAAGCACATTGCCAACTGGGTCATTGGCCAGGTGCGCGACGATCGCCAGACCGAAGAGGATATTCGCCGGTATGCCCGCGAGATCGGGAGCGATGAAGCGTTGATGGTGGAAGCCTTCCGCGAAGTGCCGACGATGTCGCACGAGCGTTTCCGGCAGGTCGCCCAGGTGCTGTACACCCTGGCCAACCAACTCTCCGACATGGCCTACCAGAACCTGCAGCAGGCCCGGTTCATCACCGAGCGGAAGCGGTTTGAAGACGAACTGGCCCGGGCCAAGGACGATGCCGAAGCAGCCACGCAGGTCAAGAGCGAGTTTCTTGCCAACATGAGCCACGAGATCCGCACGCCCATGACGGCGATTCTCGGGTTTTCCGACCTGCTCATGGAGGGGCAGTTGGAGCGGAAGCATCTGGAAGCGGCGGCGACCATTCGCCGCAATGGCGAGTACCTTCTCCAGATCATCAACGATATTCTGGACCTCTCGAAGATCGAGGCGGGAAGGGTGGATGTCGAGCAGGTTCCCTGTTCGCCGATCGCGATTCTTCACGAGGTCGTCTCCCTGATACGCGTGCGGGCTCACGAGAAGAACCTGACGCTGGAGATTGAAGTGGACGGCTCGCTGCCTGGTCGGATCCAAACCGATCCGGTCCGGCTCCGGCAAATCCTCATCAACCTCGTTAGCAACGCGGTGAAGTTCACCCACAGGGGCCGAGTCCTGGTTGCGGCGCGGATGCTGGATACGGGGGCCGACATGCCGAGACTGCAGGTCGACGTGATCGATTCGGGCATCGGGATGTCGCAGGAGCAGATTGCCAAGTTGTTCCGTCCGTTCACCCAGGTCGATTCCTCCACCACCCGCCGCTACGGCGGCACGGGACTTGGGCTGGCCATCAGCAAGCGGCTGGCGAACAGCCTGGGGGGCGATATCGCCGTCCAGAGCGTTCCCGGGGAGGGGACGAAGTTCACACTCACGGTGACTGGCGGCGCGGTGGCGCGGGAAACGGACGGGGACGATGAATCTGCGGCCTCGGCCGGCCCTTGCGCTGCGCCGGTCGACCCCGTCGCAGCCAGCGGTTACCGCGTGCTGCTGGCGGAGGATGGGCCGGATAACCAGCGGTTGATCACGTTGGTGCTGCGAAAGGAATCGATCGAAGTCGTCGTGGCCGACAACGGCAAGGTGGCCTACGAGTCTGCCCTGGCGGCACTGGAGGAGGGCAAGCCGTTTGACGTGATCCTGATGGATATGCAGATGCCCGTCATGGACGGCTACCTGGCCACGACGAAGTTGCGGGAGGCGGGGTACTCCGGACCGATCATTGCGGTAACGGCCCATGCCATGAGTACGGACCGGGAAAAGTGCCTCAACGCCGGGTGCGACGACTACATGGCCAAACCGATCGACCACCGGGATCTGGTTGCCCTGGTGACGGCATACGCATCTAAGCAGAAACGGCACTGCCACGTGTAGCCGCGGGAACGGCCCGGTCCCGATCCTGTTCTTTCATTTGCCGCCGTGGTATGATTCCGACTGCCTCCGGAGAGAAGGACCGAGGGGCGATGCCACGGCGCCGGCAACGGCCTGAGCTGGGCGATCGCCCGTCCGCACGACCTTCTTCATCCAGGCGTTTTGCCGAACTCCTTGACCTGAGGGCCTGCTTTCATGAGAACCCGCACAATCAAGAGCGTCTTGCTGTTTCTTGGGCTCCTTGCTGCCGCCGGCGAAGTTGCGGCCAAGACCATCTATGTCGCCCCCTCCGGCAACGATGCCTGGTCCGGCGGGCTTGCCGCGCCCAAGGCCGATGGTACGGACGGGCCGGTTGCAACGCTCGATCGAGCCCGCGACTTGATCCGGCAGTGGAAGGTTGCCGGCCCGTTGACGGAACCGGTACAAGTGATCCTTGCCGACGGCCTGTACCCGATCGACAAGCCGCTGGCGTTCACGCCGCTGGACAGCGGCACCGAGGCATGCCCGATCACCTACCAAAGTGCGCCCGGCGCCAGTCCGGTGATCTCGGGAGGGCGGGTGCTGACCGGCTTCGAACCAGCGGACGGCGGGATCTGGAAGGTGCAGATCCCCGACGTCGCGGCCGGCAAATGGTATTTCGAGCAGTTGACCGTCGATGGCCAGCGGGCCATTCGAGCGAAGACACCCAACCAATTCTACGACTTCACAGGTGAAACGGTCGAAGTGCCCGTCGAGGGGCAGCCCGGCAAGTTCCGCCGGACGACGGAAGTCCGCCCGGAAACCCTCGAGCCGCTCCAGGGACTGAGCGAGGCACAACTGAAGGACGTCACGCTCGTGGCGTTGCACAAGTGGTGCATCACCCGGCGATTTCTCTCCGAGATCGACCCCAAGGCCAATGCGATCGTGACCGTCGGCGAGCAGCTTCCCGGCTATTCCGGCTGGCCCGCCAACACCCAGTTCTATCTGGAGAATTGCCGGCCGGCCCTCGACAGCCCCGGCGAGTGGTTCCTCGGCCGTGAAGGCACGCTGTTCTACATGCCGCTGCCGGGCCAGGATATGACCAAGGCCCAGGTCGTCGCACCGGTTGCTCCCAAACTCCTGGTGATCCAGGGGCAACCGGAACAAGGCAAATTCGTCGAACACCTGACAATCAAGGGGCTTTCCTTCCAGCACAGTTCCTTCCCCCTTCCGGCCCACGGCTACGCGCCGTACCAGGCCGCCTATACGACCGAGGCAGCCGTGATGGCCGACGGGGCGCGAAACGTCGCGATCATCGACTGCGAAATTCTCCACATGGGCGACTACGGCGTCTGGTTCCGCCGCGGCTGCCGCAACTGCCGACTCGAGCGGTGCTGCCTTGCGGACCTGGGTTCGGGGGGCGTGCGGATCGGTGAGGGCGAGATTCGGGGCAACGATGCAGAACGGACCGATCATATTACGATCGACAACAACATCGTCCACCGCGGTGGTCGAACCTACATGGAGGCGGTCGGAATCTGGATCGGCCAGAGCGGCGACAACACGGTCACCCACAACGACATCGGCGACTTCTACTACACAGGTATCTCCGCCGGCTGGCGATGGGGATACAGCGACAGCCTGGCGAAGAACAATCGCATCTGCTTCAATCACGTGCACCACATCGGCCAGGGCGTGCTAAGCGACATGGGAGGCATCTACACGCTCGGCCCGTCGGAAGGCACAGTGGTGGGAAACAACGTTTTCCACGACATCTACGCCTACACCTACGGCGGCTGGGGCCTCTACACCGACGAGGGAAGCACCGGCATCACGATGGAAAACAACCTGGTTTACAACACCAAGACAGGAAGCTTCCACCAGCACTACGGCAAGGAGAACGTGATCCGCAACAACATCCTGGCGTGCAGCGAGAACCCGCAGGTTGCGGCGACCCGGGTGGAAGAGCATCTTTCCTTCACCTTCGAGCACAACATCGTTTACTGGAAAACCGGTGAACTCCTGGGCGGTCCCTGGGACCGGGTCAAGGTGAAGGTCGATCAGAACTGTTACTTCCATGCGGCGGGCGAGCCCGTCAAGTTCATGGGCCGGGATCTCGCGGAGTGGCAGAAACTGGGCTACGATCAGCACTCGATTATTGCCGATCCGCTGTTCGTTGATCCGGAGCACAACGACTACCGGCTCAAGCCCGACTCGCCGGCCCTCAAAATCGGATTTGTTCCGTTCGACTTCAGCCAGGCGGGCGTTTACGGCGATGCCAAGTGGGTCAAGCGAGCGGCCGATGCGAAGATGCCGGCTCTGGAATTGCCCCCCGGGCCGCCCCCAGTCACGATCCGCGACGACTTCGAAAAGTCGCCGGTCGGCAGCCGGCCCAAGACGGCCCAGGTCTACACGGAGGGTCTTGGCGATACGATCGAAGTCACGGCCGATAAGGCCGCCCAGGGAAAGAACTCGCTCAAGATCGCCGATGCGGCGGGGCTGAAGTTTTCCTACGATCCCCACTTCGTCTACGACCCGAACCACACGGACGGTGCCACCACCTGCAAGTTCGACCTGCTCGTCGAACCTCGCGTCAAAATCAACTACGAATGGCGCGATTGGCGCGGGTCGCCCTACCAGGTCGGGCCCAACCTGAGCATCGACCAGGGACGGCTCGCGGCCGGCGGAAAGACGCTCATGGACCTGCCGTCTGACCAGTGGGTGCGGTTCGAGATTGCCGCCGACCTTGGGCCAGACAATTCCGGCAAGTGGGACCTGACGGTCACACCGGTCGGAAAGGAGCCCCAGCAGTTCAAGCAGCTTGCCAACGGCGGCGCCAAGTTCGAACAGCTCACCTGGCTGGGGTTCACGAGCAATGCCGTTTCGGAGAGCGTTTTCTACGTCGACAATCTGTCGATCGAGAATCACTGACGGCCGATGTCGCTGCTACAGCAGCCCGGCCAATTCTGCCTTTGCCCGGTCGCTCGGTTCCCGCAGCACGATCTTGCGAGGGGCAACGAGGGCCGCGATCTGCCTGACGTCGAATGTTTCCAGCAATCCGAAGCAGAACAGTTCGGGTAGTTGGTCCACGCCCCGGTTGTTCTCCAGAATCTCCTTCAGGCTCCCAAGTGCCCCCGACAACTCGACACCCGCGATCGCCTCGGTTTCCTGCCCCGCCGCGACCAGTGCGGTCACACCCATGCGAGGTCCGACGGCCACGAGTCTGACTGGTTTTCCGCCGTTGGCCGCAGCAGCCCAACGGGCAACCGCCGCCAGTTGGCCGGCCTCGATCCCCAGCGGACGGTCACCGATCGCCGAGGTGAGAAGGGAGAAGAGCATCGACTTGCTGGGAGCCGATTTTCCCACACCTGTCACATCCACCGTCACAACACGTTGGCCGTCCACCGCCAGCCGTTCGGCCTCGGCGGCGAGCTTCTCGTAGCCTTCGTCGCCAACGAGAACGGCCGTTGCGGTTGCTTCTTGGGGAACGACCTCGACACAGGGCAGATTCCACGGGCCGCACTTCAGTTTCCAGCTACGCACGGTCCAGTCAGCACATGCCTGTTGGCCTGTCTCGGCGGCATCCACTTTGTAAGACTTGAACCGAACCAGCTCGGCGAGCTGGGACCTTTTCGACTTCTGCCAATCCGCGGCTCCCTTGAGATCAGCCGGTATGGCCGGCTCGAGAGGCAGCGTCTTGGCCAGCGCCAGGGCCAAGGTGTTGAAGTCTTCGTTCTTCTCGGGCAGTTCGACAAAGAGCTGGTCGGCCGTCTTGATTTCGTTCTCCGAAGGGATCTCCTTGACGTCGAACTCGGGGCTGCCGCCGTAGAAATGGTCGCGCAGCATCCGGTAAAGGGCCTCACGGTTGTCCTGCAGGTAGTTGTGCGTGCCCGGATCGTAGTTGATGTGGGATCGCAGGCAGTCTTTCTTCCCAAAAAGTTCGAAGGCTCGAGAGGCCGCATCGACGAGCGGCTGGAGGGCATATTTCGCCTCGAAGCAGCAGTCGTCGTCCTGGTTGTAGATGAGCAGGGTAGGGCGGGGGGCCATCATGGCGGTCAGGTGGGTGTAGTCGACAATCGTGGCCAGGTCGCACGGTGTTTGTTCCGAGTCGCCCAGGTCCTTGAGATGTTCCGTCCGCGTCCAGAAGCTGGAATAGCCGGCCACCGGCACCGACAGCCTGACCCGTGGGTCGAGCGAGCTGATCGTGATCGTCTGCCATCCGCCGCCGGACAGGCCCGTGACGGCCAGACGATCGGGATCGGCATGTTCGAGGCTGAGGAGGATGTCGAGGCCCCGTTTCATTGCCAGGTAGAACGGCGCCAGCCCGCTGGTGCCGCAGAGGTCGAGCTGGTTCATGCGGTAATGCTGGAACCCGTCGGTCCGCAACTGCCCCATGCCGAGCCACTCGACATTCAGGGCCAACATGCCGCGTTTTGCCTGGTTGATGCAGCGAAGTTGCTTGGGATGATACTCCTTCCCCTCGGGGCTGTGGCCGTTGACGTTGAGGATCACGGGCACCTTTCCTTCGAGCTTCTCGGGCTCGTAGAGGAGGGCGGCGGTCCACATGCCGGGGAGCACCTCGTAACGGAGCTTCTTGATGCGATAGCCGGGCCCGCCTTCGATCGTGTCGAGCCACTGGACCTGCGCCGGGGCGTCGCGCCACTGGGCCGCCTGGCCGCGGAAGACGACATCACGCAGCACGCTTTCGCGGAGCCGGTCGGCCTCCTGCGTCCACGCGTCGGCCGAGGAGAGTGCGGGCATCTTGGGGATGCCGGCCACGCAATACAATTGGATATCGATCAGGGCCTGGTCGGCATCGTAGATCGGACGTGCCAGAAGCGTTTGCAGTTCCGATGGTTCGGCCGCTGAGGTCGCCACACCGCAAAGCATCCAAACGGCTACTGCTTGGGCACACCTATGCAAGATCGAGTGAGTCATGCGTTACCCCCTGGTTGGTGCATCGTTTCGGTCCCAGATTGGCTGGCCCTCAGCTTAGCGGCTGGAGGAGTACAAGACAATCATCGCTAGGATTCGGGCCTTCCCGGGGTTATATTGCTCTGCTGACATCCGAATTCTGGCCAGTTCAGCCGCGAGGAGTGGAATCCATGGCAGGCAGGATTGCAGTCGTCCGAAATCTGGCGCTATTGCTGGCTTTCGCCGTGGTTGTCTGTGAGTTTCCCGGGACCGCGGGCTCTCAAGAACCCAGGCAAGGCTGGATCGCCAAAGCCAACAAGGTCGAGTCGCTTCAAGCTGCGGAACAGGCACGCAGCCGCAAGATCAACTCGCCGACAAGCACTGGCGAAAGCAGGAAACAGGGCATCGTTGACCAGCCCGGCTGTTGCGGCATTGAGCCCCAGCGAAGTTTCAACTAACACGACAGCGCTAAGTCGCGACTTGGCGCTGTCGTACCAAGTAGCCTTGCGGGAT
>CAYSCH010000018.1:0-48750 GCA_964429355.1 uncultured Planctomycetaceae bacterium | reverse complement strand
CCGCTCCGCATCGACAACCTGTTCTTCGCCGTTGATCCCCGACTGCGGGGCGATCAGCTATCCTTCAGGCAGTCAGCCAACAATAGTCTCACCTTGCGTGACCAAGCGTCGCGAGAATTTGGGCTATTCTGGCAGTCTATTCCGTATATTCCGGTACTTTTCAAGCTGCAATGCCGGCCGGTTCGATATCGCCCGCAAGAGCTGTATTGTCGCTCCACTTTGGCGACATTGCGACAACTGACAGTGTAGTTTGCGCAATCGATACACTCTTCCAGATATCGATGGGAATGGAGATTGCGGCTATGGGGCGTTACCCGCTAGAACTCTTCGGTCTGATACTGCTGATTAGTTCGGTCACTCCTCCCGCCTTCCCAGCATCCGATGCTCCAGAATCCGCTCAGACGATCCTCAGCTCGTTCGACTTGACGGCCGAGCAACCGGTGTTCCCTGTCCCGCCTGTCCAAGCTCCTCAGTCGCCCTCTGGCCATACGGTGCCGGCACCGAAGGCCGCAGTCACTTCACCGCCGCAGGCCCCTCCAACAGCCCGTCAGGCAGCGACGGAACCGCCACGCAACCGGGCCCCGGAAAGGTCGTTGGCTTCGCTGCTTGGATTGAACGAGCGGCGATATCACAGCGACCGTCTTTATTCAACGCCCAACATGTTCGGCGATTCCTTCTTCTCACGGGGCCAGATTCTGGGGCTGACGCCGAGCACACACGGCGGCATCATCGATATCCCGGGAGTGCAGCGAGCGAAAATTGCTGAAAACAACAGTCCGCTACCTCGCGACCGGGCATACTTCACGTACCAACATTTCCACAACGCAATCAGGGCCGAGGACTTCTCCTGGGAGGTTCCCGGCTACGCATTCCGGCAGGTCGATTTCAGCGTCAATCGTTATGTTGTTGGTTTCGAGCGGGCGTTTCTTGACAACTTGTTCTCCGCCGACATTCGGATTCCATTCCAGGACACCACGTGGTTCAACGCGTCCCCGTGGCCGCCTTTCCCTGGCGTGAATGACTTTCTGTTCACTGCTCGAACGGATTCCGGGTCGCTCGGAAATATTTCGGTCACCGTCAAGGGCCTGCTTCACGAATCGGAACGCTGTGCAATCTCGGCGGGCCTAATGGTAGATGTCCCGACCGGGCCGTCTGTTTCAGGGGAGATGTACTTTATGCCCTATAGGCTGGAGAACGAATCCGTTCATTTGGGGCCTTTTGTAGGTGCCCTGTACCGGCCGGGCGACAACTGGTTCTGCCAGGGATTCCTGCAAGTCGATGTCGATCTGAACGGAAACTCATTCCATGTGAATGACTGGACTGATACTCCCATCGAAGTCGGAGTAGTTCAAGATCAAACCCTGTTGTACGTCGATCTGTCAGTTGGTCGCTGGCTCCTCCGGCGCCCTAGATCGTCCTTCCTCACAGGCGTTGCCGGACTACTCGAGTTTCACTACACGACGACCTTGGAGAATGCCGACCTGGTGACAGCATCCTGGCCCCCCCCTGGTCTCCTTCAGGTAGGCAACTCCTTCGGTCATGTCGACATCACGAACCTCACTGCCGGTCTACATTTTCAGTGTCGGAGGGGGCTCGACTTGAGGGTTGCCGCCGTGGCGCCGTTGCAGAGCTCTGATAGCGACCGCTCCTTCGACTTCGAGTTGGTGGCCCAGGTGAACTGGGCCTTCTGAGGCAGGTTGCGTATCGATTTCGTGCCATGATGGTGGCCTGTGCCAGGCTTGGTTGAACGGCAGCCCCGTCCTCGAAATCGGCGAGAACTCGCGTTGTTATCGGATTCCCCACTGAGCAGCAACACCGCAACACAAGTGCCGAGGTCTTGCTCAGGCACTCAGAAATCCAACTGGCCATTACTCTTCGGGAGGCAACCATCCGGTTTCCGAGAGGACAAGTTCCAACGCGGCCAAGCCGTTGGGGCGACGTTGGGACGACGACACTGCGGAACCAGCAAGTTCTGCGAGCCACGAGCTGTCCAGGGACCCTGCGATGGACTGGACCCGGGCCGAGGATTCATCGTCTCTGATTTCGGCCATCGTGACTCCGACTGCAAGGACGGCATCCGTCGCAACAGAGCGACTCGCGTTGAATGCGCCGTCCGACCCGTCCGAAGGTCGCATTGCTCTTGTCTTCCGAAACCGTGGTATCACTGACCGATATTCCTGGCCCCAAGTCCACGTACCACGGCTCGGACCCCAGGTCTTTCCCCGAAGTCTCGCTGAGGTCACCGCTGAAGTACAGCTCTCCTCCTACGAAGGCCAGATTGTTCAAGTAGACGAACGGATCTCCGTTTGGGCCAAGTACCTTCCTGGTCCCGGAGACCGTGCCGTCCGATGTCCACAACTCGGCATGCCAGTCCGTCGAAGGACCTTTGTAGGTGAAGAACAGTCTTCCCCCGGCGTCTGTCAGGAAACCGGCGTCGGCATCTTCCGCGGCTGTCAGGCGTTGGCATGACTCGCCTTCGGTTCGATATCCTGGTAACCATCGACAATGCGGCGGCAGACCGTCTTTATGGGAACGCTGGCCGGGACGTGTTCTGGACCGACCAGACAGAAACGGCCCAGGATTTAGTAGAGTCACTGCAAGCCGACGACACACTGCAGGCTGTCAAGGCATTCGCAAATGGAGCGGACCGAACTCTCAACGGAGACGCGATTGCGGACCCGAAGGGTGAGACCTACGCCTCGTTCCGGGACAAGCCGTTGTTCGCCCAGGATGGTCCCAAGGCGGACGATATCCATCAGGGAGCGATTGGCGATTGCCCTACGCTCGCGTCCATGGCCGCCATTGCCCACCAGAACCCACAGGTAGTCCGTAGGGCCATGGTTGACTTGGGCGATGGGACTTTTGGCGTTCGCCTTGGCGACGAATTCTACCGTGTTGATGCCGACTTGCCCGTCTCCTATTCGCCGGTGGTCCCCAAATATGCCGGTCTCGGCCGGGAAGACTCATTGTGGGCTGCCCTTGTTGAGAAGGCACTCGTTTTGCAGCAAATAGGAAGTGATGTGTGGTCCTGGGGAAGCGAATACAACGCAATCACCAGAGTGGGCACACGAGGGGTATACACGGCATTTAATGCAAGCCGATGTGTCATTCACCGTACACCTGCACAATGCTCGTCCGTCGACGCGTTTCTTGGCGATCTTTACGAACAATGGACCAATCGCCGGAGTGTATCAGTTGTGATTGGCGTGACTTCGGACGTGCCACTGATCGGCGGTCATTCGCACACGCTAATCGCGATGACTCGTGATGCACACGGAAACGTCACGACGATCACGCTACGCAATCCCTGGGGCGTGGACGGCACGGATAATCCCAGCGACCCGAACGATGGCCTGGTTACGGTGAGTGCATCTCAGTTCCTCAAGGCAGTCTGCAGTGCGAGCTGGGGTGTGTTTTCCGCATAGCCCTGAGATATAGCTGACAAACGGAGCGGAAGATGTTAATGTTTAGGCGTCGCAAGGGCAATACCCCCGTAAACACTCACTCAAGCCCTAGCTGCGGCTTCTCGTGTGCTAAGGACGAAGATCATGGGGTTGTTCGTGTACATCCGAGGTGAGTTCAGATGTGTCGGGTGCGGCGAACCCGAAGCCGACAACTTGCTCCAAAGTAAGTTGCTCCTCAGGAATGACGGCCGTAATAACGCAGAAGTGTATTCCATTGGCGACGTCGAGTACTTATCGGAGCAAGAACTTGAGGCTTATTACGCACTATACCCGTTGAATGATCTCGGTAGGCTAACCGTGGTTGATGAGATGTGGCGTTGCACACGATGCTCGTACCCCGACCAGTGGCATCGAGTGGACTTGTCCATTGTGCCAGGCACGGCTGGCGGTCGTTTGGTTTGCGTTGACTCAACGAGTAGCTTTGTCCCCGGTTCGGTTGAGGCATTTGATGGAGTTAACTATGTGAACGATGAGTTGGCCACGTTAAGTGGCCTCTTGTGGAGCCGCGATGGATCGTGGATCCCTCACTCCAAGGGAAAAGGCCGATGGCTTCGATGTTCGATTGCGGAACGATGTGAATTGATGACAAAGGGCTTTCAGGAACTATAGCCATCATATGGTGACGATAGGCTGAGCTCACGCCACGCCGCCAGACTCCATCGCACGCCGGCACTCCGGCGGGGACGGCTAAAGCGGTCGGGACGGCTACGGCTCGGATACCCGTGGTGGGGGATGGTACTCTCAGGGCATGCCACCCGCGACTGCGAGTTGCCCGTAGAGGATATGCGACGCTCCCTGCTCCCTGCTTCTCGGCTTTACCCCATGCCGGCACCCATCCCAAGCCTCAGCGAGAACCCCTCCGCAGCAGCCTGCAGGCCGATCCGCGGCAACCGTATTCTTCCTGACGTCGCGGACCTTCGCAATTCCACAGGAAGGCTTCAATATTGCGAGTTTTGGCGTGACACGGCTTGCTCTTGCAGCCGCCGCATGCCAGGATCGGTGACATGTACTTCCATATTGACGCCCATCAGTACCGACCCCCTGACGTGTTCCAGCAGGCGGTCATGGCGTGCCCGGAAATGCGATCCATGCCCTACCTCAAGGCAATCCGGGCCAACGGCCCCAAGGGTATCACACGCCCGGGACAACGAAACAGCGAAATGTAGCTCCCCCGCGATCTTTTGAGCGTCAACCACCAAGTGTCACCTCACAAGGAAACACCTCATGAAACGATGCCCGATTGCTTTTGCCCTCTTCCTGCTGGCGAGTCTCTCTGCCAGCCTCGTGTCTTCTGCCCAGGCCGGCGAAACCCTGTCGTACGCCGATCTGGTCGCCCGCATGACTGATCTTGCGCACCCGGCCACTCTGCCGGCCGTCGGTGAAACGTGCCGGCAGTGGTCGAGCTGGGACCGGGCCAGCAAGTACGATCCCCAGACCGGCAAGTACCTCAACTGGGACGCCAACGGCGATGGCGGTGACTTCATCCGTGAAGAAGACGGGCGCATCGTCATGGCCGAGATGGAAGGCCCGGGATGCATCTGGCGGACCTGGTCGGCCCGAGCCCTCGACGGCCACGTGAAGATCTATCTCGACGGCAGCGAGGAACCGGTCGTCGACCTCCCCTTCAAAAACTACTTCTCCGGCGATACGGCCCCCTTCAACTTCCCGTCCGTGTCGTATGACCTGGCCCAGAGCGGGTGCCATGGGCAGAACCTCTACCTCCCCATCCCCTACCAGAAGTCCTGCAAAATCGTGGCCGACAAGGAGTGGGGCGCCTACTACCAGTTCGTCTACACCACCTTCCCCGAAGGAACGAAGCTCCCCACCTTCTCCGCGGACCTCGTGGCCCAGAATGCCTCCGCCCTGAAACAGTACAACGAACTGGTCGCCGGTCGTATGGCCAACAAGGCCGACTCGCTCCCCGCTGGGCCCGATGTGGCACACAACTCCCTCAAGGTTGCCGGCGGCGCGGCAACCAAGGTGGTCGAGCTCGCCGGTCCCCGCACCATCACCTCCATCCAGGCCAAGGTGCCCCTCGGCGACCGGGCCGACGAGATGGCCGCCCTCCGCGAGCTCTGCATCCAGATCACCTTCGACGGCGAGGCCAAACCGGCCGTCTGGTGCCCCCTGGGCGACTTCTTCGGCACGGCGCCGGGCAAGAACCTCTACACCAACTGGGTCACCGGCATGACCGAAGAGGGCTTCTATGCCAACTGGACCATGCCCTTCGGCAAGAAGGCCCTGGTGGAACTGGTCAACGACGGCCAGAAGGCCCGCCAGGTGGAACTGACGATCGTGCACGAGCCGCTCAAGAGCTTCGAGGGGCTCGGCTATTTCCACTGCAAGTGGCATCGCGACACAGTCACCCTGCCGGAAGACCGCTGGCCCGACTGGACCATGCTGAAGACCGAGGGCCGCGGCCGGTTCATGGGTGTGATGCTCCACGTGTGGAACCCGCAAGGCGGCTGGTGGGGCGAAGGGGATGAGAAGTTTTTCGTCGACGGCGAAAAGTTCCCCTCCACCATCGGCACCGGGTCAGAGGACTATTTTGGCTACGCCTGGTGCGACCCCAACCTGTTCCAGCGCCCCTTCCACTCCCAGACGATGACCATGGGCAACAAGGGGCACCAGTCGGTGCTTCGCTGGCACGTGGCCGACGCCGTCCCCTTCCAGACCTCGTTCGAAGGCTGCATCGAAAAATACTACCGCACGGAAGAGAAGGGCACCCTTTACGCCGCAACCGTCTGCTGGTACCTGGCCCCCGGGGGCGTCGATCCCTACGAGCCGGTGCCCGTCGACCAGCGCCATGACTACTATGTCAAGCTGCCCATCGTGGCAGGTGGATTCCGTGTTCTCGGCGAGCCGGCCGGCGATCCCCACACCCAGAACCTCACCGAGTTCGGCAGCAACTGGACGGGCGACGATCAACTCTGGTGGATCGGCGCCAATCCGGGCGACAAGCTCGACATCGCCCTCCCGGTCGCGGCCGACGGCCGTTACGACCTGAGCGTCATTCTCACCAAGGCAAGAGACTACGGCATCGTGCAGTTCTCGGTCGACGGCCGGAAGCTCGGCGAGCCGATCGACCTCTACAATCCGAAGGTCATCCGCACCGACGCGATCCCGCTCGGCACCGTCGAGCTCACCGAGGGCGAGCACGTCCTCGGTGTGGAGATTGTTGGCAAGAACGACAAGGCCGATCCCTCCTTCATGTTCGGCCTGGATGAGGTGAAGCTGGAGAAGAAGTAATTGCATACGACTTTTCCTCCTGTAAAATGACGTCCTCCGGCAGTCCGCTGCCGCAAGCAGGCCCGGTTGGCGAGGACATCCTGGCCTTTCTGGACGACGAGGTCTTGCCTTTGGCCCTCTGACAACTCCTCCGCCCAGCAGGAGTGCCCCAAAAAGCGGTTTCAAGACTGCCGCAAGAGTCCGCAGGTTCTGGAATCGGCTCCAAGAACACCAAACCCAACAACGACACCACAACACCACAACAGGGAGTAACTTCTTATGGCCGACAAACAATCCAGTTCGTGGACCCGCCGAAATATGCTGTTGGGCTCGGCGGCCGCTGTGACCGGCAGCCTGGCGGTGCACGCCGGTGCCGCGGCAGACGAGGCACCCCAGGTGAAGACCTACGAAAGCGCCGAGTTCTACGGCAGCGACGGAACTTTTCGCGAAGACAAAGCCCGTGAGGCCTACTTCGACATGTTCCGCCGCTTCAATTATCCGATCTCGGATCGCCTCAAGAAGGAGATGTGGATCCTTGACTTCGGGCTCGGCGATTTCGCCCGCGTGGGAATGGCCGGCATCTTCTGGCTCAACCGCCAGGACTACAATTACTTTGGCCACGAGATCTACCTCCTCCCCGGCCAGATGATTGCCGAGCACTGCCATCTGGAAACCGCCAAGGGAGCTGCCAAGATGGAATCGTGGCATCCTCGCCACGGCATGATCTACACCTTCGGCGAAGGCGAACCGACCCCCGATCTGCTCGAGAAGATCCCGCCGAGCCAGCGCGGCCTCGTCAAGTCGCGGCGGTGCCAACCACTCCAGGTCGACGACGTCGGCGACCTGAACCGGCTCACCGCCTGGCACTTCATGGTGGCTGGCCCCGAAGGAGCCCTGGTCACCGAGTACGGCACATTCCACGACATGGACGGATTGCGGTTCTCGAATCCAAAAGCCGCTCTCTGAACCAGTCCCGCACCGGAAACTCACGACTCAGTATGAGCCGTCCAATAATCGCTCAAGCGCCGCCTCGATCATTGGGCGCTCAAACTCCCGATGGGCGTCGGACACCCGCAGCAGCAAGAGGTCGCGCACGGCTTCGCGCTGGGCCGAAGACAACGTTTCGAACCGCGATGCTGCATCGTGCTTCACCGAGACCAAATGGAACAGGATGTCGGCCGTCTCGATCGAGTGGATGGGGGCCGCCCCAGAAGCGAGTCGCGGCTATTTCCCTTCGTAGGACCAGGCAACCCCGGAGATGACCAGTTTCTCCCGGCCCCCCGTGTAGTCGAACTTCACGAAGATTCGAGCCGCCTTCAGGTCCCGATGGAGCGTGGAGAAATCGAGCCGATGCCAGTTCTGGCGAGTCGCCCCCGCTTCAATTTCGGCGGGCGTCCACTCACCGATAGGCGTCCAGATGTCGGCGTCGAGGGAAAAGGAGATCGTGCCGGCAGTGTCCGGCCCCCCGTGCCCACGAGCCTGAAAGAAAATAGCCGTCTCGTCGAGCGGAACAGCCCGCGAAGTGGCCAGAACGTAAGTGTTGTTCTCAACTACCACAGAACCGCCGACCGACCCCAGTCCAGTCAAGGATGGATTCCAAACGTGACACGTTCGTACCCCAGTCAACCCACCTAAGTGCCGGCCAGCTACGATTCTAGCGTGTTTACCGGTACCTTGTCAAATCGAAGGCTCCAAACTACCGTTTCACGGGGCCCTTTCGGCGGGCGGAAGCGGAACACCTTTTCTCCGGTCCCGAACTCGCCCAGAAAAGGGCCATGTCTTCTTCAACGGGCAGCGTCCGCAGACCATGCAGGTGAATCGGGGCTGTTCCAGGCCTCGCTGGCCAGACCGCAGCGCGAGAACGCTTATTTACCAAAGGTTCTCGAGCCTGGGCAGCGGAGCCAGCCTCAGGACAGGATCCGGCCGGTTGGTCCGAGCGCGGCTGGATCGACCTGGTTCCTCCTGGGACTACCCGATGCAGACGCTGAGCCTCCGCTCCCAACAATCGTCAATCGTCCTCCGGTCAGTAGTGGTCTCGAAGCAGTCACCCAATCCAGGGATAAGGCTTCGCTGTCTTGCCAGATAATAGCGAACCAGAGGGGTACTGAGGCGTTTTGACTGAGCCGACTGTTTTCCGCAGGTTCTCTATCACTTTTTGCCGTGTGCTCACTCGATAGGAACAATCGCCAGATATGGTAGACAGGATTTGTGCTCGCGGCCCCGCGTGTGGGAAAAATAGGGTGGGGAATTTATGCGATATTTGCGAATTGCTGCGAAACTATTTTCACTGGCCGACGTTTAATTCTATTGATCGCTTCCGATTTGGGGGAACAGACGCGGCAAGTTGCGTTCACGGAAGGATGAAGCGACGCTCTAGTTGTGCCGCAGGGGTGCGGCCTCCCTCTTGGATCGCGGGAGCGTGATCTCTGGTAGCGGTGACTCATCAGCCAGTCCGCCTGCGGACAGCCTTGCTACGTGAGTTCGCGAGAACTCCGAGGGGTAATATCCACATTCCATGGGGAGAGTCAACGCCATGAACAGCCAATGGAAGCTCACTTCGGCCAGCAAATCTCGTAGCGACAAGACGTTTTCCAGTCATCCAACTCCTTGGTTCAAATTTGGCAGTTCCTTCCGCGACCAGCGTTCACCACGGTATCGGAGAATCGGGTTCGAGCCGCTGGAACAACGTCGATTACTGAGTGCAAACCCCACCCTGGACGAGGCGACTCCTGAGAACGTCGACGCTTCGTTCCGTGCGCTGGGAGGCAACCAGGGTGAACAAGTCGTCGTCTACGGATCGCTGCACGCCATTGGCAATAGCTTCGAGTCGGGACAGCCGGGCGATGGCTGGGACTGGAACGATATGGGTGAAGAGGTCGCACCTGTCTTCACGTCAACAGAGTGGGGTTCGGTTGACGGCGATGCCGCCTTGATGATGCACGGCCCGATGTGGGGGGCATCTTGGAGGGTCGATGTCTCGGCAATCGAGAACCCCCTCCTCTCGTTCTGGCACGCCTCCTGGGAGGGGGCAGGTCAGTCGCTCCATTGGCATGATCACCAGTCTACCAACCAGGACGATGGGGTCGTCATCGAAGGGATCGTGGGGCAAACGGTGGGTAAGGACGGAAACCTGGTGGACATCAGCACGCCGCTGCGAGTCTGGGTGCCGCCAGATCAGAAATCGGGGGAGTGGGTTCACTATACGATCGATCTGGCCGCACTGGCGGAAGAGTACGGAGATCCCCTGACGCCTACCTACGTCTTCCATTTCCAGCAGGTGGATTGGTACGAGATTCCCGGCAGTTACATCGGCAACCGCCTGCTTCCCGAGGCGGGACGCGGCTGGGACGCCGTCCTGCTCACGTCTGCCGATCCGATCGGCGACTGGTACGAATTTACCCTTGAGGACGGGCAGTCGGCCAGCCTGGCCATGGCTGCGGAAGGCCTGCCGGCGGAAACAGTGCTCGAGGTCTACGATACTGCCGGCAACCGGCTCGCCTTCGGAGATGTCCAGGGCAACAACGTCGTGGCAATTCATGACTTCCGCGACCTGACCACCGATGGCACTCCGCAAACCTACCGCGTCCGCGCCGGAGCGGTCGTGACGACACCCGACTGGGACTACAGCCTGGTGATCACCCGCAACGAGGCAGCCAACGTCGACACCAGCCCGTTCGAGGTTGTCGGCGTGACCCAAGGCACTGAGCCGGTGGGCACCGTGCCGACGCTGGACGTGACTTTCAACGACGCCCTGCAAATCGATTCGCTCGATGTCGCGGATTTCACCGTGGACGGCCTGCCCGTCGAATCGGTGCGATTGATCTACCCGGATACAGTGCGTGTTCAACCGAGAACGCTCTCGCCAGGCGCCTGGAACGTCGAGATTGCCGCCGGCGCCGTGCAAGATCTGCAGGCTACCGCGGTCCAAGGTTTCTCGGGCGGCCTGGCGGTCGGGATCGAGGACGCCTTGCTGGGCGATTCCATGCATGAGACCGTGCTTCTGGGCGAATTGGAGGCCTCAGGTGCTGCCGATCCGTGGACGGTTCAACTTGGGGCCGGGCAAACCATTACTCTGACGCTGGAGGGCGAAGGGGCATTGGCGCCGACCGTCCGCCTTCTCGGCCCCGACTCCTCGGAACTGGCCGTCAAGATGGGCGAGGCTGGAGCGGCAGTGGTTCTCAAGCACGATGCGGCCGTCGCCGGGACGTACCAGATTGTGGTTGGCGGCACCGGTGGCTCATTCGGCCGCTACGAAGGAAAGCTGGTTATCGGCGCGGTTGTGGAACAGGAGACAACGATCGGCACGGCAAACGACACCGCCGCCTCGGCCGAAGATCTCGACGGGGCATTCACGGACCTGGTCGGTAGCGGCGGAGAGGCGGCCGCCGTGCGCGGCGAACTTCCCACCTCGGCGGCGCTGTGTGCGAGCGAGAAGTTCGACAAGATTCCTGGCAGCTATGACAACGACTACACCGTCGACTACCTGGGCGCCATGTGGCGGGCCAGTACGACGCGCAGGGACCATGCCTTGCCGAGATTCCAGGCAGTATACGACGACGGCCGGTTCGTGGACGGTTACATGGGGTTCCCCGGAGCGGCGGAAGACGACCACGTGGATGCTTCGGTGCCCTACTACTACGATGCAACCTGGACTGTCGATCTGTCCGAAGTAACGGACAATGCAACGCTGAGTTTCGACTTCCGGGTCCAGGGAACGAACAACGTTTTCACTCCTTTCTCCGGAACCTTCACAGACAAGACGAATGCCACGGGGATCGCCATCAGCGCCGACGGTGTGACGTGGTATCCCGTTTGGAACGCTCCCGAACAGGCAGCGGGAGTCTGGGTTAATCACACGGTGGATCTGATGGCAGCCGTCAGTGCGGCCGGCATTTCGCTTGACTCAGCGACCAGGATTCGCTTCCAGAACTACGCCGTCTCCAAACAGGAAGGTCGGTTCGCCGATCCCATCGATTTCGACGACCTTGCGATCTCCAGCAAGCCGCCCGCCATGGATTGGTATCGCTTCAGCCTCGCGGACGGCCAGACGGCGAGCCTGATCGCCGACGCCGGCTCATCCCTTCGGATCAAGGTTTTCGACGCGCAGATGAGAGCCGTGGCCGAAGGCGTCAAGGGAACCGGCCCGCGACAAGCGATCGACCGGATTACCGATACGACCACCGATGGTCAGCCCGGCATCTACTACCTGCGTGTGACCGGCGCGGGAGGCCCCTATTCGTTGGTCGTGGCCCGGGATGTGGCCGCCGGCTGGGCGCAGGGCGTGGCGACTGCCGAGTACGTCGTGGGAGCGCGATTGGCCGACCAAGTCATCCCTTCGAAAATTCAAATCGATCCGGTTGCTCCGAACGCCGACTACGGCGACTACGAGGAACCGACAGATTCCGAGACCGACCCACCCGGCGAAGACGACCCGCCCACCGAATTCGAGCTTGGCGAAGTGGACCAGGCGACAATGTTCGTCCATCCGAACGGCGGAATCTTGACGTTCCACCTCATCCCCGTAAATACCGCCTGCCTGACGGCTATCGGCAGTACCGAGTCAGGAACGCTCTCGCTGACACTCGAGGACCCCAATACTGGCCAGGCCGTCAACTCGGTCGTCGTCGACGGCAACCAACGCGTCGAACTGCAGGTCGACGCCGGGCAGGAGTACATCCTCTACGTGGCCGGCACGTCGACCGACGCTCGTGTCGAATTGCTGAATCTCGTCACGATTCCTCCAATCGACGACGACACCACCGTCACGACTCCCGATCCCGCTCCCGAGGACAATCCCGGCTCGGAGGGCGCGCACGACGGGTACGGGCGAGCCGACGCGCCCATCGAGTTCGGCACCGCCGTTTCGGAAACAAACCTCGGCGTGGTGGACGATCGAGAACTGTCCGGTCTGAATCTCTCCGGTGGAACCCTCGCCTACCGCCTCACTCCGGCACGCGACGGGTTCATGACGGCCATCGGCACGGCAGGATCCGGAACGCTGTATCTGGAACTCGAAGACCGGCAGACCGGCGATGTCCTCTATTCGGTACAGGTGGATGGCAACCAGCGTGTCGATATGTCGGTCGACAGCGATCACGAGCACATCCTCTACGTGACCGGTACATCGACCGGCGCGAGCCTCAGATTGCTGAATCTCGTCAGCCGCCACGACACAACGCTGACGGTTTACGACACCGAAGGCGACGATCAATTCGTATTCGACGCCGGTTCGGGTATCGAGGTTTCGATCAACGGAGTGGTCTACCCTGTCAGCGACTCCGCCGACCTTGAAGTTGCCTTCGGTGGCGGCACCGGCAGCGATACCGCCACCCTGATCGGCTCGTCCGGGGATGAGGAGGTCAAGCTCTATCCCGATAGCGGCCAGATGATGGGTGCGGGGTGGACCATCTCCGTAGACCAGGTCTCATCGATCGAGGTTGTCGGTGGTGGTGGGATCGATACGGCGTCTCTATACGATTCGCCCGGCGACGACCACCTCGAATGCGGCCCGGGATCGAGCAAGCTCACCGGCCCCGGGTTTGAGCATGTCGTCACAGACTTCAGCTTCGTCCATGCCTACGGCAAGAGCGGCGGAACAGATAGCGCGGTG
The DNA here is from genome assembly GCA_964429355.1 of uncultured Planctomycetaceae bacterium. Lineage (GTDB taxonomy): Bacteria > Planctomycetota > Planctomycetia > Pirellulales > Thermoguttaceae > JAAYAY01. Next base: position 35,448 of record CAYSCH010000018.1, on the reverse strand, counting down.
ATCAACGGCCCCGAGGAGGGTCGGGTCAAGTTCAAGGCCGACGCCAGTGAGCAGTGGAGCAAGATGTATGGCGCACAGTTCTTCGCTCGGACGAAGTTCTTCGAACTCGTCGAGGCCTACCATCACGGAGAGCAGGGACTGGCCCGATTCTTCGACGGCGAAGGCGACGACAACTTCGTTGGAGGAATGGACCTGAGCCAGATGAGCGGTCCCGACTACAGGGTGACAGCTCACGGTTTCACTCAGGTAATCGCGTCCGCCAAGAGCGGAGGAAACAACGCGGCGCAACTCCTGGACACCGCCGGCAATGACGAGGTCCGCTTCCGTGTACACAAGACGCAGATCTACGACTCCGATACCGAGGGCCAACTCTACAGGCTTACGGTTCGCGCCTTCGACTCGGTCCATGCGAGTTCCTCCATGGGAGGCTACGACAAGGCCAAACTCCACGATGGATCGCAGGACGATGTATTCGAGGCCGCCGAGAGTACCGCTCGGTTGAAAACGCGGAAAGGAAACGGTGTGGAGGTCCTTTCCGAAGCAATCGGTTTCGATTTCGTCAAGGTCTGCAGCTCCGAAGGCAACGACCAGGCGAACGAGGGTGACCTGATTGATTTTGAGTTGTTGTATGATGGCAATTGGGATTAACCGTCTATCGCAAAACCGCTGACAAGGCCGTCCCCCGGCGGGGATTACTGGCAGCGGCGGATATCCCGCGATCGGCTCGAAGAAACCCTCGTCCGTGTTTTGCCCACGAACTCTGTCAGCCCCGGCCTATCGAGTTCCAGCACCTTGCCGCAATTTCCTCCGGGAATCCCGCAAGGCTATTTGGTACGACAGTCTCTGTCTATTCTATGCAGGCCGCGGATTTGCGCCGTGACGCCCAGCCGCCAATCGCTGCAGGTTGAACCTTACCTGTTGGTTGCTCCATCGTCACGTCCTTTGCTGCGTGACGACTCCCCCAAGCCAAAGAGCCATTTTCCTTTCTGATTTCCAATTCGCGGTCCACACTGTGCTCAGCCTGCGAGCACCTCCACTTGCCAGGCCGCCACGCCCTTCGTGCCTCAGGGACGTGCCACCCAAATTGGTCAACAAATTCTGACGCGGCGACGAACTGCGCCTGATCGTGTCATCGCTGAGTCCGGCCAGTGCCACCCGTCTGCTTACTCCCCGCCCCTGCTCCATGCAAAATGTCCCTTCCGCCGACCAGACCGATCGCAGCCGCCCTATGGCCGAATTGCTGAAAAGCACTGACAACAGCTCGCAAGTTTTCCCTTGGGCGTGGGGGCATAATGCGTCCCCTGTCGCCAAGCGGTTATGTTTTCGCAATAATGACCACGAATCAAGCGATCTCCATGGAGACACCTGCGATGATACACACAGCACCCAAACATCCCTGGATCGGGTTGATCTTGCTGCTTCTGCTTTGTTTCGGAGCAGCCGGAATTGGCGGTGCGGTTACAACTCCGAACATCGATGGCTGGTATGCGGCCCTCGCGAAACCAAACTGGAGGCCGCCGAACTGGGTCTTCGGTCCGGTCTGGACGACTCTCTATCTCATGATGGCGTTAGCCGCATGGCTGGTATGGCGACAGGGCGGCTGGGCCGGTGCCAAGATGCCTCTGACTCTGTTCGGGGTCCAGTTGGCCCTGAATACGCTGTGGTCTTGTCTCTTCTTTGGGCTGAAGAGTCCTGGCCTTGCCTTTGTGGACGTGCTTCTGCTCTGGGGGGCGATTGCGTTGACCATGGTGGTGTTCTGGGCCCGGTCGAAAGCGGCGGGACTACTGCTCGTTCCGTATCTTGCCTGGGTTACGTTTGCGGCCATCCTCAACTTCACAATTTGGCGGCTGAACGCGTAGAAGGTCTTTGCATCCGCTCAACCAGTGTGATGCAATCATCGTGCACGATTCGAAAGCAGGATTAAGAGTAGGATTAAGATCAAGATTCGTTTACGGCCGGAGGCCGTGAACGGTTACTGAGGATCTTCGAGATGCAACAACCTGAGAAAAAGATCAAGGCCCTGACCGATGCGCTGTCGGAGGTGGTCCGGGGCAACCGGCCGTGTATCGAGACGCTGGTCATTTCGCTGCTTTCGGGTGGCTCGGTGCTGATGCAGGATGTGCCCGGCGTGGGAAAGACCACGCTGGCCAAGGCGGTGGCCAAGGCGATCGACGTGGAGTTCCATCGAATCCAGTTCACCCCGGATCTGCTGCCGGCCGACATCCTGGGCTCTTCGGTCTACAATCCGGTGGATGGGACGTTTGCCTTTCGAGCCGGACCGATCTTCTGCAACGTGCTGCTGGCCGACGAGATCAATCGGGCCTCGCCGCGGACCCAGTCGGCGCTGCTGGAGGCGATGAGCGAGTTGCAGGCCACGATCGAGGGCCGGCGCTGCGACCTGCCGGCGCCGTTTCTGGTCCTGGCAACGCAGAATCCCGTGGAGTTTCACGGGACCTATCCCTTGCCCGAAGCGCAACTCGACCGATTTCTGGTGCAGTTGGAGCTGGGCTATCCCGATGCCGAAACGGAAGTCCAGATCCTCTACGCGCAGGCCGAGAGCCATCCGCTGGATCATCTCCAGCCCGTCTTGACCCGAGAAGACGTGCAGACGCTGCAGGAAATGGCCCGCAAAGTGCACGTGGAGCAGATCGTATCGCACTACATGGTCGAAATCGTGCGCCAGACGCGCCAGGATGGGAGGCTCAAGCTGGGTGTCAGCCCGCGGGGGTCGTTGATGCTGTTCCGCGCGAGCCAGGCGGCTGCCCTGGCCGCGGGGCGCGACTACGTGCTTCCCGACGACGTGCAGCGATTGGCGCCCTACGTGCTCTCCCATCGGATCATGATGACTTCGAAGGCCAAGTACGGCGGTGTGTCGGCGAAAGACGTGGTGGCGGAGATCCTCGGGCGGGTCAAGGTGCCGTCATGAACTGGGAGCGGTCGGCCGTCTACCGTTATCTCCGATTTCTGTGGACCTTCCAGTTCACGGCGGGGGGAAAGTGGCTGATCGCCGGTCTGCTCTTGTCGGGTGCTTTGGGAAGCGCGACGGTCGAGATTCCGATCTACCAGGTGTTCTGCGTTCTCTTGGCGCTGCTGTGCGTCGACCGGATCGCCGGGTTCCTGCTGCGTCCCAGGATCGAGGTCCTCGGAAAGTTCCCCGAGAAGGCCACCGCCGGGCAGGAAGTGGCGGCCCACTACACGCTTCTGAACCGGGGGAGGCTGCCGGCCTACGATCTGGGATTGCGGTTCTTTCGGCTGCCCCGGAGTTTCGAATCGGTCGATCCGGAGACGACTCTCGGGCACCTTCGGCCGGGGCAGTCGCTCTCGACCACGATCCGCCTCAACCCGATTCGGCGGGGCCTGTACACGCTCTCCCGGCCGCGGGCCTATTCGACGTTTCCCTTCAACTTCACGCGCGACGGCCGATCGCAGGCCGAAGATCCTACGGTGCTGGTATTGCCGCGATTTTTTCCGATCGCCAGGCTCGATATTCCGATTGGCTCACGCTATCAGCCAGGCGGGATCGCGCTGACGTCGAACGTTGGCGAATCGCCGGAGTACATCGGCAGCCGTGAGTACGTGGCGGGAGATTCCATCCGGCAGATCGACCACCGCTCGTGGGCCCGTTTGGGCAAGCCGGCGGTGCGCGAGTACCAGGAGGAGTACTACTGCCGCGTTGCCCTGGTGCTCGACACGTTTGTCCCCCGTGGGCGCAAACCCACGCCGGAAGGCTTTCCGGATCTCGAGGCGGCGATCAGCCTTTCCGCGTCGGTGGCCGATGCGCTGGCCCGCGGCGAGTACCTGATTGACCTGTTTGCCGCTGGGCCGGAGTTGTACGTGTTCCGCGCCGGCCGGCACACGGCCCATTTCGAGAACATACTGGAAATCGTCGCCTGCGTCGACGCCTGTCGCGACAACCCGTTCGAGACCGTTGCGCCGGCGCTGGCCGACGAACTGGCCAACATTTCGACGGTGATCGGGGTGTTTCTGGATTGGGACGCCACGCGGCGGGCGCTGGCCCGCACGGCGGTCGAGATGGGATGCAGCGTCAAGATCCTGATCGTTCGCGACGGCGAAACGACCGAACCGATCGACTTCGACGAAGGGAGCATCGTTCCCCTGTCGATCGCGCAGGTCCGCGGCGGGAGGATCGAAGGCCTATGAACGCGCAGCGGAGCCTGAGTTTCGCCCTGGTCGTCGTCCAAGCAGCGGCGCTGGCCTACTGCTTCCGCACGACGGTGTTCTCGGCGGTCGTGGTTGGAATTGCCCTGATCGGCTGGCTTTCGAACTTTCGACTCGCCTCGCCCGACGGCGCCAAGCGGTGGGCCCTTGGGCTGGTCGTGCTGTATGTCGTCCAGCGGACGATCGTCCCGCCGGCCTGGTACTCGGGGGCATCGGCCTTCTTCTTCCGAGACTCGCCGCTGATCGCCGAGTACTTTCTGATATTCCAGGTTGCCCAGTTCTTTGTGCGACGCGAGGGGAACCGGCTGCCGTCCTACCTGCCGATTCTGGCGATCATGGTGTTGACGTTCGCCGGGGATTTCCGAGCAGCCAACGATCAAGCAAGAGTGGTCTTTCAAGGGTTTTCGGTCGGGCTCGTTGCGCTCTGCGCCGGCTATTTCGCCGCATGCCGCCTGCCCGGCGCAGGGCAACCGGCACGACGATTTGCCGATCGCCTTGTCTTCCAGGCGATCGTTCTGCTGGCAAGCGGGGCCCTGGGCTGGGCAGCCGCCAGCAATCTCTTCCGCTACTCCCAGCAAATTGAGATGCTGATCGGCGCGGCCATGACTCCAGACTCGCCGCCGGAATCTGCCGGTTTCTCGGGCAAAGGCCGGCTTGGAAGCGTTGCTCAGCAGAAGGCCGGGGCCGGAAGCCGTGTTGCCCTGCGGATCTATGCCGACGATTCGCTGGGTTACCTGCGCGGCAGGGCGATGGACACGTACGATCGCGCCCAGTGGCGTACCGACGACCAGTGGACCACGCTGACGCCCACGACGGGCGGGGATTCACGGCCCAGCGCGGTGCCGGGCCAAGACGACTTCCGCACGTTCTGGGTGACCGGAACGGCAACCGATTCCCGCCGTCGACTGGAGATCTGGCCCAACCAGGCTTTCGAGAAAGTCGTACTTGTGCCGCCGGGACTGGCGGCCCTCGAGATCCCGGTCGACCACTTGTCGATCAACAAGCACGGGATCATCGAGGCCGACGAGCTGCCGTCGGACAGCCCCTATGTGGCCTTGACCCTTAAAGACGCCTCCCGATTGCATGGCGAGACGGGTACCGGTGACGAGCCGGCGGCGACGGCAAGCCGATACGCGGCGAGCATTCCTGCCACCGACTGGGAGCTGCTGACGGCGGTGCCGGACGATATGGACCCGCGGATTCGCGAGTTGGCGGACCGTGTTGCCGGCAAGGCGAGCACGGCCGGCGAGAAGATCGCGGCCGTAGAAGGTTACCTTCTCGACAACTACGAGTACCAGTTCGGAATTGACATACCGGCAGGAGTGGACCCGGTTGCGTATTTCCTTCTCGAGAAGCCGCCGGCCCATTGTGAGTTCTTTGCCAGCGGTGCGGCCCTGTTGTTGCGGGCCGTTGGAGTGCCGACTCGGTACGTAACGGGCTTCGTGGCCGCCGAACGGAACGACTATGGGAATTACTGGGTCGTCAGAAACCGGGACGCGCACGCCTGGGCCGAGGCGTTCGACCCGGAGCGAGGCTGGGTCGTGGTGGAAGCCACACCGGCCAGCGGTGTTCCCCAGCCGGCTTCGGCTCCCGCCGCGAGTCAATTCTGGGACGCCCTGCGTGCCCAATGGCAGCGGCTGGTCGTGTCGGTTCGCAGGGACGGCATCCGTGCCGTTCTCAGCGTATTGTGGCGATGGTTCGTGCGTCCCTGGTTTGCGGTGCTGTTGCTCCTTATCGCGGCAGCGTTCGCCCTGCGACGGATACGGCGATGGCGCAGGGCCAGGCCCGCTCGGCCCATCGACCCGCGTCTGGCGCAATTGCAGAGACTCCTGGCGCAGATGGACCAGCGTTGGCGAAAGGCCGGCCTGCCGCGTCCGCCTCACGAAACGCTCCACCAGTTTGCCCAGCGCATCATATGCGCCACGCCGGCACCGGCCGGCTGCGAGGCAGCCGAATGGTACCGCCAACTGGCGGCGATCCGCTTCAGCGGCCGGTTGGATGCCGCTTCCGTGCAGACGCTGGAGGAGGCCTTCGCGAGAATTGCCCGAGGGATTCTTCTGCCGCCCAACCGGGCCAATAGGGAGATTTCGACCGCTCGGGAGGAAGACGTGTGCTGATGGCCTTGCGCGATTGTCGGGGAAAATTGTGGGAAGGCGCTGGAGAAACTCGATGGGACGGAACCCAAGCGTGGGGCAAGCCCACGCGGCTGTCATGCGGGGCAACGAGCCTGTGACGAGGGGAACGGAGCGTGGGGCAAGGCCCACGCGGCTATCACGTGTGGTGGCGTGCCTGGGACAAAGGGAACCGAGCGGGGGGTCGGTTGGTTTGACTCTTCGTGGGTCCTACAATGGTGGCGTGTCAGTCCACTTTGACAGAGTGTTGCACCAGAAGGAACCATCCATGGATCGTCTTTGCCACGTACTGTCTGCACTGCTGATCGTCACCGGCGCTGCCGGTGCCGAAGAAAACACCTTGCCGCTGGCCGCCAACGGGGCGAGCCAGTTTGCGATTGTTCGGCCGTTGGAAGCTTCCCCTTCCCAGGTCTACGCGGCCGAAGAGCTGCAGCGTTTCACCAGGGAGATGACCGGAGTCGAGCTGCCCATCCTTGGCGACGATCAGCCGTTGCCGGCCAGGGCGATCCTGCTGGGCGCCACGCGACACACGGAGACCGTGCTCGGCGAGGCACCCGACCTGGGCAAGTTGGGGGACGACGGTTTTCGGATTGTGACGCGACCGCCCCATCTGCTGATCATTGGCAGCCCGGTGCGAGGAACTCTGTATGGCGTTTACGAGCTGCTGGAGAAATATGGCGGGTGCCGGTGGTACGCCAGGGATTACAGCGTTGTCCCAAAAAAGCAATCGTGGACGATTCCGCAGCTCGACGAAACGCAAGTGCCGGCCTTTGCCATGCGGGAGCCTTTCTGGTGGGGAATGTTTGACGGGGACTTTGCCGCACGGTGCAAGGTCAACGGGAATCGGCCCGAGCTCGAGGAGAAGCATGGCGGCAAGATCCGGTTTGGTGGGGGACTGTTCGTCCACACTTTCTACCCGTTGATGCCTCCAGACGAGTTTTTTGCCGAACATCCTGAATACTACAGCGAGCTCAACGGCAAACGGACGGCGGAATATGCCCAACTCTGCTTGACCAATCCGGACGTGGTTCGGATCATGACCGAGCGAGTCCTGGAACGGATCCGTCAAGATCCGCAGGCGAGGCTGTTCAGCGTCAGCCAGAACGACTGGGCCGGATGGTGCCAATGCCCGAAATGCCGGGAGATCGACGATCGCGAGGGTTCGCCGTCGGGCACGATGATCCACTTCGTCAACCAGGTGGCTGAGGCGGTCGAGAAGGAATATCCCAATGTCTGGATCGAGACGCTGGCCTACCAGTACACGCGCCATCCGCCCAAGACGCTCAAACCCAGGCACAACGTGGTACCGCGGCTGTGTACGATCGAGTGCGACTTCTCGGCGCCGCTCGACGTGAGTACGGACGAGCAGAATCGGAAGTTCGTTGACGACATCGAAGGCTGGTCGGCCGTGACCGACAAACTCTACGTTTGGGACTATACGACCAACTTCGGGCACTATGTCAGCCCCCATCCCAACTTCGGCTGCCTGCAGGGGAACGCCCAGTTCTTCCGCAACAACCACGTGGTTGGCCTGTTCGAGCAGGGGGCGTATCAGGCTCCGCATGCCGAGTTTGCCGAGTTGCGGGCGTGGATTCTGGCCAAGCTGCTCTGGAATCCGGATCAGGACATGGAGCCGCTGTATCGCGATTTCTTCGAAGGCTATTACGGCCCTGCCGCCAAACCAATACGCCAGTATTTCGACGAGCTGCAGGCGCTGGTCAAGCCCGAGGAGAACGTGCTGCGAATCTGGTCTCCGCCGACCGCACCGTACTACACGGATGCCTTCTTCGACCGGGCGGCCCGGCTGTGGGAAGAGGCCGAAGCGCTGGTCAAAGACGATCCCGCGCTGAGCTACCATGTGCGGATGAGCGCCCTGCCGGTGATTTACGCCCAGCTCGAACGGTCGCCGGCCACGACGATCGCCCTCGAAGATCGCGGCGGCGTGCTGACACCGGTGGGCATTGCCCCTGAATACGGGGTTCTCGCCCGCAAGTTCCTGGCCGGCATCGCCGAAGGGGAAATCTCGTACATCTCGGAAAGTCACGAGCGGCATACGGAATATGTGGCGAAGTTGCAGAAACTGCTTGAAGACTGCCCCCCAAATCCACCAACGTCCACCGTCGACCGGCCCCCCGCCGATCGCCTGCTGATCGAAGACCGCATGATGAGCCTTGGGCGCCCGGGTGAGTGGGGCGAGCGGGTGGCGGATGATCAGGCCGAAGACGGGTCGGCGATCAAGCTGCTGAACACCCATTACGAATGGTGCCTCAATTGGCAGGTGAATCCGGCCGTGTTTGAGCCGGGTGCCAGCTACAAGCTGCGAGTGCGCGTGCGGGTGGTGAAGACCGATCGCCCGGGCAGTGCGTTCTGGGCGGGCATTTACGATACGGCTCGGAAGAAAGGCTGGGGGCAGATCCAACCCAGCACCGCCGAGGTGGAGGAAGGATACCAGTGGTACGAGGTGGGGACCTGGATACCGGAGGTGAATCAGTACCTTTGGATGGGGCCTGGCCCGTTCACCAAGGAGGGGGGCCAATCGGCGATTGAGGCGGTCTATGTGGATCGGTTTGAACTGACCCGTGTGATCGGGAAATAGCCAGGGAAGACGAGTTGTCCTCACAGCACCAGCGATTCTCTCTTGCATCACTTATTTTGAAGGAGTGACGGCCATGTCTGGCCCCACGGAACGACTGGTCCTCTTTGCCGCCTGGTTTTGCCTGCTGGCCGCTCCCGCGACTCTCCAGGCGGCCGAAGCACCCACATCCCTGGAGCAAGGGTTCCAGAACCCGCCCGTCCAGACCAAGCCGGCGGTCTACTGGTACTGGATCAGCGACAATATCTCCAGGGAGGGTATCACGGGCGATCTGGAGGCGATGGCCCGCGTGGGGATCGGCGAGGCGTTCATTGGCAATATCTTTCTTGACAACGTTCCCGCCGGCCAGGTCAAGGTGATGACCGAGCCCTGGTGGGAACTAGTGGAGCATGCGATCCGCGAAGGGGGTCGAGTCGGCGTGAACATCGGCATGTTCAACTGCCCGGGCTGGAGCCAGTCGGGAGGGCCCTGGATCACGCCCGATCGGGCGATGCGCTACCTGACTTCGGCCGAGCTGCGAGTGCGGGGGCCGCGGCAACTCGAAACCAGGCTGGATATGCCGGTGAGCGACTTTCAGGACGTGGCGGTGCTCGCCTTCCCGGCGCCCAGCGGGGATGCGGATCGGTTTGCGGCCCGAAAGCCGCAGCTTGCCGGCACACCTGAGGTGCAGAACCTGCAGAATGCTGTGGACGGAAAGCTGGAGACCCAACTGGACATCCCGGCCGGCGAGTTCACGCTCGACTTCACCTTCGATCAGCCGATGACCGCCCGGAGCATCACGCTCGTTCCCACTTCCGCACCCTGGTCGGCCCAATGCGAGCTGCTGGCGGCCGGCGACGACGGCAAGTTCGGCAGGCTGCGAGAATTCCCGTACGATCGATCGAACATGAAGATCCACGTGGGTCCCATGCCGGAGGGACCGGTCGTTGCGTCGTTCGAGGCGACCACGGCCAGGCGTTTCCGCCTTGCTCTGCGCCAGATTGCCGGCAAGGCTTCGCTCCGGGAGATCGCCCTCTCGCCGGCCGCAAAGGTCGAGGCTTACGTCGAGAAGCAGTTGGGCAAAATGCACCCCACGCCCCTGCCCATGTGGGACGACTATCTCTGGCCGAACCAGCCGGAACTGGACGTGCCGGGACTGGCCGTTGCTGCGGATGGAGTTCACAATCTCTCCTCGAAGATGTCGGCCGACGGGACTCTGCGCTGGGAGGTTCCAGAGGGGGACTGGGTTGTTCTCCGCATCGGCATGACGCCCACCGGCACAGAGAACAGTCCGTCTTCGCCGGAGGGGATCGGCCTGGAAGTCGACAAGATGAACCGCGCCCATGCGAGGCACCACTTCGACGCCTTCATCGGCCAGGTTCTCCAGCGGATGCCCGCCGCGGATCGCAAGGCCTTCACGACGGTCGTTTCCGACAGCTACGAGCAGGGTTCCCAGAACTGGACGGAAGGTTTTGACGAGCTGTTTCGCCAGCGTTACGGTTACGATCCGGTGCCCTGGCTGGCAACCCTTTCGGGGCGAGTGGTCGGCAGTGCGGACCAGTCGAACCGCTTTCTCTGGGACCTGCGGCGGTTGGTGGCGGATCGGATCGCCACGGAATATGTGGGAGGACTTCGCGACCTGTGCCAGCCGCACGGACTGCAGCTCTGGCTGGAGAACTACGGGCACTGGGGGTTCCCCGCCGAGTTTCTTCAGTATGGCGGCCAGTCCCATCGGGTGGGCGGCGAGTTCTGGACCAAGGGAAGCCTCGGCTCGATCGAGTGCCGTGCGGCCTCTTCTGCGGCCAACACCTACGGCTTTCCGGTAGTCTCGGCCGAGGCATTCACCTCGAGTCCTTCCCAGTTCGACACGACGCCATCGGATCTCAAAGCGCGGGGCGACTGGGCCCTATGTGAAGGCATCAACCACTTCGTTCTCCACGTCTGCATCCAGCAGCCCTGGGAGGATCGCCGGCCGGGGGTGAATGCCTGGTTCGGCACCGAGTTCAACCGGCACAACACCTGGTTCGACGAAAGCCGAACCTGGATCGACTATCTGCGGCGCTGCTGCTTCATGGTCCAGCAGGGAACGCGGGTGGCTGACGTGGCCTACTTCATCGGGGAAGACACACCCAAGATGACCGGCATCCGCCAACCCCAGCTCCCGCCGGGCCATGACTTCGACTACATCAACGGGGAAGTTCTGCTCGAGAAGGCGTCGGTCCGGGACGGCCGCCTGGTATTGCCCCACGGAACGAGCTACTGCCTGCTCGTCCTGCCCGAGCAGGAAACGATGCGGCCGGAACTGCTGGAAAAGATCGGGGAGCTCGTCGAGAGCGGCGCGGTCGTTTACGGGCGGCCTCCCAGGCGGTCGCCCAGCATGGCGAATTTCCCTCAGTGCGACGAGCGGGTCAGGCAGCTCGCGGCGGAGATCTGGGGCCCGGATGCGACGGCGGAAGCCGGGGAGCATGCCCTTGGCCAGGGACGCGTGATCTGGGGTGCTGATATCAGCTCGGTCCTCGACCGGATGGGTGTGGCTCCCGATTTCCTCAGCCAGACTCCGCTGCGCTACACCCACCGGTCCGCCGGGGAGCGGGAGATCTACTTCGTGGCCAACCCGGAGCCGCAGGAGATTGCGACCCTGGCCACGTTCCGCGTTGGCGAACGGGCGCCGAGTCTGTGGCGTCCCGATTCGGGACGGATCGAGCGGCCGGCCGTCTATGAAAGCAAGGATGGAACCGTTCGGCTTCCCATGGTCCTCGGCCCGCACGCCTCGGTGCTGGTCGTGTTTGGCGAGGAACCGGCGGCGGCCGGGCGGATCGTGAGTGTCGGGCGGGAAGGAGAGACCCTTCTGGACGCAACCGCGGCGGTCGAGCGTCCCGCGACTGCTCCAGCCGACACGGTTGCTGCTGCGGGCAACTTCACGGTCGCCTTCTGGGCTCGTCCGGCCATCGACACGACGATTGTGCCCGAGCACAGGGCCGGTGTGCACGGCATGGCGGAACCCCGCAACGAGGCGACCGTGGCCACCCACGGAAGCAGTTTCGGGGGTGACGGACACGCCGGCTGCGGCATCGCCGTGGGACGAAACGGAGTGTGCGTGTTTGAGCACGGGGCCAGTTACTTTTCGCCCCCCTTGTCTTTTGCCGTTCCGATCGAGGACTGGACCCATGTGGCGGTGGTGTACGAGAACAACCGGCCGCAGCTTTATCTGAACGGCCGGCTCCTTCACACTGGACTGGAGAGCCAGCACGTGGTTCATCCCGGCAGCCCGTCGGGGTCGTTTGCCGGCCACCTGGGTGGAATCGAGCAGGTCGACCGGGCGCTCGATCCGGCGGAAGTGGCCGCCCTGATGAAGTCGATGCGCCGTCCTGACGAGCTGGTGCCGGGCAAGGCCGTCGAACTGACGATGGATGAGCGTGGCAAAGTCCGCAGTCTATTCTGGGAGGGGGGCAGTTACACGCTGACCGACGCCCATGGAGCGAAGACCGCGCTGGAGATCGCGGGCGTGCCCGAACCGGTGGGAGTGGCCGGCCCATGGAAGGTAACCTTCCAACCGCCGCAAGGTGCTTCGTGGGAGGCGACTTTCGACGCACTGGCCGACTGGACAGGGCACGCGGACGCGGAAATCCGATACTTTTCGGGGAAGGCGACTTACCGGCAGGCATTCGTGCTGCCCGACTCGATGACGGGAAAGCGGCTTTGCCTGGATCTGGGGGAGGTTCACGATCTGGCGACGGTCCGGCTGAACGGCAAACCGGTGGCAACGCTCTGGATGGCCCCCTGGGAGGTGGACGTGAGCGAGGCGGTCCGAGCGGGCGAGAACTTGCTGGAGATCGAGGTGGTGAACTTCTGGCACAACCGGCTGGCTGGCGACGCCGACTTGCCGCCCGAGAAGCGAACCACGTACCTTCACGCTCCCTCGGCGGTTCCGAAGAATGCGACTTTGAAACCGGCGGGGCTTGTGGGCCCGGTGACGATTCGGGGAGGCGTAACGGTGGAGTAGGCCGGATTATTCATGAGCTGAGAGGCTGTGAGTCTTTGTCCTTCAAGACGCCAGCCACAATATCTTGTGCTCCTGGCAGTGCACTGAATACCCCGTATTGTGACTACTTGCGCCCAAGTGGAGAGATTCACAGCCTCTGAGGAGTCAATCGCGCAAGTGACGGGAGCGGACGCACCGAGTGTATCGCGGGCGCATAGAAAGACGCGCTTGTCGTCGAGATCGTGACCACGTGCCAGAGCACGTTATTTGGACCGTCTCTGGGTGCCCCCCTGAGGACCGGCCCGCGGTATGGCAAACACGTTCACCGACGGCAAGCGCGCTTCAGAACTTGTTCAACAGACAACAAACCAGGGTAATTCCTAAGGGTTTCAGGTTGAAAGGTAAAAGCACGGGCCTCGGTAAACCACTCCTCTTTGCGCGACAGACCCGACGAAGCGACAGGTGAGGCAGCCCGTCGTTCGCCAAAACGACCTGACGTTCTCCCGGCAGCTCGCCCAAGCGAGAGGCCGTCAATTGGAGGTTTTCGCCCTACGCCAAGGGGGCGATCTTCGGCGAGAACCGCCAGTTGGACGGGGGATGCCGGGGGAGGCGACACCGCGTCCTTGGGGACGCATGACCACCGGTCACGCGCCCCGAATCACGGGTGCAGAGCGTGCGGTTCTGCGCAGCCGGGCGAATGCCCATACAGAACGAATGGTGTGGAACATGGTTCACAACTCCTGACCATTCGGAACTAGGAGAGACGGCAATGCCGACGTACTCGCCTCGGACTGCTCGCCTGTCACTAATGCCATTGTACCTTAGCCACCGGTGATGGCAAGGCGATTTTTCGCTTCCTTTGCCACGGGCTCGGGTGTCGTCTGCGACGGGACTGCGTACTTAAGGCACGCTCAATCGGGCGGGGCCAAGCACCGCTAACTCTCGGCCGCTCAACAGGTTAACGGCAGTATGCCGCGTCCACGGGGGTGGTGTCCCGGGTGTTGAATTCGGCGGAGAGCGGGGTGACTGGATGGCCATTCTCGCCTGCAGCAGGACGTCGCGTCGGGCGCCGGCACTCGGGCCGCTTGATGGTCGACGAAAGGGAAAGGGGCACCGCGTCATCGCCGGAGCAGGTCCCGCCTGCCGGCGTGGAGCCCAACGGACTGTGACGCACAAAACCCGCGTTCCCTGACGCCGAGCGATTCGAACCGTCGTAGCGTCGCTAGGTAAGCCTCCCGAAATGACAAGGTTGATTCAGGGAAACGGCCGACAAGGATCGCTCAACCAACAACTCGCGGCACTCCCTGGGGAACACCACGGCGGAACCTTGACGGCTCCCGCGAAAAGGCTGCTCGTTGAGGCAAGTTGATCGAAGGGGGCGAAGGGGCGCATCTCTCCGCTCCCGCAATTTGGGGCGTCTGCCATCGGCCCGCCGACCGATCAAGCCTACGCCCCCTGGATGGGAGCCGAACCGGCATACCTCATTAGTTCATCCTTGTGTAAAACTGAGAGGAACGAGATGAGAGTTTTCCTCGAAAAGGAGCGGCTGAGCGCCGCACCGATCAGTGTTCGGTTGAAGCACCGCTTGAGAGGAACTCCCAGGCGGTGCTCCCATTGCTGGTGAATCTTTGGCCCGGCGGGAGGAAGTCTTCGAAAGCAATCGCAAACCGATTTCTTCGAAACGTTGGGACTCACGCTGCGGCCACTTAGATATACACGATGCCGCCCGCAAGTCAAAGAAATATTTCCAAGAAAACAGGCTTCTGGGGTGTTTGCTTATTGCCAAACTCCGATGGCTCAACGAGATGGGACTTGAGAAAAAATCCAGAAGAACCGGAGGGCGTCGGACAGGCATTTTTACCCTATAGCTACAGCCGGATCCGCAAGGCCATTTCCCGCCATCGCCAAGCACAGCCGAGAAATCAGACTCCCCCGTAAGCCGGATCCTTTTCGATTGCCGCAGAGTCGCCGTAACCGGCGAAAGCCGGCCGGAATCGGGGGGGCTGAAGACTGAGACGAAACGATCCTGTCGATCGGGTCGACCCTGACGGTCCACGAAGGGAGCCAGGTTCGTGCGACGAAGGTGAAGGCAGAGCCTCGTTGGTGAATTCGCGGCGGGCGGACGAAATGGGCGGGGCGAGTTCCATAGAACCGGACGCGGAGGGGCGGTCGTCGGTTGAGGCCAAAGTCTGGCGACTTCAGCTACCCCGACCACGAAAACGCGAACCCCAACATTCACTAGCCCGTGAAGCGCTGGGCAATGAGCGTGATATTCTGGCCGCCGAATCCGAAGCTATTGGAGAGCACGTTCTCGCACTTATGCTCGCGGGCGGTGTTCGGGACGTAGTCCAGATCGCATTCGGGGTCGGGGGTCTCGTAGTTTGTGGTGGGCGGAACCACGTTGTCGCGAAGGGTCAGCAGGCAGACGATCAGCTCGGTCGCCCCGGCGGCCGCGATCAGATGCCCCATCATGCTCTTGGTGCTCGAAACGGGAAGCTTGTCGGCGTAGTCGCCGAATACCTGCCGAATGGCCAGGGTCTCCACCTTGTCGTTGACCGTGGTGCTCGTGCCGTGGGCGTTGATGTAATCGATCTGGTCGGGGTTGAGGCCGGCATCGGCGATGGCCATCTTCATGCAACTGATGCCGCCGCGGCCTTCCGGATGGGTATCGGTAATACGGAACGCATCGGCAGTGGACCCGTAACCGACGATTTCGCCGTAGATCTTTGCACCCCGGGCCTTGGCGTGCTCGAGTTCTTCGAGAATGAGCATGCTGGCCCCTTCACCGAGCACGAATCCATCGCGATTGCGATCGAAGGGGCGCGATGCTCCCTGGGGATTGTCGTTATTGGTGCTCAATGCGGTGAGCAGATTGAAACCGGTGACGCCGAAGGGATGGATCATGGTGTGCGTGCCGCCGGCGAGCATCAGGTCGGCCTCGTTGCGGCGGATGATCTCGAGGGCCTCGCCGATGGCCTGGCTGCTGGCGGCGCAGGCGGTCAGGCAGTTGACATTCGGCCCCTGGGCGTTGAACATGCCGGCGAGGTGGGCGGCGGGCATGTTCGGCTCCTGTTCCAGTTCGCAGATGGGATTGAGGATCTCCAGGCCTTTTTTGGTGAACTTGACCACATCGAGCGACTTATCGTTCAGGGCCGCAACCATCATTTCGGTGAAGCGGAGGAAGTCCTGCTGGCCTTCGCCGCTGCCGGTGTAGACGCCGAATCGAGCGGGATCGAGGGAGGCATCGGTTAAGCCCGAGTCGGCGAAGGCTTTCTTGCCAGCGCCGACGGCGAACCGGGTGTGCAGACCTTGATGCCGCCAGTCGTCCGGATTCTCGCCGACCTCGGAGAGGTCCCAATCGCGTACTTCGGCGGCAATCTTGGTGGGGAAGTTGCTGGCATCGAAACGGGTGATCCGTCCCACGCCCGATTGCCCGGCGAGGAGGCGTTGCCAGACGGTTTCGATGTCGGTGCCCAGGGGATTGACCCACCCGATTCCGGTAACGACGACTCGCCTTCTCATGATTGGCCTCCCGAATTGGCTGGCACCGCCGACGCGTTTTCTTCGGGCGCGCGCAGGGGGCGGCCGTCAGGACCGATCCCTACCTCGTAGGCCCGCAAGACGCGCATCATCTTCAGGAGGTCGCCCGGTTCGAAAAGGTGCTTATCCTGATAGGCTTCGTCCAGGTGGGCGAAGAAGATGTTCATTTCCGCGTGCAGCTCGTTGTTCTTGTGGCTTGTGGCGGTAACCACCGCGCCGTCCTTGCGAATATCGTCGACGACCACCGTGTAGATCAGCGTGTCGCCGGGCCTCGCGTCGCTGTAGAACCTGGCCTTGGATAATTTGGCGAGCACGACCTTCTCACGGAAGCCGGTGGATTCGCACACGAGGAGGCCGCCCGTTTGCGCCACCCCCTCGATCACCAGGGAATTGGGCATGAGGGGATATCCGGGGAAATGGTCGTGCAAGTGATCCTCGGCCAGCGTGACATTTTTCACGGACCTGGCCCGGCGGCCACTCTCGAACTCGAGAAACTTGTCGATCCAGTACCATCGCATGATTGGTCCTTCCGCCAGAGAGCAGATACCGAAGGCCGGGTAGTTCCGTTTCGACGGGACATTCGCCACGACACGACAGTCCGCCCCGACGGCGGTCACTCCGTGACCTGGACTTTTCCTTCGACGAACCGGCACATGTCGGCCACCGTGAGGAGATTGCCGAATTCCTGGACGACCGGGTTCTTGGCGAATTCATCCAGATTCGCAAAGGGCATGCGGCGTCGCAATTCCTCGAGCCCCGACTCGGTGACCTTTCCGTCGTGGACGTAATCGGCGTTGGTCCAGACGTCCTCGGGGAACAGTTCGCCGCGGGGAATCTTGATGTCGAAGGCTTTTTCCAACCGGAAGACGATATCGAGGAAGTCGATCGATTCGGCGCCCAGGTCGCCAACCAACGTGGCTTCCGCAGTCACCTCGTCGTCGTCGACGCCAAGGGCCTCGACCAGGGCTTCCTGTACTTTTTCGAAAACTTCGTCTTTCGTCGGCATGTGCATGATCTCCAGCAAAAACAGTGTTCTAACGTAATCGGGAGCCGCCTCGGCAGCCCGGTAGAGCTTTCGAGGCGTCAACAAAACGACGGTTTGCGGACACTACTGCCCGTGGAAACTCGGCATTTTGTGACAACTTTTCAACAACGAAGAGACCCTGACGCGAGAGGGGGAGATTCTCAGGGACGAGAACGCCCGCCCTCCGTAATCCGGCTGATGTCTCTAGTAGGTGCCTAGGCTCAGGCCGCCGTCCACGAGGAGGACCTGGCCGGTCACGTAGCTTGCATCGTCACTGGCCAAAAAGGCCACCACTCGGGCGATCTCTTCCGGCTGGCCGATTCGCTTCATAGGAATGGCCTTCTTGATCTGATCGCCGGCCAGATTGCGGATGGCCGCGCTCATGTCGGTTTCGATCATTCCCGGGGCGACCGCATTGACGCGAATCTTTCTCGGGGCCAGCTCTTTGGCCATCCCTTTGGTCAGGCCATTAATGCCGCCCTTGCTGGCCGCATAGTTCACCTGGCCCCGCGAAGCGAACTCGGCCGCGGTGCTCGACAGGTTGACGACGCTGCCGCTGCGCTGGTACATCATCTGCTGAGTCACGGCCCGGCAGTAGTTGAAGGCGCCCGTCAGGTTCGTGTCGATCACGTTGGACCACTGATCGGGGAGCATGGAGCCGAGCAATCCGTCGCTGACAATCCCCGCGGAATTCACGAGGATGTCGATCCGTTCGTGCCGGGCGACGATCGCGTCGACGATCTGTTGGGCCCGTGCGCCGTCACGAACGTCGGCCTGCTCGGCCTGAACCTTCAGCCCCTGGCCTGTCAGCTCGGCGACGAGATCGTCGGCGGCCTGGGAGTTGCTGTGGTACACGAACGTCACGTCCGCGCCCCCGCGAGCCAATTCGATCACGCAAGCTCGCCCAATGCCTCGGCTGCCGCCGGTGATCAACGCGATTTTTCCGTCCAGTTGCATCACGACTCCACTTTCCTAGGTGACCTGAAGAGCTTGCATGGAACAGCAAGCACGCCGCCCGGGCGGCGGTGAAGATACCAGCGACGCAACTGGTTGCGTCTCGGCAGGGAACCGGCAAAAAGGGGCTCCGGAGCCGCCAGGTATCGTCTTCTGCTCAGTGCGCCGGGTTGGCCGCCTGAGAGCCAATCCGATCGCGACAAAGCAGCGCCAGTTGCGATCTCAACTCCCCAACCAGCGATACGTCGATCGCCGCCATTTGAGGCGACTCTTCCGCCAAGTTGTAGCGGCGTAGTATCAGTTGCCCCCGGAGCGTGACTTGGCCGTCCATCTGCCCCTGAGCCTTCAGCTTTGTCTCCTTTTCTCCGTGATCAATTATCTCGGCCGAAACCTCAAGGGTCTGCCCGGGCTGAACGAATTGTCCATACTTCACGTTCCGCGCCTCCTGCAGAACGACCATGCTATGGGCAAAATCTTCCGTCGCTCGCACGAGCCACGCACCGGCCTGCGTCATGGCCTCCAACATCAGCACGCCGGGCATGACGGGAAACCCAGGGAAATGGTCGGCCAAATACTCTTCGGCCATCGACAGCGATTTGACCGCAGCAATTCGCTTGCCAGGTTCCAATGCGTCGATTCGATCAATCAACGAAAAACGCATGATATGTCCACGCCACGGTCCGTGAGGCCAGGGTAACAAAACCTTTCGGAACAAAACGACGGTGCAAAACGACCGGAAGACGGCTCCGCTCGACGCGTTGCGCAAGCTGCCCAACATGCGCAAACTAGGCTAGGTATTCGTGAGTTTAAGCCGTTTAGTATAGTGTGCTCGACAAAGTTCAACAACGGCAGATGCCCGTAGTGGGCAAGTCTTCTCTTTCCAAGGCGCCAAAGTTGGGTTCCAACCCATCTCTTCATCGGGTGAAGCCTTCAAGAGAGTATGCCATTTTGGCACCAACTGGTAGTAGATACATCTACAGAGGGGAGATCAAAGCTTTGTCGAGCATGCCGATATGGCAGTCTCTGAAGTGGCTCGAATCGGACTGTATATCGTAACTTATTATGATTCAATAACTAACGATCGAAGTTTTTTGATTGGCATCGCGTTTGCACATGTCGGAGCGGTGTTCGACAAGAGTCGGACAAAATCCAACGGGCATTGCCCGTCAGACGAGAATGGTGGACCGAAAAACTGCCCAAGAGAAGCCAAGACACCCGCAGGAGGACTCCTATGGTCTTTCAATGTATGAACCCGGCCTATACCAACCGAATCGACCGAGAGATGAACCGGCTCCTTTCCACCTTGTTTGGGGAGGCGCACACAGGACCTCGAAGGGGCTCTTCGCCCCCCGCGAACGTCTGGGAAAACGACGACGCCTGGAAGGTGGAGATGGAGATTCCTGGCGTTACCGCCGATCAGCTTGACGTTTCCGTGGTCAACGACGAATTGACCATTTCCGTCAACCGTCCGGAGGCGGAATCGGATGGAGTGGCCTACTTGCGACGTGAACGAGCCCAGGGCCCGTTGGCCCGCGCGTTGCGGTTGCCTGCGGCCATTGACGCTGAGCGTGTCGAGGCGGACCTGGTCCACGGCGTGCTCACGGTGACGTTGCCGAAAGCAGAGGCCGCCCGAGGTCGCAAAATCGAGGTGAAGGCCCGGAGCTGAGGATCCTGAAGAAGAATCGCACATTCCAGCAAGGAGATAATCGCCATGTCCCACAGTTGTTGCACAGCCAATCCGCAGGCTCATGCGTCGGAGTCGGATCAGCCGAAGTGCTATTACGAACCGAAAGTCGACATTCTCGAAAGAGATGAAGAGATCGTGCTGCTGGCCGATCTGCCGGGCGCCTCGCCCGACTCGATTGCAGTCGATTACAGCGACGGCGAGTTGACGATCGAGGCCAAAGTCGAGCCGCGCCAGGAGCCGGGGACCGAGTACCTGGTTCACCAGTACGGTGTGGGCGACTACCGTCGAACGTTCCGCGTCGGTGAGGTGGTGGATACGGTCCAGATCTCCGCCAAATTTGCCGACGGCGTCCTGACGGTCCACCTTCCCAAGGTGCAGTCCGCCAAGCCGCGGAGGATCACAGTCCATGCCAATTAGTCCGGGTGACTCGGCCGGCACGAACAGAGCGTAGCGATAGGCGTGGTGGAGTGTTTCGATTGCGCCATGGAGCGGGATTCATCGAACGCACCGCCAGAATATAGAGTTTCTCCGAGGCGCAGAAAAAGCAGCGTCTCTCCTGCCGGCAGTTACGCAACTGGCTCGTGTCTGGCTGAATGATCCGTACTGGGCGACGATCAGGCCCATTGATCCTCCTGCGTGGGGGACAATGGGCCTTTTTTCGCAGAGGAGAGCCGTCCTGCCGACTTGTCTTGGCGAATGGGGGTCGCTCGTCCGAGGCCGTTTCCGCCGGGTTGGCGCCGGGGAGAGTCGCCTGGGGAGCAGGGGCGGTGGAAGGCCGGGCGATTCCGGGTTACACTAGCATTTCGCTGAAGACCCTCTCCTTGTCATCTCTTGTTCGGGGATTCTGATATGCCGTGCCGTGGAGTTCGCGGGGCGACGACGGCCGATGCCAACACCAGTCACGACATTCTCAAGGCAACCCGCGAGTTGCTCGCGCTCTTGATCCGCAGAAACGGAATCGAAGCCCAGGACGTCGCCAGCGCGATCTTCAGCACAACCCCCGATCTCGACGCCGAGTTTCCGGCCTTGGCCGCCCGTCAACTGAATTGGCTGAATGTGGCGCTCATGTGCACCCATGAATTGGGGGTACCCGACTCTCTTCAGAAGTGCGTGCGGGTTCTCATACACTGGAACACGGACAAGACGGCCGACGAGATCCAGCACATTTTCATCAAAGGCGCAGTCAACCTGCGTCCCGATCTTTCCAAGATTCCGCCGGTCGACTGGAACGAGCTGGAGAAGTGGATCGCGGAGCATCTCAATCAGGAAGCGAAGAGCCACCGGCGGTAGGAATGGCCTCGAGCTCATTCTTCTGGCCGCGATCCAGCAATGCTTGTCGGCCCACTCGTACAGGTTCGGTATTCTGTCCCAGGTTTGGGTGCGCCAAGAATCTGTGCGAGTGGTCGAATAGCTGTTGGGCGACGTATACCGGGTGGAAAGGCCATTCCGGTCGCAAGACAAGGAGAAACACCGTGCACGACCGCTCTCGCAAGCTTCTTCGCCGCATACGCCTGATATTGGCATTCTTCATGTTCTGCCTGGTTGTGAGCGGCCTGACGGCAATTCCGGTCCGCCAGGAGGTGGACTGGCTCGCCCGTGCGATGATGATCTCCGACAGCGATGTCCCCGAGCAGTTTACGGGCATGCGCTACTGGATCGCTCACGTTCGTGAAGGTCTCCATGCGGCAGAAGCAGACTATCCGTTCCTGGCCTACGGGACGGACTGGCTGGCCTTTGCGCACGTGATCATCGCCGTGGCCTTCATCGGGCCCTGGCTGGACCCGGTACGAAATAGCTGGGTGGTCACATTTGGGATGATCGCTTGTGTCGCCGTCATTCCGACGGCGTTGTTTTTCGGCAATTTGCGGGGGATACCCTTCTCCTGGCAACTGATCGATTGCAGTTTTGGCCTGTTTGGAATCCTGCCGCTCCTCCTGGTGAAGTGGCACACTCACCAGCTCGCGATGTGCGAGGTGACGAGAGTCTGAGCTACGGTGCCTTCCAGGCCATCTCGGACCAGACGGGCTGCAGGACCGCAAGCATCTTCAGATAGCGATCGTATTTTGCCCGATAGCAATCGGCCAGAGCTGGATTGGGTCTGTGGGTGCGGGCAAAGCGGACCATGGCCGCGCAAGCCTGTTCGTAGCTGGGGTGGATGCCGGCAGCAACGGCGGCACAGATGGCGGCGCCCAGGGCGCCGAGTTCCGTGCCCATGGGCACTTCGACCGGGATCTGGAAAACGTCGGCAAACATCTGTGTCCAGACTTCGCTGCGCGCGACGCCGCCGGTGAGGCGGATGCTCGCCGGGACCGAGCGGAACTGGAACAGGCGGTCGACATGCCATTTGTGGGAAAACACGATGCCCTCGTAGACGGCCCGCAACAGGTGACCTCGGGTCTGCCAACCGTCAAGGCCGAAGAAGCAGGCCTTGCCGTCGAGGCTCACGTTGGAACTGTAGAGGAACGGGAGAAAGATGATGCCCGAATCCTGCGGCCGGGCGCCGGCAACGAGATCGTTGCAGACATCGTATACGCTGCGACCCTCGGAGGCGGCGAGGGCCTGTTCGGCCTGAAAGAACTGGCCCACGAACCAGTCCAGGTTATTGGCCGAGGTGGCGCTACCTTCGAGGACCAGGTAGTAGCCAGGAATGCTGTAACAGCTCGTCATAAAAACGTCGCTGCTGACGACCGGCTGGCGGGCGACGTACTCATTGTTGCCCCAGGTGCCGGCGATCATGGTGAGGGTCTGCTCATCGACCATACCCGAAGCGAGGCCGCAGGCGTCGATATCGAACAGCCCGCCGGCCACAGGGGTTCCTTCGGCCAGGCCGGTGGCTGCGGCGGCCGCGGCGGTCACCTTGCCGCAGAGGTCGGCCGAGTTTCGCAGGGGGGGGAGCATGTGCCGGATGTTCGCCAGGCCCCAGGCCTCGAGCACTTCGTCGTCGTACTGGCCGGTGCCGACGTCGAGCAGGCTGGTCCCCGACATATCGGTCCGTTCCATGTAGATTTCGCCCGTCAATTGGGTGCGGACGAAATCCTTGCACATGAGGATCCAACGGGCGCGGCGGATCGAGTCGGGCTCGTGGTCGGCCAGCCAGCGGAGCAGGGCATTGGGCTGGGCAGGCCAGATGGCCTGCATCGTTTTGGGCCGGATTCGGGAGAGCACGTCTTCCTTGGCCCACTGGTCGATGTAGCGGCGCGCCCTGGAATCGGCCGAGCCGATCGCGTTTCGGACGGGGTTGCCGCCGGCATCGACAAGGTAGAGCCCGTTACCGTGGCCGGTGCAGGCAACGCAGGCGATCTGGCCGGGATCGACGCCCGACTGGCGGATCACGTCGCGGACGGCTTCGGCGGCGCAGGTCCAGATGCGGTGCATGTCGAACTCGGCCCAGCCGGGCTGAGTGACGAGCATGTCGCTTCTGCGCGACGCAACGGCTACTTCACGGCCGTCGGCGGTGAACAAGGCGGCCTTCGCCATGGTGCAGCCGTTATCGATGCCGAGAAGGAATTGGGGCATGGGGCAAAAGTGGGAAGAGTGAAGGAGAGCTGGAACGGACCTGCGGCGGGCCTGGAGGTGACCGGGGTGTGGCAGGCTCAGGGCATCGCGAAAGGTGCGGCAAATGCACGTTCATGGCGCATCGAGTCGAGACGCACCCGGCGTTTGCTGCACCCATCGCTGTGCTGGACCCACCAACCAAATCCTCGCATGCCCAGAGGTGGACCTGGGCACGTGAGGATTCTGCGATTGGGCAACTATGCGGCGGGAGCTGCTTCCGTTGCGGCTTCGCTCTCCACCTTGGGATCGTCGTGGAAGATGGCCATGAAGACGAGCAGCAGCACAACGGAGCAGGCGGTGGTGATCAACCAGATCGGCTGCCAGTCGTAGATCTTGACACCCGTGGCGCTGACGGTCGTGTAGTGTTCGAGCAGTTTGCCATTGAGATAATTGCCCACGAGGAGTCCGAGCCCGAAGCCGGCAAGGAACAGGAAGCCTTGAGCCTGTGCTTTCAGCTCCTTGGGGGCCTTGCGATCGACATAGATCTGGGCGCCGACGTAGAAGAACCCGAAGATCAACCCGTGGACGAGAATGGCCACAAAGTACAAGGACTGGATTCCCATCATCTCGCCCAGGAGGAGCGAGGCGTAACGAACCACGAGCATAGCCAGGCCGATCGTCATGGCCCATTTCAAGCCGACGCGGGTAATTGCGAGCGGGACGGCGAGCATGAAGATCATTTCAGCCACCTGGCCCCAGTTCATTGTGATCGTAATGAACTCGAACTTCTTGTCCTCGAGGAAGAGGGAGAAGAACGACCAGTAGATCGAGAAGGGGATCATGATCAGGAAGTAGCAGATCATGAAGACCGCAAACTGGAAATCCTTCATCAGGACGAGGGACCGCAACCCAAGCGCGTCGAGGATCGAGGCCGGCTGGCCTTTGGCCGGGGGGGGCGTATGGGGGAGTGTAAGGGCGAAGATGGCAGCCACCAGCGACGTGACCGCTCCACAGTACAAGGTGATCGCGGTGCCGTCGATCGCCATGTTGAAGCCGTAACTGGCAACCAGGCTGAACACGCCGGAAGCGACCCAGCCGATCGAGCCGAAGACGCGAATCTGCGGAAACTGCTCCGAGGGGCTGTGCCCCATGGCAATGGCACTGGTCAGGCCCCAGGTGGGCATGTAGCAGAGCATGACTGCCAGGAGCAGGATGAAAACCGGAAGGGGACTGGACACTTGGGCGGCGATCACCAACAGCACGGCAACGGCCAGGTTCAGGGCGGCAAGCACGCGTTCCGAGGCAAAATGGCGGTCGGCAACCATTCCGACCAACGGCGAGGTCAGGCATCCCAACGCCATGGAGCTCATGATCCAGGCCATTTGGCCCGGGCTCATTTCCAGAGTTCCCAGGTACTTGGCCAGGGGAAGGAACCAAACCGGCAGCAGCATGTACTGGAGGAACATCATGCCGCTGAGCTTGATGCGGTTGCCCATCGTGAAGGTTTCAGTCGTCATGGCAAACTTCCTGGGGTTTGTGGTTCAGTGGTTCGTGGGTGTTCGAAATAACGAGGTAGCCGAATTCGCCAGGATTTGGCCTCTCCCTGGGCTGACAAATCCTGGCGACTTCGGATGGGTTTTCTACTGATCTGTAAAGTCCGGCCGCATCGGCTGCTTTTTCCTGACCTCCAAAGTTCTTCCACTTCAGTGACGCGGTCCGGTTCTCTAGTGCATGGCCAACCCACCGCTCACGTCCACGGTTGCCCCGGTCATGTAACTTGCACGCTCGGAACAAAGGAAGACGGCCACATCGGCGATCTCCTTGGTTTGCCCGATCCGGCCCAAGGGGACGCGGCGGTTGAATTTGTCTGGATCGGCGTCGATGGCCTCGGCGAGCATTTCGGTGTACATCAACCCCGGGGCGACGCAATTGACGTGGATGCCGTGCCTGGCCATTTCCAGGCCGAGGGAGATGGTCAGGCCGATGATCCCGGCCTTGCTCGAGTCGTAGGCCGTCTTGCCCGACTGGCTGCCGCGGAACGCCGCCTGGGACGAGATGTTGACGATCTTGCCGCGGCGCCCGGCGGCAAGCAAGCGACGCACCATCTCCCTGCTGCACAAAAAGGTACCGGTCATGTTGACGTTGAGGGCTCGCTGGTATTCTTCCACGCTCAGGTCGACAGTTGCACCGACTGGGCAGTAGGCCGCATTGTTGACAAGGGCGTCGACAGGGCCGAGCCTCTCTTCGGCCTGGTCGAACATGGCCGCCACGTCGTGTTCGTTGCTGACGTCGCCCACGATCGGTGCCGCCGCAACGCCGAACTCCGTGGCCAACTGCCGGACCAGGTCGTCCGTTTCCTTGGGGCTGCGGCGGTGGTTGATCGCGACCTTGGCCCCCTCTCCGGCCAGACTACGGCAGATGGCTTTGCCGAGCCCGCGATATCCGCCGGTGACCAGCACGGTCTTGTCTCTGAGGCCGAGGTCCAACGTCTTCTCCCTGGCAACCATTCCACGCAGGCCAGACTGTGCCGACTGTGCCTGACAAACCTGCCTGTGCGGCGCAACAGCCCGACCTGCCAAGCAGGTGCGGACGGAGGCCCACTGACTCACGAAGATACCCTGCCGGGAGGGCTACGTCCATAAGTCGATGGGCCGGCGCGAGCTAACTGAGTGAGATTGCGTGATTCCAGGAGGAAAGTGACAGCCACCTGTTGCCGGCTCCAAAGAATTCCGCAGCCTCGCGTGAGAAATTGGGCTCAGCGAGGCTGCGGAAACGGGATTGGGAGTATTGTTGGATCGCCCGTCCGTCGCGGGCGAAGAAGAAGAAGGTCTGCCTGGAAAGGGCTGGCCGGGAGATCTCCTTTCTGGGTGTCTAGTCCACCTTCGGAAGTGCTACTGTCTGACTATACCCTGAATCGTTTGACCAGTTCACGCAGGCCGCTGGCCTGGGCTCCGAGCTGTTCGCTCGACGAGGCCAGTTCTTCGCTGCCCGAGGCTGCCTGTTCGGTAACCTGGGAAATACCGCGGATCGCGTCGGCCACCTGTTTGGCGTTTCCCGACTGCTCCACGGTTGCGTCGGCAATCACGGAGATTTTCGCCACGGTTTCCTCAACGCCGCCGAGGATCTCCTTGAGTGCTTCCCCGGCGTCGTGGCTCAACTGTGCCCCCTCCTGGACCCGACCGCTGGACTCCTTGATCAGTGACGTGATCTCGCCGGCGGCCCGGTTGGATCGTTCTGCGAGTTTGCGGACCTCGTCGGCCACCACGGCGAACCCCATGCCATGCTCGCCGGCTCGTGCGGCCTCGATGGCCGCGTTGAGGGCCAGGAGATTGGTCTGGCTGGCGATTTCCGAGATCACCTGGATGATTTCGGCGATCTGGTTCGAACTGGTTTTGATGAGTTCCATGGCCTGCATCGACTGCTCGACTGCGGAACTGCCACGTTCCGCCAGTTCGTTTGTCTTTTTGGCCGCACGGTCGGCATCGCGGGCGTTGTTGCTCACGCTGTCGATAGAGGCCGTCAACTCCTCGACGGAGGCGTTGACCTCTTCCACGGTGGCCGTTTGTTGCTGCGCTCCAATGGCAAGGGTCTGAGAGCTTTCGGCGATCACGCGAGCGCCCTCGTTGAACTGGCTGGCAGTCTCGGTAACCTGGGCAATGATAGCCGACAAGTCTGTGAGCATCGTTTGGATAGCTCCGGCCAATTCATCGACAGGGTCCTCTCCTTCGACCACGATTTTCCGGGTGAGATCGCCTGATGCGGCAGCCCGAACGACTTCGAGCAGGTTGTCTACCTTGCCGCGCAGGGTATCGGCGGCCTGGCGTTCGAGTTCGGCTTGTTGCCGCTCCCGATCGGCTTGTTCTTTCTCGAGTCGCTGCTGTTCGGCCTGCCTTGCCTGTTCAAGTTGGGCCTGTTCTTCCTGGCGGCGACGTTCCACTTCTGCCTGGTGGCGTTCCGCGGCGATTCGTTCCTCCTGAGCCTGCTGTTCGCGGGTTGCCGCGTCCTTTATCTCGTGCATCGCCTGGTCACTCGCTTCGACGGCCGTATTGATGGCCTTCGCGAGGCGGGCGATTTCATCGGTCCCGGAGACATCGAGGCGTTGCGAATAGTCGCCGCCGGCCACGCGTTCCATCAGGGTCATGGCGCTCACGATCGGCCTGGCAATGCGATGGGTGCACACGAGCGCCACGCCGCCGCAGAGGAGGAGAGCCAGGGCGGATCCGACGGCGACCCAGACCAGCAACTGGTTCAGCGCGACGCTGACCCGCTGGGCGGCTTCCTGATAATCGTCGTCGTAGGTACCGGCACAGATCACCCAGTCCCAGGGTTCGAAGTAGGTGAGGGCCGTCGTCTTCCATCTCGCCGGTTCGTCCGGAGAATTGCGCCAACTGTATCGGTGATACTCAACCTGGCCGTTCTGTGTTCCGAGGGCTTTTGCGATGGCTTCCCGGATGAACGGTTTATTGTCGGCATCTTTGGTATCATAGATATTCTCTCCATCGCGTTTGCCGCCCTGGGAAATAACGTACTTCCCTCTTTCATCGCCACTCCCGCCGAGAACGAAGACATATCCCGTCGTGCCCACCACCATGTCCATGATTCCCTGGCGCAGCTCGGGCACGTCCTCTTGTGGGATCCCGAAGTACAGGACTCCGATCACCTTGTTCGTTTCATCGCAGATCGGCCGATAGGCAGCGACGCACCACTGGTCGACGACCAACGCCCGCCCGACGAAAGTCTGGCCCTTGAGCACGGTGGCTACGACATCATTCGGCGAGCCATCCGGATCGATTGCGGGAATGTAGGTTCCAATGGCCCGAGTTCCATCCTGCTTCTTCACGTTCGTGCAGACCCGGAGCATGTCGCCCGCCTCGTTCATTCGCTGAAAGACGGTGCAGGTGCCTCCGACGAGCTTCTCCACTTCATCGACGATCGGCGACGGCACATCGGCATTCGCGTTCTGGCCGAGCCACTGCGAGCCGAACTGCATCCTGGGGAGCTGGACTTTGCAGGCTTGATGGGTGAGCTGGTTGACGGCGTTCCAGGAAATGGCCTCGCTGTCCAAGGTGACGCGTCCGTGTTCGTGGAGCACGTTCTCGGCCACGTTGAGACTCTGTTGCACCTCTTTCTGGAGTCTGCCATGATTTGTGCGGAGCATGAGGTAGACCGATGCTGCGATCTTACCGCATTCCTCGCGCCCTTGCGCGGTGAGTTCGGCCGTTACTCGTTGATGGAGCTGCTGCCGCTGGATGCAGACTGCCCCGAAGAGTATCAGACCGGTGACAACGATTCCCATCCCGCTCAACGCGAAAACTTTGGCTTTGAAACTCAGTTTCAACATGGGGGTCCCCCTTTTTGCGCCTCGGTAAACAACGGATGAAAGTCGACAAAAAAAGGCACAATCGGGACAACTCGCGCTCGATACGGAGGCGGGTATTGTCTCGATTGTGCCTTCAATGGGCGATTCGTTTGCCTCGCCCAACCAGGCGCCCCGCGGCAACTTTCCGGGGGCTTCCATCCCACGATCCTTCCGGACCGGGATGTTTCCTCCCAACCGTAGCTCACGTTTTATCGATGTCAATTACCCCCCATGAAAATATGGGGGTGACTTACGCATGCGATTCGTCGAGCAGGCGCCGCAACCGCTGGCGCAGCTCACCGAGTTCCTTTGATTTGAACGACTTGCGGGTCCGTTCGAGAACCAGCACGCCGTACTCGACAGCCTCCTGGAACGCAAGTTCACGGGGCGACGTCACCATTGCCTGCACGCTGGCGACCTCTCCGTCGCTTGCGTAGCGGCGCCAGACGGGTTCGAGGGATCTGAGCGTTTCCAGCAGCAACCGAACGGCGCCGGTCACGGTTTCGGCGGTCTCCCTTTTCACGGAATTCTGCGTCATGTCCGACATTTCGGTCTCCAGCATTTCCAGCTCCCGGGCACAGGCCAGGATCTTCTGCTGGACGTCGTGCAGCAGACGCCGCGTTGTCGATCGGGCAATGCACCGGTCCACATGCTCATAGAACGATTCCAGGTTCAGAGGCTTGGTCAGATAGGCCACCACCGGGAGCTCGATCGAGCGAATCGCTGAATCGAGAGAAGGGGCGCCGGTAACCAGAATCACAGGCAATCCCGGATACTCGCGGTGGATCTTTTCGACCAGT
Organism: uncultured Planctomycetaceae bacterium; assembly: GCA_964429355.1. GTDB lineage: Bacteria > Planctomycetota > Planctomycetia > Pirellulales > Thermoguttaceae > JAAYAY01. The sequence continues at coordinate 5,724 of CAYSCH010000018.1, read as the reverse complement.
TGCAGCCCGGAATTGCCGGGCATTCGAATGTCTGCCACGACCAGGTCGAAAGGCTGATCTTTGAGCGCCGAGAGGACCGATTCCGACTCGGCAACGCAGTCGCAGCGATAGTCTCGCAGACGCAGAAGATCGGCAGTGGTCTCGCGAAAGACCTGTTCATCGTCGGCAATCAGAATCGACGCAGTCTCAACCATGGTTTACTCCTGTCCCGCGGATTCGTGGATCAAGGTGTGTCTCTGCGCGGCGCCCCGCCGGTAGGCGGAGATGCGTCCTTGCCGTTCGTTCGTCGCGAGGTCTGGTGTCGGACCTGGCAATTGTGGAGAACGGGATATGAAGAAGGCAGCGTGTTCCTCGGCCGGGCCACGAGTCGAATTTCAGGGTGCCCCCGAGTGATTGTACAATTCGCCATGAGATGGGAAGTCCCAGGCCCAACTTCGCGCCAGAATCGATCTTCGTTGTGAAAAAGGGCTCGAGAACTCGATCCATGATCTCGGCGGGAATACCCTTGCCGCTGTCGGACACGGCGATCTCCACAAACGAGTCGGATTGCGATACCTCAACGTGAACCGTGTCGCCGGCCGAGGAAGCCTCGATGGCGTTTGTGAGCAGATTGAACAACACCTGGCGCAACGACTCCTCGGGCAGCAGGATCGGCCCCTTCCGATCAGGGCCCCGCAATTCGATTCGTACGTTTCGCTCACGGGTGAGGGGCTGCAACATCAACACCACGTCGTCGATCACCGCATCGACGTGAAGAATGCGGGCTTTTTCGGGTTGGGACCGATGAATCATCAATACCTGCCGCACGATATGGATGATTCTTGTGGTCTCTTTTTCGGCGGCCGCGAGATACCGTCGGGCAGGATGATCCGGCTTCAAGGTGGCCTTGACGAGGTGGAGACAATTGACGATGCCGCCCAGGGGATTGTTGATTTCATGGGCCACACAGGCGGCCAACCGGCCGCTGGCGGCGAATTTTTCCGCCTCTTGCCGCAAAGATTCGCTTTCGCGCAGACGGCGGTTCAGCAGCAGAATCGTGCCCGTGACTGACGAGGCGACGACCATGAGGAAGCATCCAACGGCAATCCAGGGCCAGGATTGCCAATCTGGTGAAAGGGAGGCCCCAACTACCAGCAAGAGCAAGAGAACGACACCGCTGAGACAGTCTGATCGCATCGCAGGAGTCCGGAACGACGGTTGCTAAACCCCACCAGAGGACGGCGTTTGCCGCCCTGCAACGATCCTGCTCTCCCCCCAACTGTATGCGTTTATCGGAAAAGCGTACCAGGAAACTCACAGCAATTGCCGTGGAGACATCGAATCTTGAGTCTGGCCATCCGTACAACCCGCAGACGATGAGTTGGATACCATCGATCGCCACCCGTCCGTCTGACAGAAGGCCCGGCTTTGGGTAGAATGGATCGTCAGGCAGAATCTTCCGTTACGCAAAGCAGGATTGCAGCGCGCCTGACAGGTTGCACACACGGCCCATGTGGACGACATTGCATAATTATTCTGTGGCGGGGCGCCTTTTAAGAGCCGCTCACAAGATCACATTCATGCCCGTGGGAAACTCGTACGTTGTGTGAGGGCTTCTTATGTCCAGACAACACCCTCCGTCTCTCTTCCAGGCCGGCGAAGATGCGAACCGGCGTCAGGCCTTGCCGCTGGCGGCTCGAATGCGACCTGCAAGGCTGGACGAGTTTGTGGGGCAACAGCATTTCCTGGGGCCTGGCAGACTGCTCAGACGCCTGCTGGAGGCAGATCGGCTGGGGTCCGTTGTGTTTTACGGCCCGCCCGGCACCGGGAAAACCACGTTGGCCCGGTTGTTGGCCACGGAGAGCCGGAGCAGGTTTCGGCAGATCAGCGCGGTGACCAGCGGTGTGAAGGAGCTTCGCGAGGTGCTGGCGGAGGCCGATACTTTCCTGGCCACCGAGTCTCGGCGGACGCTGCTGTTCGTGGACGAAATCCACCGCTTCAACAAGGCCCAGCAGGATGTGCTGCTGCCGGAGGTTGAAAACGGCGTTGTCATTCTCGTGGGGGCGACGACCGAGAACCCGTTCTTCACGATCAACAGCGCCCTGGTCAGCCGCAGCCGGGTGTTTCAGTTCGAACCGCTCTCGAACGACGACATCACGACCCTCATCCGCCGCGCCCTGGCAGACAAGAACCGCGGGCTGGGCAACTTTGACGTGCGGATGCACGACGATGCACTGCAGTTTCTGGCCGAGGTGAGCGACGGGGACGCGCGACGGGCGTTGTCGGCGTTGGAGATCGGAGTGCTTTCGTCCCACGAGTCGCCGATCGAGTTCACGCGGCATCTGGCCGAGGAATCGGTCCAGCGCAAGGCCGTGGCCTACGATCGAGATGGCGATTCGCACTACGATACGGTCAGCGCGCTGATCAAGAGTATCCGTGGCAGCGATCCGGATGCGGGCCTCTACTGGCTGGCGCGGATGCTGGAGGGGGGTGAGGATGTGCGATTTGTCGCCCGTCGGCTGGTGATTCTGGCCAGCGAGGACGTTGGCAACGCGGATCCGCAGGGGCTGGTGGTGGCGGTGGCCGCGGCGCGTGCCTGCGAGCTGGTGGGTCTGCCGGAGTGCCAGCTCACGTTGGCCCAGGCGGTGACCTACCTGGCCTGCGCTCCCAAGTCGAACGCTGCCACCATCGGCATCGGCGAGGCGCGGCAGGATGTTCGCGAGGGGCGTCTGCTGCCCGTCCCTGTTCACCTGCGCGACACCCATTACTCGGGTTCGAAGCGGCTGGGGCACGGCAAGGAGTACCAGTATGCTCACGACTGCGAAGGAGGAGTGGCGGAACAGGACTATCTGGGCGTGGAGCGTGAGTATTACCGGCCGGTGGACCGAGGGTATGAGAAGGAGCTGGCAGAGCGGCTCAAGAGCATTCGCGAGCGACTTCGAGCCGGGAAGAAGAAATAGCCCGCGGGATACCTGCCAGAGACGACGCAGCGGAGAGACGACATGTCACCATCGAGAGACCTGGGCGGCGCGAGGGAAGCGTATCGCAATCGCGATCCGAAAGCCTCCATTGCCGCCCACTCCAGCCGGGCTGAGGAAAGGCATCAGCGGGCAGAGGGCCAGTACCTCAAAAGCGCCGTCTACGGCGGCCTCGACGGCATCATCACCACCTTTGCCGTAGTGGCCGGCGTGGCAGGCGCCGAGCTGAGTGCCGGAATCGTGCTCATCCTCGGCTTCGCGAACCTGCTGGCCGACGGGCTATCGATGGCGGTCGGCGATTACCTCAGTACGAAGTCGGAACTCGAATACGAGAAGGCCGAAAGGCAAAGGGAACGCTGGGAGATCGAGAACTACCCGGCGGGGGAAAAGAAAGAAATGGTCGAGCTCTACACGGCCAAGGGTTTGCCCCAGGAAGACGCCCAAACGATTGTCGATATCTTTGCGCGACACAAGGAGACCTGGGTGGAAGTGATGATGGTCGAGGAGCTGGGTATCGTGGGAACCGATGAGTCGCCGGTCCGAAACGGCCTTGTTACGTTCATGTCGTTTTTCTGCTTTGGCCTGGTTCCCCTCCTGGCGTACGTCGTCGCTCGGATGGTGCCCGCTTTCGAGGTCGACACATTCTTGGCGGCCAGCGTTCTTACCGGGGCGACTCTTTTTGCCCTGGGAGCGATCAAGGTCCGGATCACGGGGAAGAATTGGGTGAAATCGGGCCTCGAGACGCTTGCCGTCGGGGGCCTTGCTGCCGGCGCCGCGTTCCTGGTGGGCCGGGTTCTCGGCGGCCTGGCATGAACCATGTCTAGGGGGCAGGGGATGCATTTAGCGCCTGTATCTCGGAGGCGGTATGTTATGTGGAGAGGATAACGTCTCTTGTGTTTTCGATAGCGGGAGAGATCGATGGTTTGGGCGATCCCCTATCTCCGAGCCGCCCTTACCGACAAAAAGTACGACTTTGAACCCTGGAATGACGACCTCTCCATGTATGACTTCTCAACCGTTGCGGAGGCAGCGAAGAAGACCCTCGAAGCACTGGGGGGCAAGTCGGAGCCATAGCTTCCACAACGGTTGTGGTTTCCATGGTCTGTCGAGATCGAACTCGATCGCCTATTCGGCGTAGGGGAGGTAAAAGGAGGAGACGTCGCCGATGAAGCGTTCGGTGCGGCGCTCGAGGATCCGCTCGAGTCGCTGGCGGACGCCCGGTGCGCCGGGTTTGACGTACCAGCGGAGGAGAAGTGGTTCTTCGTGGGTGAATTTGGCGTTGGGTTGTCCGTCGAGGACGCTGGCCAACAGGTTACCGCCGCACTGTCCGGCGCCCATCCCGAGAATGATCTGTCGCTTCATGGTCCGCCCGTCGTGGAGAAGAGTTGCAGGGGGTATGCTGCCCCAGAAAGATGCTGCCCTTTATACACGATGGGGACGCGGGAGTGCAATCGACGCGTGGTGGGCGGAATGCAATACACATCTCCTATCACCGGTTTTCTTCTTGCCATCCTAGAACTCCGCATTCGCTGCATCGATGTATTTCTTAGCGTTGGAATTCCGACGCGGGACACGATTCCAGATTCAATCCGATTTCAAAACGGCACCCATGAACGCGTGAAAAGAACACTGAAGAAATCTGCCTTGTCCGAATCGGAGTTCAAATCCCGCAGTGGGATTTCAAGCCGGAATACGTCAGGATCAAGCACTCGCAACTCGTGTTCGACAAGAATGCTGAGGAATTCCGCTCCCTCACGGCACGTGACGAGATCCGATTCCTTGATCGGCTCAATGATGTCTGCTCCGGAAACACGGAACAGCGCCGCGTACCTGCCGACCAAGGAGAGGTACAAGCTGAAAGCCACTTCAGTTCCCGTCACCGCCAAAGTGACGCTGACATCATCATTAAGGTCGGTCGTTTCCTGAACGGTGAATCGCGACCGAATCCGCGCTATAAGGTGGTCATACGGGCGTTTGGCATACTCCCTTGCTGCGAATCCGAAATCGGGATCTTCCAGCGATCCGTAAGCCGCAACGACATCTGCGCATAGCCTGGAGATGAGGTCCCCCATCAGCACTCCTAAGTTTCTGGCCCCTTTGGGTGTCCGTGAATCTGCCCGCTTGCATCTTCATGTACGCGAACGCTCGATTGCCTCCCTCCCTTTGGGCCCGTTCCAATGGGTTGCCCGAAATCGTAGTCCTTAGCCTGCGGTCTACCTGGGACCGGCGTCCCGTATTTGTACGCCTCCAGCGTAAGTTCCTCAGCACTCGCCGCGTCATCAAACGCGGATGTTGGCTTTCCTTGTTTGACTCGATTGTTGTATGCAGGTGTACCCATCACATGAGAACGCTGCTTGTTTTGGTTGATCTTCGGGGCCTTCGCATATCGGCCCGTCTTGACGTCGCGCCATCGCTCGCTTTTTGGACACCAATTCAGAGCGCCATTATGCACCAGGGCGCCACTCGTTCCCACATGGTAGACATGCTCCGTCTGCACCTCAAGGTTGTAGACCGGTTCGGTGCCTGTTCGCGGAACGGCCGAGACGAGCCGAGTCGTGCCGTGAAGGCTGCGAAGACGCTCCCCAATTTCCAACTCGTCGGCGCGGAGGAACTGCTGGCGGTCCTCGCTCCAGAAGGGATGGTTGGCGGTGGTGCCGATCGGCTCGGAGAGATCGTCGATTTGAAGATCGAGGACCTGGGCCGAGGCGTGGTGGAACGTGCCGGTGACCACGCGCCCCGGGCCGGGCGGGATCGGCGGGCAGGGACC
>CAYSCH010000017.1:31623-49278 GCA_964429355.1 uncultured Planctomycetaceae bacterium | reverse complement strand
GCACGATATTCGAGAACAGCGGCCCGCGTTGGAACTCGAAGGTTCGCCGCCCCTCGGGCGTCTCCATGATCACATAAGTGCCGATGATATCAGCCGACATCAGGTCCGGCGTGCACTGGATCCTCTGGTACGACACGTCCACCGCGTCGGCCAGGGTCTGGGCCAAGAGCGTCTTGCCGGTGCCGGGCAGTCCTTCCAACAGCACGTGTCCGCCCGCGACCAGGGCCGTCAGAACTCCTTCTATCGCCTCAGACTGCCCCACAATGGCCCTGCCGATCTGGCGTCGAAGTTCTTCAAAATCGTTACGAAACCCCTCAAATTTCTTCTCCAACTCCCCATGGCTCATCAGCGGTCTCCCACATGGCAAGGTATTGAAGCAGCCGACGACAAGCATAACCCGTTTTGAGGTCTTCAGATAGACCGAGGGACGCGACGTCGGGGTGTACTTCTCCTGTCTCCCGGTCCAGGGCAACGCAAACAACGTTTCTCCCCTATTCGGGTTTGGCGACCCAGGGAGAAGATTCCTTTGCACGGAAATCACCGAATCGGTACACTTACAGGTGGGAAAGCAGCCCTCGGGGGCCTGTGGATGACGGGCAGGCCTCAGCGTGTCCCAACTACTTTTCTCCGTAGCACTTTTGTGAATTGGTCGGGTTAATAAGAGGGGGCTTGGGATCGGGATTCAGAGATCTGGACATCGGTTCTCCAGAAGTCGGGAACCTGCTACCAGGAGGTTTGTCCGATGCGTCGATTCGTGATTCTCTTGGCAACAGCCATGACCTTGGTGATCCAGGGAACCGCCCAACCGGCGGATTCTCAGCCCTGGACGGTGTCGAATATCTCCAAAAGCGACTCCGAGCAGCACGCAAAACCCGAGACCGGCGATACGCCTGGGCCACTGAAGTATCTGTACCTGGACGTGAAATTCGATCCCAACGCGTCGGATCGGAATCTGAACAAATTCCGGGTCGTCGACGGCAAGGGCAAACCGGTGGGTGCCTATTACGGAGCCTATCCCGACAGGTCGCAGGTTGTCTTCGAACGGGAAACCCCATGGGCCAGCCTCGAAGGGCTGTACCTGGAAGGCCAGGGACGGCGTGTTCCCTTGTTTGCCACGAAACCCCTGCCGGTGCCCACGACGGTCGTCGGGCCGGCGCCTGTTCCTTCGCCTGTTATCATCGACGAGCCGTCGAGCCCTTTCATTCCACCTCAACCGGGAAATGTCGTCCGCGTGCCGGTCACGGGGACCACTGTCGCTCCAATGGGAACGGTGGTAGAGCCCGCCAATGATCCGGTGATCGTGGATCGCGACATCGAAGGTTCGACCACCATCGTCCATGACGACAGTGCGACCCGTCGCGTCGTGCACGAACACATCCACACCGGTGGTGGAGGAGACGGGGGTGGTGGTGGCGGCGGCGGTAGTGGCCACGGCCACGGCGGAGGGGGCGGCGATGGGGCCGGTGGAGGCGGGTGTCCTTACGGCGACGCCTGTCCGATCTGTGGCAGCGGAGCGAAGGACTCGCTGGAAGGCCTTGACCCCTGGGCCTTTGACGAGATGGGGCAGGGGCGCTATGACGATCTCCTGGCGAGCATCGAGAACTCCGCGTCGCGTATGAATCTTGGTGCAGGCACGCGTAGCAGCGGTTCCGGCAGCGGTGCAGGCGGCGGGCTTGGCGGAGGAAGCGGGTCAGGCGCCGGCACGAGCCGAGGCGTTGGCCCGGGCGCGACTGCGGGCCGCGGGGCGGGCGCAGGAGTGGGCGTGGGAAGCGGACCGGCAACAGGCCTGGGAGGAGGCCCTCTGCCCGGCATGGGCGCGGCAGGATCCGGCTCCGGAAGCGGAGCCGGGCTACCAGGCATGGGCCCGGCCAACAGTTCCGGCACAGGTCCGGGATCCGCCGCCGGCGGCCAAGGGACGGGAGCCGGTGCTGGTCAAGGACAAGGTGCTGGTGCTGGTGCTGGTTTGGGCAATGGCCCCGGCGCAGGCCAGGGACAATTGCCCGGCGGCGGGCAAGCCTCCGGTGAAGGCCAGGGGCCGGGTGCTGGCGAAGGCCAGGGTCCGGGGCCTGAAGACGGCAATGCACCCGGGCCTGAAGAACGTTTCGCTGGTTCAGGGCAGGGCGGGCCCGGTGAAGGAGCCGGTCCAGGTGCGATGGCGGGTCCGACCGAAAATGCGCCGGTCGAACCGATGCCCAACGGGCCGGTGCCCAATGAGAACCCGATGAACATGAACAACCCGATGAACCCGATGGCATCCAATGGCCCCGGCGGTGGCGGGGGTGGTGGCGGGGGCGCCATGGCAGGAATGGGTCCCAACATGATCGGACCTCGAGCGGTCAACCTGGCCCCGCAACCCCGATTCCGCGTCCACAACCTTGGCCCGGAAGTCAATCTTCCCAACCCCCAAGGGCCGGTGATCGACGTGTACCGGAATACCCAGTTCTACTTCGATCCGCGATTCCGTTTTGATCCTCGCATCCGCCAGTCTGGCGACGGCTACGGCTATGGCGGAGGAGGCGGCGGAGGCTACGGCGCCGGCAGCGGCAGCAGCGATGCCGATGCGGCAATTCCCGGCCTGAACGACATGCCGGAACTGCCGGTGCTTCCGCCCGAAACGGTGCTCTATATCTCTGCGGGAAACGAGGGGGAAGAAGGGGGCAAGATCTACCAGGTCAACGACGCCGGACGAGTGCTTGGGGTCGTCAACCTTCCCTATCAGGCGACTGGACTGGCGCTGCATCGCAACAACGGCCTGATCGCCGTCAGCCCACGGGATCGCGGCAAAGTCTATCGCCTGGACGATTCGGGCAAGCTGTCGGTCATCATGGAAAACAATCCCAAACTGCCCCACCCGATCGACGTCGGGGTTGCCGGCGACTCGGATACGATCGTGATCGCCGACAGTATGGCCGATGTTCTGGCGGCAACCAACATTGTTGGGACGGATCCGGTCATTTACGAGCGGTTTGAGACGGCCAAGTACGATGATCCGAGAATGTCGGTTGCCGTTACCCGCGACAAGCACGTTATGTTTGGATCGGACAGCCAGAGCGGGATCTACCGTTTCTTCCGGGGCGAAGAGGTCCAGGAGTCGCAGTCTCCGGGGCCCGTTCTTCCGGGCAGCGGCGGTGTTGCCGCGGACCCGAAATCGTTGAAATGGGCGGCTACCCAGAGTCCGAACCTGATCCACGTGTACGAAGGCGGGATGGCCCTGAGGACCTTCAAGTTAGCGTCGGGAAAGAGCATTTACGGGCAGGGGCTCCTTTCGTTCGCCCCATCGGGAGCGGTTGTGGTCGCCTCGCGGCACAGCGACGAAGTCGACAAGGAGGTCTGGCTCACGGCTTACGAGACGGCCGAAGGAGTGGAAGGGCAGATCCTCAGTCTCTTCCCCTGGAATCGTGAGAGAATGCTCGATTTTGTTGTTGGTCCACGCATGCTCTGGGAGCGTCATTCGCCCTCAGATTTTGAAAGCAAGTATTAATTTGGCCAAATGGCCTTGCGTGATTCCCAGAGGAAATTGCGGCAAGGCGATCAGGAATTCGATGGGCCGGGACGGTCAGAGTCCGCAGGTAGAACACGAACGCAACCCGAGCGAGGGGCAAGTCCACGCGGCTATCTTCAGGACAACTATTTAGAGCCGCTAACAAAACCACCGGCTGTGCATATCCATGCCCGTGGGAAACTCGTACGTTTTGTGAGGGCTTCTTTCTTGGCGAATCACGCAAGGCCATTTAGAGCCGCTAACAAAACCACCGGCAGTGCACATCCATGCCCGTGGGAAACTCGTAGGTTTAGTGAGGGCTTCTTAGCCTTGCGATTGCCGGAAAGAGGTGGCTGATCGGACGATGTGCCAATCCGAAATCCGTGGATTGAAACAAACCATGAATACCTTGCGAATCTCAATCATCTTGGCGTGGATGGCTCTGGCCGCCGCTCCTGCCGCAGCCCAGAATGCCGTCCAGTTGCCCACTTATTCGTCCTTCCGAACGAACACGACCGTCTCGGTTCCGGACCGAGGGAGCGTTTATACGGGTGGCATCAACCGCGCGTCGGACGGCCGGAATGAGTTCGGCACACCCCTGCTTCCTTTCCGTAATCGTTCGATCGGCAGCGAGCGGAGCGCCTCGAGTGTCTGGACCTCCGTTTATATCCACGACTTGCAGGCCATGGATGAAGCCCTCCTGAGCCAGGCAAGGGCTTCCGGCTATACCTCCCAACGGACACGGTCCGGCTCCTCGCCCGCTCTGGCAGCGGGCACTGGCGTCTTGCCTTGGCAGTCGCAACGGGCCATTACCAGGGGGGTCGAGCCGGGATCACAGCCCGCAAAGGATCCATTGAGCAAGAGTATCGCGGAGTTGCGTGCCGAGCGCGCCGGTGAGCAGCAGGCTCGCCTGGCCGAAGCGGAACGGCTGTTTGAACGGGGGAAGAATGCTCAGTCGGCGGGAAAACTGAACGTTGCCAGGATTTACTACCAGCAGGCTTCACGGCGAGCCCAGGGACCGCTTCAGGAGCAGATCCTGGCCCAGCTCCGGCTGGTTACCCAGCCATCCGTTGCCGAACGTTGACACTGCCCACCCACCGGTTTGAAGCGTCGGAACGCCCGCGAGAACAGAAGAGTCTCCATCTGCCCTCCCGACGTCCACTGGCCCGGTATGCGAGCCCATGCGATCAGCTTCACCGCCCCCCTTGCCTCCTCCACCTTCGCTGCCGCCGGCGCCGAAGCCACCCCAGGCCGACATGTCCAACAGTGCCGAGGTGCAGGCGTGGATTGCCACCCTCAAGCAGCAAGACCGCTGGCTCGGCAAACGAAATCGCTTTCTCGCCATGGCGTTTGGCTTTGCCCTTGTGGTGGCGCTGCTGGCCGGAGTTTCGGTTTATGACTGGACTGTGGGAAGCTATGCCTCACTGGATCATGTGCGAATCGAGCGGCAACCGGCCAGCCAGGGACGGATCGAGATCGCCTTCGAAATCCGGTCGCCCGGCCGGGTCCGCTACCTGCGAACCTCCGGCGGCCATCGAACAGAACTCGTCGACTACTTCACCCAACCTGGTCCCGTCGAGCGCTGCTGGTCGTGGTCCTACGAGCCGGGAAGCGACATTCAGGTATCCTTGACCTATCGCCAGGGCTTGTGGCGCCGAACGCTCAGCAAGGCGTTCCCCACTTGTGCGAGTGCGGATATCGTGATCCTGATGGATACGACCGGGTCGATGAATCCAAGCCTGAAGCAGCTTCAAGACAAGTGCGAGGCCTTCTCCGAGCAGTTGACCCGCCAGGCACTCCCCCATCGCTTTGCCCTGATCGGTTTCGGCGACGTGCGTGACGGCAAGTGGCTGGACGCCCGCCAATTCACCAGCGACATGGGCCAATTCCGCACCCAGGTCTCCGCAATCTCGCGATTCGACGGCGGCGACCTGCCCGAGTCGGCCCTCGACGCCATGGAGGCCGCACTGGAACTCCCGTTTGGCGACTCGGCCATGCGGCGCTTCTACCTCGTCACCGATGCCACCTATCACTCCCCCTCTGCCTCGGGTGCCAAGGCTGTCGACATTGCCGACCGACTGGTACGGGAACGCATTCTCCTGGAAGTATTCTCTCGCCCTCAATTCGAGGCGGACTACGGCGTTTTGCTTGGGAGTTCGGGGAAGTTCCGCGAAGTTGAGAACTTTGGCAAGGTTCTTGCGGAGGGGCGGGTTCTGGAGGACTGAATGGTCTGATAGCGGGGATCGCGCTTCCCAGGTCTGGTGAATCGTTCTATACTGAGATGCTTGTATCCAGGAATAAGCGGTTTTGACGTAAGCAACGGCTTGGCTTGGGTTTTTGTCGCCGGTGGACGAAGAATGTCCGAACTGGTTGAGAGATCCGACCCTTTTTGAGGCCGTCTGATATAACAGCTCCTGTAATTGGAAGGAATTGGACACATGCCTGACGGCGAGCAAGGCGATCATTGGGACTTCTTGGCGGCTGATCTGGGCGCGATACCTCGCCCGGAGAAGAAGAAAGAAAAGGAGGAGCAGCCGACGGAATCCCCTGCGGTCGAAGAAATCGAAGTCGTCGAGGAGTTGACATTCGAAGCGTCCGTGGAGCAGATCGAGAAGGCTGCGGCAGCGGACTCGGTGGAAACGCCGCCGGAGAGACCGGAGAAGCGAGAGCGCGGCCCGAGGGGAGGGCGCGTGGTTTCCGGGTTTGGGTATCGTCGCGGGGGAGTGGACTGGGCCAATCTGGCGAAGGAACTGGGCGTGGAAGCCATGGAAGAGGCCCCGGAACCGATTCCAGCCGCAGACGAGCCGGCCATGGCCGAAGCGCCGGCAATCGTGTTGCCGGAGGAGCCAATCCTGGTGGAGGAGAGAGGCGATCGGCAGAGTCGGCCCTCCCGGCGCCACGAGCCGGCGTCGCGCCCCGCGGCGAGCGGTTTTGGGGCAGGCATTATCGATGACTTGACCTCTGAAGGAGCAGCACCCATCGAAGGGGAGAAGGAGACCGGCGAAGGCGAGGAGTCTCAGGAGGAACGCAAGGGGCGCAGGCGTCGCAGGCGACGCAAACCCCGGCGACCGGAAGAAGGTCAGACTGCCGAACCGGAGGGCGTCGAGGAAGCGGAAAGTCCTGTTGCCGAAGAGGCATCGGAAGAGGAAGGTGTGCGCCGCCGAGGCCGGCGTCGTGGGGGCCGCAAACGGAGTGCTCGCGAGGAGGTCTCTGCCGAGAGTGGGGGATTTGGTGCAGGGTTGATTGCGGATCATCCCGGCCAGAACGACATCGACGACTTTGACATGCTCCTTGCCGACGACGACGAGGATGAAGACGAAGACGACGAAGACGAGTTCATGGACGACGACGAAGATTCGATAGGCGAGGGAGAGCAATCGCGGGATAAGAGGCAGGGCAAGAGAATGGCTCATCGAGGAATCCCGAGTTGGGAGGAGTCGGTTGGCTACATCATCACCTCGAACATGGAAAGCCGGTCGAAGAGGCCGGAACCGAGCGGTCCCCGCCAACACTCCGGCCGGCGCCGCGGCGGCGACCGGAACAGCAACCGAAAGCGATCCTAGCCTCGCAAATCGTTGCGATGCGAGATTTGCTCCACGGGCTTGCCGGAAACGACGGCCCGCGAGGCAAGGGGAGCGATTTGAGTCGAGTCGGCAGGCGAAACGGCAATGGCGGAACACAAGCGATTTCACCTGAAGAATCTGGACCTGCTTCGTGAGGAACTGACCCTTCTGGGTTTAACGCTTCCGGTGGACGAGGATCTGTCGTGTCTGGCCGACAAGGTCTCGATAGGGAACCGCCGTCTGGCGAATCGCTTTGCCTCGCAGCCCATGGAGGGGTTCGATTCGCTCGACAACGGCGGCCCGGCGGAGCTGAGTATTCGCCGCTACACCCGCTATGCTGCAGGGGGTTTTGCCCTCCTTTGGTTCGAGGCGACTGCCGTTCTTCACGAAGCCCGTTCGAATCCCAGGCAGCTCTGGCTCCACGGAGGAAGCGCCGGTGATTTTGGGCGGCTCGTCGACGCGGCTCGTAGGGCGGCGCGAGAGAAGTTTGGCCACGAAATCACGATGATCGTGCAGCTCACGCACTCAGGGCGTTACAGCAAGCCGGGTGGCGCACCTCGGCCGATCATCGCCCATCACAGTGAAGTCCTTGATCCCCGGCACAACCTCGCCGCCGATTATCCGCTCGTCACCGACGAGTACCTCGATCGGCTCCAGGATACGTACGTGGAAGCGGCCAGACTGGCGGCGAAGGCGGGCTTCGACGGCGTGGACGTCAAGAGCTGCCATCGGTACCTGGTGTCGGAGTTGCTGGCCTCCTACACCCGGGAGGGAAAATACGGCGGCTCGTTTGAGAACCGCACCCGGTTCCTCCGCGAGGTGATGGCACGGATCCGGCACGAGGTTCCCGAGGTATTCGTGACCACGCGGATGAACGTGTATGACGCTATCTCCTATCCCTATGGCTTCGGCGTGACGAAGGACGACTATCGCCAGCCCGACCTGAGCGAGCCGATCGAATTGATTCGCCAGTTGCGCCAGTACGACCTGCCGGTGATCAACGTGTCGATCGGCAACCCCTATTACAATCCGCACTACGGCCGTCCGTTCGACCGTTCGGTGGCTGGAGGAGGGGCTCCGCCCGAGTATCCGCTGGAGGGAGTGGACCGGTTTGTGAACATCACTCGGCAGATCCAGCAAGCCGTGCCGGACCTGCCGGTTATCGGCGGCGGCTACGGCTGGCTGCGGCATCTGATGCCGTACGTTGCCGCGGGGGTGGTACGTCGCGGGTGGGCGACCTTGATCGGTCAAGGACGAGGCGCTTTTGCCTATCCAGACTCGGTCAACGATATCCTGACCAAGGGAGCGATGGACCCTGAGAAGACGTGCGTGACGTGTTCCGGTTGCACCCAGATCATGCGCGACGGGGCCATGACCGGCTGTGTCGTCCGCGATCAGGCGATCTACTCGTTGCAGTACAAGCTGGGCCGCCGTTTCGCCATGGACCACCTTCGTGCCGAGGCGCAGCGGTGCCGGGACTGCGAGTTTCCCACCTGCACTTCGAACTGCCCGGCCCACGTGGACGTTCCCTCGTTTGTGCGGGCCTTTGCCGACGGCAACATTGCGAAGGCCTATGATGTTCTGCGCGATCGAAACGTGTTGCCCGAAATGTGTGCGTACATCTGCCCCGCCGAAGTGCAGTGCGAAGGGGGGTGTCTCGAACAGATCTTCGACAACTGCGCCCTGCCAATTCGCGACATCCAGTTGGTGGTCAGCCGCGTCGCTCGCGAACAAGGTCTGGTCGGTGTGCGACTGCCGGAACCGGCCTCCGGGAAGCGAGTGGCCGTGGTAGGGGGCGGGCCGGCCGGTCTGGCCTGTGCCGTGCGGCTGCTGGAGAAGGGGCACTCGGTGGAGATCGTCGAGAGGAGTGAGCACCTTGGCGGCACGCCGCAGTGGATCATACCCGGTGGTCGTTATGAAGACGCCTCGGCAGAGATCGAGGCGGTTCTGACGCCGGCGATCGAGGCCGGGCGTCTGAGGCTGCGACTTGGATGCAGCTTCGGGCAGGACATGGGCCTGGAGGAACTCCGGGCCAAGTTCGATGCGGTGTTCCTGGCCCTCGGGCTTGGCCGGTCGACCTCGCTCGGACAGGCGTGCGGTGTGGTTGATGCCCTCAAGTTCCTGGGCGACGTGAAATCGGGAAAGATCACGCGACTGGATGGCAAAGTGGCGGTTCTCGGGGCCGGCAATACGGCGATGGATGCCGCCGTAACGGCGAAGGAACTGGGGGCCCGGGACGTGTTCGTCATCTACCGGCGTTCGTTCAACGAAATGCCCGCATGGCCCAGCGAACGAGATCATCTGCTGAAGTCCGGGAGCCATGTGCTCATTCTGACGCAGCCGGTCGGATACGAGACGGACGGGGCGGGCAAACTGACGGGTCTGCGAATTGCACGCACGGAACTGGGTGAGCCGGACGAGTCGGGGCGTCGCCGGCCGATCGTGATCCCAGGCAGCGAGAGTTTGATGGCCGTTGACCTGGTTATCGAGGCCATGGGCCAGGGGATACCGCCCAGGTTGCAGGAAGCCCTGGGAAGCGTGACCCTGACGAAGCACGGCCTGATCGCCACCGAACCGGGATCACAAGCTACCACGACGCCCGGCGTCTTTGCGGGGGGCGATCTGGTCAACGGCGGCACTACCGCCGTAAAGGGAATCTCGGAAGGAATGCTCGCTGCCGACGAGATTGACGAACTGTTATGCCGAGGTGCCCGTTGACAGCCGCTTCGCGGACGACTGTGTGCGCTGTCTCGGAGCCGGTGCCAGTCCTTCCATCTTTCCTGCCTGATTAGCTCGACTCCCGTCGTCACATCACCTGCTGTCGTCGCACGCCCAATGCCTTTACCGATCCGAGCACTGCCGATTGTTGAGCACTGGGATTGCCACAGTTGCGCCCGTTGTTGCCACGGGAGCGAGATCCCGCTGACCGAAAGTGATCTAGCCAAGCTCGAGTCGCATCACTGGAACGATCAGGTCGACTTCAAAGGGACGCGGATCGTTGTCCGGAGCGGCCGGCAGAAAGTCCTCGCCAAGCGTCCGGACGGAGCTTGTGTCTTTCTGATGGCCGACGGGCTTTGCCGAATCCATCGCGATCACGGGCCCGAAGCGAAACCGGGCGTTTGCCAGACCTATCCCCTGCAGTTGGTGCCCCACGACCAGGTTGCGTATCTGACGTTGCGAAGGAGTTGTCCGTCTGCAGCCGCCGGGCGTGGCAGAAAACTCGAAGCGAACCGAGACGACCTGCGGCGTCTTGTGCGGCTGGGACGTGAGAATATCCAGGCTCCGCCTGCGCCGCCACTGACCCGACGAATTCGGCTTCCCTGGAAGGATCTCGACCGGGTTCTTCACGGGATGGCCCGTTTGATGAGTGCATCCCACTACCCGGTTGTGCGGCGTCTGGTTCACACGCTTCTGTTCTGCGACGCATTGGAGCAATGCGACATGCGCCGGCTGGAACCCCGTAAGCAAGCCGAGTTTCTCACGCTGCTCGAGGAGTCGGTTCTCGAAGAGGCCTCCCAGTTCTTCCGGGAGCGAAAACGTCCGGACAGAATCACGGCCGGGCTCATGCGTCAGTCCATTTTTCACTATCTCCGGCTCCACCCGGAAGCCCGGATCCAGGAAGATTGGCGAAGCCGGCTCCTACTGACAAGAGCGGTGCTGCGTTTCATCTGGGGCCGCGGAGCGGTTCCCAATCTGGCGGGCGGTTTCGCGGCCACCTTCCAATCGCTCGAGGAACCGCTCGGGCCGCTGGAAAGCCGGGTGTTGGAACCGCTGAATCTGTTTCTCGAAACGGCATCGGTATCGGCTCGCTATATCCTGCTGTTGCCGACAGGATGGAACGTCATGGATGGTTTTCGCAATCTGGCCCTCAGTTACGTGGCCGGTATGTGGCTGGCACGGCTGTTCTCGACCGGTTCCAAGCCGACTCGGGAAATGATGGTTGACATTGTGGTTGCCCTCGACCGGGGCCAGGGATTTGAACCTCTCACGAACTTTCGGCAGAGACGTCGAATTCGCGCTCTTTCCCTACCGGGTCAACTTGCCGGTCTGGTGGCCTGGTATGCGCAATAACCCCCCTCCGGACGCGCCCAGTGGGTTTTTTCCGGCCCAAGTGCCATATTTGGCACCAACTGGTGCCATTTTGCGCGGCGTCGAATTGTGCCGCGAAATACGATTGTTCAACGCAAGACCTGACGCGGCAATCAGTTGCGATCTGGAGGCGAAATCGCTGAACCAATGGCATACCGTTTGCGTCGAATAGGAGGTGGAAGCCGATGTTCGTGCCGGTTTGACCACCGGGTGCCGCGAATCGGAATACAGGGAAGGGCAAAGCCATGAGCTTCGATATGAGACAACTGCGTCGAGTGGCACATCGCCTGCGGGAGGCGTCGGGATACCTCGAGTTGGGCATGGCTCAACAGGCCCTGGACCGGCTTGACGGGCTTGGCGAGCTGGGCCCGTTCGAAGGCGAAGTGAGCTTGCTCCGCGGTGAGGCTTACGGGGCCCAGTCGAAATTTGCGGAAGCGGCAGCCTCTTTCAAGACCGCCGCCAAACGCCTTCCACCCCCCTACCGGCAACCAGTCTTCCTCGCCCTGAGCATGATCTATCAGGAGGCTGGCGACACGGACCGGGCAACTCAGGCACTCGCGCACGCTCGTGGCGCGGGGTATCCCTGGCTCAAGGAAATGAAGTGAAGGTGGGCAGTAAGTCCTGGCGAATCGGGACGGCAGCGTAGAAGGCCGAATTCTGACTTGGGGCGGCTGGGGGGGCGCGCTGTCGTTAGACCCCAGCCATTCGACGCGATCGGATCGGCCAAATTCTGGCGAATTCGGCTACATTTCGGCCAAATTCTGGCGAATTCGGCTGCGGAACATGGAGCTACGCGAACTCAACCAGGCCGGCTCCTTCCACCCCGATACATGGGATGATCGCAGGTTTGAGTTCGGCGGGGCGGTAGTAGCCACGGTCAAGAGCGCGGCGGACCTCAGGGACGGCTTCCTTCCTTACCAATGCCATGATGCAGCCCCCCAACCCGGCGCCGGCGATCTGCGCGCCGGCCACTCCGCGGACGCTGGCCAGAGAGTCGACCATCCCGTCGATTTCCTCTGTGCTGCAGGCGTAGTAGCCTGCCTGCTGATCGAGTTGTGCTCGTTCGACCCGGCGGGGATCCTCGCTCCTGAGGTCATCGATCAGGCGTCGCAGGTAGTCGTCGGTGCAGGGATCGGCCAATCGGTGGACCGTACCGAGAGGATCACGAGCGCTGACGCGGTCGCCGTCGTGGCTGATCCGCATCAATCGCCCGAAAGCTTCGACGTGACCTTCTTTGAGCAGTTCCACGCATTTCTTGGCGCGGAGGATTTCGGCGATTCCGAACAGGAGAACGCCGCGGGGATGATAGGTCTTCGGATCGGCGTGGGTGGCGAAGCTGCTTTCGATCAGGGTCTGGTGATCGCCTGAAAGGATCTCCCGGAAATCCTGGCGAGTCATGGTCTGGGGAACCTTCAGGAGGAGCCGGTAAATGTCGCTTGTCGAGCAGCCGAGCGTGGCCGGGGTGACATCGCGGAGGTGCTCAATGGCGCTGCCGTACTCGGGTGCCCGTTGCTTGAGAACGGCCAGCCCCAGATTGTAGGCCGCGATCCGCGAGTTGAACTGATCCCTGGCTCCGCTGCTCTTGGCCGCCTGGATATGGCTGTTGGCCACGACGACCTGGTAATCCTTGGGGGCCTCGAAGACGTCTTGAAGCTGAAAGGGGTGATAGCCCACGTGGGCGATCTTGCCTCGCTGTCCCAGGTAGATGGCTGCATGGTCGCCGGCTCCGCCACGGGAGCCAACGAACCATTCCCCCTCTCCGCACATGTCGATGAACTGCCGGCTCGTGAGCTCGAAGTTGTTCAGGGCAATTGCCGCCTGAAGCGTGGCAACCACCAGGGTTGAACTGCTGGAGAGCCCGGCCGCCATGGGAACGTTGCCGATGACGGCCATGTTCATGCCGCGGACCATCACGTCGTGGTACCCGTGCTGGAGCCGCAACATGGCGGCCTTCAGATAGTTTCCCCAGTGCCCCGCCTCGCGATAGATCAGGTCCCGAACCCAATCGCTGTTGACGAAATTGATCCAGTCACTCCAGGCGAAACGTCCCATCAGCTCGGACATCCGGAACGAGACCGGGCTGAATCGGCGAGGTTCGGCACTGACGGCCTGAACGGTGTCGTCGGCGCGGAGGCCGGCCACCGCAATCGTCTCCTGGGCGATGGCCAGAAAGTTCGTCCATCCGCCACGATGATCGACGTGGCGCCCCATCAGATTGATCCGGCCGGGAGCGCGGACGATACACACCTTCTCGTCGAAGCCGAACGCCTTCCCGTAGCAATTGAGGACCTTGGAAAAATCCTTGCACTTCTCGGCGTGGAGATCGTCGTGGGCGCCGTAGAATTACCAAAGCCAGCGTTTTGCATCGCGACGGTCCGGATGGACGCGATCGAGCCACTCGGCAACCGTTGCATACTGGCTGGGGGCCAACCGCGGTTGAAGGGAGACCTTGGCCTCCTGCTCCGGCAAGGATTTCTTCCGGCGCACATAGTCCTGGATGACCAGGAGCTCGTCGGGCGAATTGAAACCCTGAATGCAGTCGGGGTTGTCGAGCGAGATGGCGCGAACCCGGTACGATCGTTTTCCTTCCCGGTCGCGCTGGCAACCGAGGAGCCGCACGGTGTCGGTGATGTAAAATTCCTTCTGGGCGTTGTTGTTGTCGAGCATCCCCACCGCCTTGTAGAACAGGTCGGAGCGGTAGAGGTAGAGGCTGGGGTTTGTCTCGCTGCACTTTCGCTCGATCTGCTGGGCCGAGTAGGGCTCGCCGTCCACGGTCAACTGGTAGCGTTTCGAGTCGAGCACATTCTGCAGGGCCTTGGTGTCCAACGGATCGCCTGCCGCGGCCAGTTCGGTGAGTTCGGGCACAGCGCGCTGCTGCTTCTTCGGGTTGGGAAACTGCTTGTCGAGGGTGCTCTGCAGGGAGCTTGCCGTCAGGACGGCGCCCTTCAGGAGTCTCGCCCGCAATTCATCGGCGGCGGCCTGGCGTCGCCGATCGGCCACTTCGATAATATCCAGAGCCTGCCCCTGACGATCCACGAACACCCGCCCGACCGAACCGGCGGTGGCCTTCGTCTTGGGAACGGTCAGCAGGGCCATATCGGCCTGCTGTTTGACAAATCCGTCGAGGAGCGATTCGATCGCTTCCTTCTCGATGAGCTTGTCGCCGGTTGAAACGAGCACGTTGCCCGAATAGCCGATAGCCTGGAGCGAGTCGGCTGCCACGCGTGCCGCATGCCCCGTTCCCAACTGAGGTTCCTGGTAGACATACATGACCTCAGGATGCCGCGGCACCACCGTGCGGAGCACCTGCTCAGCCCGATCGCCGACGACCAGAAGGAACCGGCTGATCCGACAGCTCTTGAAGACGTCGATCTGGCGATTGATGGCCGGCACCCCGTCGATTTCGAAGCACACCTTCACCAGGTCGTCGTTTCCCATGCGGGTGCCTTTTCCCGCGGCCAGAATGACGACCAAAGTGTCTTCGCGCACGCTGCTGCCGGCCATCCCGTCAACTCCCCATAAAACCGCACGAAGGGGGACTTGTGTTCCACCTTGTGCTGATAGGTTTTCCGCCCCTTCGGGCAACGGACCTGCACTCTTGCCGTCTCCTCAAGCATAACACTCGCCGTGCGGGCACCGGCCGGTGCGAGCCCATCCGGCCGAATCAGGCGTGCCAAATCGTCTCCCCCACCAGAATCGTCTGCTCGAGCTGGAAACGTCTGTTTTCGCCATCCGGCTCCTCTCGCAACCGGAAGAGAATCAGGTCGGCGCGCGAGCCGGCTTCGGGACGAACTGGTGCCAGTCCGAGCAGTTCGGCAGGCCTTCGGGTCGCCATGTCGACGGCGACGTCAAGATCGAGCCCGGCGAAGTCCATGACATTGGCCACGCCTTCGCCGAGCGACCGGGAAGCGCCCGCCAGAATCTCCTCTTGTCCAGCCACCACCAGTTTGCCGGTGGGAAGGATATCCAGATCGCACAATTCGGTCCGGTAATGGCCGGGATCCAGACCGGCGTATCCGGAGAGGTCACTCACCAACACGCACCGCTTGGGTTCCTTCGCCCGAACGATCGACTTGACGACCTGCGGGGGAAGATGGTGGCCGTCGGCGATCAAGCCGGCCGTGAGACGATCTTCCGCCATCTGGGCCCAGAGGTAGTTCTGGTGCCGGGGCAGCATTGGATGGGATCCGTTGCCGAGGTGGGTGCTCATCGTCGCCCCGGCATCGGCGGCGCGCCGGATCTGATCGGGGCTTGCCGCCGTGTGGCCCAGCGAAACAATCACCCCCGAGTCAGCCACTTTGCGGATAAAGCCAAAGGCCTCCTCGAACTCGGGCGATACGGTGTGGACCCGGATCCGCCCCCCCGCGGCCTCCTGCAATCGGGAGAACTCGTCCCAGTTGGGGCGCCTGCAACTGGAGCGAGGATGCGCGCCTCGGGGACCATCTTCCGTGGTAACGAAGGGACCTTCCAGATGGATACCCAGCACGCGGGACTCGAGGCGCCGATCCTGGCGGCAGGCGGCGTCGACAATCCGCAGGGCAAACGTCAAGGTGTCGAGCGTGTTGGTCGTCAATGTCGGCAGGAACCCGGTCACCCCCATCGGCGACGTGGCGTCGACGATGGCAGCAATCGCGTCCACCGTGAGCTGATCCGAACTGAATTCCTGCCCGCGATAGCCGTTCAGTTGCATGTCGATCAGCCCGGGCGCAATCCACGGCAGGCGAGCCTTCTCGTCAGCAGACGCCTCAAAGGCTTCCAGGCTGGCGATCCGGCCCGCTTGAATTCCGATTCGCACCGGAGTGCCGGTTTCGTACCATCGTCCGACAATATGCATTTTCAACCTCCGGGAACAATATACCCCTTTGGGTCGCGACGCGAAAGCAACCGCAGGCCGTCGGCTACCAGAGGGGAACGCGATTGTTGAAACGCCTGCCACTTCGAGAACGGGCCCGACAGGCTGGACTGATTGACAAGGACAGCTCTGCAGGCGAGAGGCAACTCAGAAGCCCAACTCTCCATGCATAGTGGCAGAGGAACCGAGCACCTCCCGATAATGCTCGATGAGTCGCTCGGCGGCATGACGCACGTCGAACGCCGCCTCCGCGCGGTGCCGACTCGCCTCGGCCATCGCCTGTCTCCTCGTCACGTCGGTGAGAACGCCAGCTATCGCGGCGGCCAGTGCGGCGGCGTCACCGGCGGGAACCAGGATTGCGCCATCTCGTTCGGTTGGGAAGATCTCCCGGGTGCCGCCTACGTCCGTGGCGACCACCGGCAGCCCGCATCCGGCGGCTTCGAGCAGGACTCGTCCCAGAGGTTCCTGGCGAGCGGGGTGGACGAGCAGATCGGCCTCCTGCAGGAGGCGGTCAACATCGTCGCGCCAACCCAACAGGTGCATCCGCCCGCCCAGCGGTCCGTTGGCAGCCTCCCGCAAATCGGCCTCGAAACGGCATGATTCGGATTTCTCGGAGAATCGTTCTCCTACCACGAGCCAGTGGATGTGCAGAAAATCGGCCGATACGCGGATCGCTGCGTCGACAAGCACGTCGTGCCCTTTGCGGAGTCCGATCTGGCCCACCGTGACGACCAGACGTGCGCTGCGAGGCAATCCGAGCTGCTCGCGCAGTCCGCGTGGCCGGCGGCCGGGTTTGAATCGATCCAGGTCCACGCCGTTGTGGAGCACAAACGTTCGTTCCGGATCGACTCCTTGATCCACGTGGTACTTACGTGTAGCCTCGGAAACCGCCAGCAACCGCCGGTGCCGGTTGAGGTCGTTCACCGCGCGGTTGCTCAAGCCAACGATGTCGCGCAGGTGGGCAAGGCTCGGAATTCCCAGATCGGCCGCGACGGGCCCTGAGAGCCGACCGGTTGAAAGACTGTTCGCGTGGAGCAGCTCGGGCTTGTGCTCGACGAACAGATTACGCAGGCGATCGCGACACTGGTCCTGTGGAAGGTGCGAGCCGTCCGTCGCGCGGGTTTCGAACGAGGCCTGAGCGACTCCCATCTCATGCAGCCTGGCGGCCAGGGGACCGGCCGACGGGCAGGCAACGGTTACCGAGAAGCCAGCGACAGCAACCGACTCGAGGGTGGAAAGCATCGACTGCTCTCCGCCATTGAGGGTGGAGTATTCGCAGAGGAGAAGAAGGCGGGGAACAGTGGTCGGTGTCGGTGTGGCCATGGTGTTTGGTAGTCATGCAACCGGCCGAACCGACGTGACAACCTTCAAGTGGCGCGGGTCAGGATCGCAACGAAGGCCGATAGCACAATTCCCGGAGGGGCCGTCGCCACTGATCTCCGAATCGCAACCAGCAGGCAGACCCGACGTCCTACAGGGCGCCATACTTCGTCAGCGTGACCCGCAGGCTCTCTTCCTGTTGGGGAGAAAGAGGAGTCATGGGCATGCGCAACTCGCCCGTATCGCGCCCGAGCATCTTCATGGCCGCCTTGATCGGAATCGGATTGGTGGACATTCCGAGCATATCGCGGCAGAGGGGGAACAGCTTATGGTGCCAGCGCCTCGCTTCG
>CAYSCH010000017.1:14567-31613 GCA_964429355.1 uncultured Planctomycetaceae bacterium | reverse complement strand
GAAGGCGGCAATCAGGGCGATCATGTCCTTGGGAAGGATATTCCCGACCACCGAGATCACGCCCCGCGCGCCGACCGACATCAAGGGCAAGGTCAGACTGTCATCACCACTGAGCACGGTGAGGTCGCTGCCGACGAGAATCTGGGAGGCCTGATCCATCGAGCCGGTTGCCTCCTTGACCATCGCGATGTTTGGCCGGTCGGCCATTCGGAGGATCGTTTCCGGCTCGATGTTCTTGCCGGTGCGGCCGGGGATGTTGTAGACACAGATGGGGATCTCGACGGCGTCGGCAAGGGCCAGGAAATGGGCCAGGAAACCTTCCTGGGTGGGCTTGTTGTAGTAAGGCGCAACAATGAGGACGGCATCGGCCCCCTTTTCCGCAGCCCAGCGTGTCAGTTGCAGCGCTTCCTGGGTGCTGTTCGAACCGGTGCCGGGCATGACTTTGACTCGTCCAGCCGCCGCCTCGACGACTGCCTGAATCACGCGCCGGTGTTCGTCGTGGGACAGCGTTGGCGATTCGCCGGTGGTTCCCACCGGGCAGACACAGGTGGTGCCGGCTTTGACCTGAAACTCGACCTGTGCCTGCAGCCTGTCGTAGTCTACCTCGCCGTTGCGAAACGGTGTGGTCAGCGCAACGGACAGCCCGGCAAATTCTTCGGCTCGCGTGGTCATCAGTTACCAGCCTTCTCCAATTTCTGCGGCTCGACGTTCAATACCCAAGAGGGACATGATATAGAAACCGGTGAGGGACTGCCAGGACCCCCAAAGTGCCCCCAGGCGTCCCCCATCTGGGACGCGAACTCACGCTCGCTGGCTCGTGGCTGATCGGCAGCAGCCGGAATTCGATGGTCAACTATTCTGCAATCTTCTCACCGATCGTCAACGTGAAAGGGAAGTTCCGGTAGGGAATCTTGACGGGCGCAATGGTGTACGCCCACTTGCCAGCCGCCGCCTTCTCGACACGAATGACGAACGTCTCGCGGCCTGACTGTTCGAATCGTTCCTCCCCGGGCCCGGTCACGCTCAACTTCAGTTCGGCGCCGCGCCGGGCGAACCCGAGGACGAATTGCAGGGGGCCAGCCGCCGGGTGATCGTAGGAATCGCCGACCGGCTGCTCCTCGGGGGTCAAGGCGAGCAGGCTTCGCTGGCGAGGCGAAAACCCGCCTCTGACCAGGACCTGCCGCACATTCTCCTGGTCGCGGGCAGTTACGGTGGTGAACACGAGATAACGGAGAAGCAGTTTCTCCAGATCGTTGTTCTGAGCCTCATTGTGAAAGGAAGTGAAGATCACGGTTCCCTTGCCGTAAGAGAAACTGGCCAGAAGGGGACCGTCGGCACTGTGTCCGCCAACGAGCTTGTACTCGCCTTCGAGATACGTGGTGACTTTGGAGCTCCGAAAGGCCGCGGGGCGCCACGCCCGCTTGTCAAATCGCAGGGAGATCTCCTCGCCCAATTGGTCCCGCAGTCCCTCATCAACGACTCGAGCCTTGACGGTCTGCACGGCGCCGCGGCCCACCATGTGCTCATCGACGAACTCGGGAAAGGCGATCACCAGCACGTCGAAATGCAGGTCGGAAACGTACAAGGTACCGCCATCGCGGACGAAGTCGCGGAGGTTCTTATAGAGCGAATCGACGGTTTCCGGCCTGGCCCGGTAGACGCCGGCCGAACCTCGCTCGCTATCGCGCAGGCGCTCGCTCAGCCAACTGGTGGGAACCCCACCGCAAGTCAGGAAGACGACGTCGTGTTGCTTGAGCGCCCCCGGTTCAAGAAACTCCTGAAACGAGGCCGTCTGGTACTGATAGCCGTGGCCGAGCGTATCGAGCAAACCACCCATGTCGTCGAACTCGGGAGGCGTAACGGCCAGCCGTAGAGGCGTCGTTTCGGATTCAACCGGTTGGGTCTCTTCGACCACCGATTGGAGGGTCGGCTTGTCCGTCGCACCGTTCGGGCCGCTCATGGCATCCATCACCAGCACGACCAACAGGGCGAGTCCCAATGCAGCACCGACCGAGACGTCGAGGATCAATCGGGCGAGCTTCGCATGCTGTTTGCGATCATCCTGGCTCACGGGTGGGGCATCTGGCGGCAGATTCATGGATCGTCACCATCCTGCCGCTTGCCTTCGGTTTTCTCCCGCAGTTTCTTGACGGCCGATTCCTTGGCTTCCTGGAGCTTGTCGACCCCGCGAGAGAGCCCTTCGGACACCTTCTTGAAGAGGCGTTCCGAGAACAGGTTGACATGGTCCCTCCAGTCGGCGGGCGGACCTTGCGGGGGCGATCCCGGCATTGGCGGAAGTGGGGGTGGGGGAGAAGGAGGGCCCGTTTGCGGTGGAATCGCTGGCTGTCCCGGTTTTGACTGCGGCTCCGGCCCGGGCACCGGCATCTGAATCGCGTAGGTATCGGCTTCGGGGTAGGTCTCCGTCACGGAGTTGGAGAATGAGGAGGTCGCTTCGTCTGGGGGTACCGATTCCGGTGGTGTCGATTCCGGGGGATCTTCGTCCGGGATTGCAGTCACTCCCCAGTCGTCGACGGCCAGAAGATCGACCTCGGGGGCATCTTCGGGAAGGATGATTTCCGGCACTCGGATTACGGGGGCCGTGTAATCCTCGGCAGGAGGGCCGGCAGTCTGGCTCACGCGCAGCAGCATCAGTGTCGCGTCGTCGACACGCATTCTGGACTGAGCTCGCAACCTGCCGACCTCGTCTGCCCATGCCTGGGGCTCGATGTCCCAATAGTCTGACCATGGGACGGGCTGGCCTCGCTCGTACTGATTCATCGCCCAGGCCGCCACGGAATCCGTACACAACACGATCATGTCGCCGGTGCGGCTGGCGATCTCAAGGCGTTCGAACTGAAGCTGATCGTCTCGTTTGAGGTTCACGCTACCGAGAACCAAAGGACTGCTGTCGAATTGCCCTGAGCTGTCCAACGGAAAGGACTCCAGCAACTCGTCGCTGCGAACGTGGAACAGGCAGCTATCGCCGATCGCCAGGGCTTCGATCCGCGACTCCTCTCGGCCGTCTCGCAAGCCGCCGTTATCGAGCAGACGCAGCCAGAGGAGAGTTGAGAATCCGCCTTCACGCAATTTGGCCCGCTGATACCAGGCCAAACCCGACACGTCGATTTCGCGTTCCCACTGAGCACGGAGATCGGCGACCCAGGCTGGAAACCGGTCCTCGTTGCCGGGGTCGGGCCAGTCGTCGACGACCGCTCGGGTCAGAAGTCGAGCCCACTGGCGCGAGAAGATCCCAGACGTTACGCCGTCGGCGATCGCCGCGACACCGTCCTCGGCGTTCAACCACCAGGCATCCTGATTCTGATCCGGGTGCTCCGGCTCCTTGGCCAATTCAAACACCCGCCACTCGAAAGGCATAGCGAAACTCGGGATCGGGGTTGGAGGGGATTGTCAGGGTTCGGGGTCCAGGGTCCCGTGGGACAGACACGAGCATCAGTGTTCCTTACCGAGAATGGCCTGGATGCTCTCCAAGAGCAGGTCGAATCTGGCGCCGACCACGAAGCCGCGTGACGCCTGGGTTACGTGGCGCCGTCCGGTGGCAATCCGGTCCGCGCCTGCCAGCGGGCTTGCCGTCCGCCAGAGTGCAGCCATTCCGGGATCGGTGACGAGATCGGCGTTGGAAGGGTAGGCGACGGTCGGCAGGGGAGACTCGGGCACAATCCCATGGTAGACCAGAACGTCGCCCAGACCGGCCAGTTGAGCTGCCGCGCCGGCGACGGCTTCCGCGGAGAAGCCACCGCCGGTGATGTGCAACACCAATGGCATGATCAGTTCACCCTCGTGGGCCCGGCGGATCTGGCCAATCAACCGGGCGAGGGCCACCACGACGGACTCCAGATCGTGCGCGGGCTTATCCGCTTCGCGGTCCACAAAGATCGGTCGCGAACGCTTGACCGACACCAGGCCGCCGATCCCGTTGGACACTTTTTCGGTAATCTGCTCCACTCGCAGGGCACCGTCTGCCAGTTCGACATCGGCAACCGTCGTTCGGCCTGCGAGCGGGCCCTGGAATCCCGTCTCGACCGTGTCGCGGCCGTAAACGATCAGCCCAACTTCCACGTCGTTCCCGGCGCGATGCGCAATCCGGGCGATGATTTCGTTGAGATGCTCCTGTCGGTGCAACCAAACCCCGCTGGCTGGGTCCGTCTCGGAGCGGTCAGCAACCAGAATCAGTGCCACGCGCTGATATGTCGGCAGGCCTGGCGGGGTCTCGACCAGCACAGTCGCCGCGGCAGGGTCGACGGTTGTCTCGGACGCTGCACAGGAAACCGTGGATTTCGCCGCCTCGTCCGGAGCCAAGGCTTCTGCCGTGGCGGCGGCATAGGCCTTGCTCAATGCAAGGAACCGAATCAGATCGCCCATGCTCGCCTGGTGGACCATTCCTCGGGCTCCCGGGCCGACGGCCACATTGGCCGTCCGCAACGCGGCAACCAGGGGTTCGCCCAGGACCGATGATGCTTCGAATAAGGCTGCCACATCTGTGTTTGCCAGGTGCCGACTTGACGAAGGATACATGGTTGCCGGAATCCGGTTATTGGTGCCCAAGTGGAGATGTTGCCAGAGGGATGTCTCCAACAGACCTCTGACGGATTGGGTCCGTAACCGCGTCCGATCCGGCAGCTTGCCGCAGATGTGAATTACCAGCGGCCGTTTTCCGGAAGAATCATCGCCTGCTTCTGCCAGAGTCCGGGCAAGAAACCCCGCGGCCTCGTCGATCCCTTTCCCGGCAGATTGCTGCGGCACATACCAGACAGGAAAACGGACGGTCTCTTCCCGTGCCACTCCTGTACGGACGGAGCTGGGAATGCGGCGAATCCGATCTTCGACCAGGGCAGGGGCTGCTGCCAGTTCCGAGGAATTCACCGTCGAACGCCCGGCCAGTGGCCCGATCCAACGAATCTGGGCACCCTGGTCTCCGCCCAGCGCATCACCGTAGCCGACGATCACGAGCCGAAGGTTCGGTCCTGCCGCCAGTTGATTCAGCATCGAGTTGACGGCCGTGGCGGCACTTTCCGCTTTCGATTTCGTGCCCCCGGCGATCGGTGTTGCCATCTCCCCCGATTCGTCGATCAACACGACGATCGTTCCGGCACATTCGGCACTCGCATTGCTATGGCTGCAGCTATTGAGAAGCATCACTTTGCCACAAGCATCCCAAATCGGCACGTTCTGTGCGCCACGGACGTATCCCACATCCGGCGCACCCTTTAACGTAATCCCGGTGCGGCTTGGGTCCCCATATTCAGGAACTGGATCAGGCAAACCATGTCCGCATTGAACGCCATTCCCCGCGCCCCGGGCTGAAGCTGAAATCCTTCCATGGTGGCGTGCCGAACGAAC
This sequence comes from uncultured Planctomycetaceae bacterium, assembly GCA_964429355.1. Classification (GTDB taxonomy): domain Bacteria; phylum Planctomycetota; class Planctomycetia; order Pirellulales; family Thermoguttaceae; genus JAAYAY01. The sequence continues at coordinate 26,255 of CAYSCH010000017.1, read as the reverse complement.
GGTTCGGGAAGAACGCTCGACATGTTGAAGAGCACTCTCGCCAGGTCATCCGGCAACCCCTGCCCGTGTGCCGGAAACATGAACGGATCGGCGGCGGTCATCGAAAGGTGACAATTCAGGAGCAACACGTTGCCGTCCCGGGTCGCCAGGTTCTTAAGCGCCTCGGCATATGGGATCGGGTCGCCGTCCTGCGATTCTCCGTCGGTGATATGAACGACGATCGGAGGGAAGCTCGCCGGATGATAGGTGATCCACTGCGACAACAGCCCGTGCGCATGGTAGAGCATGTGGCACATGGGGGTGCCGCCCTCGGTCACGGGGTCGACCCAGACCGGCACTTCGCAGGGCACTTCGAGCATCTCGCCGGTCGATTCGTCGGGAATGTACTGGATCCGCTGATCGATCCGTGCCGGCGACGCACCGATCTCGGTGATGGACACGAGGGCCCGGTTCGCCAGATGCCCTTGGAGCGCCGATTGAATGATCGGATTGGCCTGCTGGTCGGTGCGGTAACCGAAAACTCCCACGTCCATCCAGTCCTTGATGCCTTGGTCGCCGCTGGCGCGGATGGCCATGTTCTGCAGCCAGCCGTTGATCGCGGTAACCAACTCGTCGCACTTGCGATTCGACGAGTTCCCAAGAGGTTCCTCCATCGAAAAGGACTGGTCGAGCAGGAACAGAAAGCAGGCTTTGTTCTGCCGGCTGATTTCTTGAGAGTAGGGTGGACGTGACATTTTGGTGGCAGGTTCGCAGTTCTCGGTGGTCAGGCGTATCCGGTGAAGCAGGTTGTTTCCATGGATCGGCTGGGGGGGTGGCATTATGCCGACAGCCACGGCTATTTGCTGCAGTCAACAACAAGCAGCCTTCAGGCTTGTATCGGCAATCCTCCCCTTGTATATCGGCAAGTACCCGGGAACACAAGCGGCCTTGTCTCCTCAAGACGCGGTCTCATTTTCCCCATATTTTCCCCATCCGGGTCCAAACGGCCGGCTCAAGTATGGACTGTGCAAAACGGGCTTCCTTCTGAAAGGAAACGGGGTCGCGGCTGCTCCCCGGCTTGCGGCGATATTCCACGAGGGTCACCTCGGCGCTCTCACACGTACGCTCGAGTGCCGTCCAGCCATCTGGATTGCCCGGATCGGCGAGCAACCGGCGCCGGGCCGACTCGTACGCGTCGACGCACTGCCGCGGCACGGAACGCGTGGGCGTCCCTCGCAGGTCTGCCGACGGGTAGCGGCCCACGTTTCCTGTGGGGTTGGCGCGCTGTTCGGCCGTCGTGTAACGCTTGTAGCCGATCACGCCGCCGCCTGCATCCGTCACAGGTTCGAAGAAGCCACGAAGCACGTTTCCTGAAAGTGTTTCCACTTCTTCCAGATTCTCTGGTTCGTCCAGCGACTTTTGCGGCAAAGACGCCGCCAACCAGAGGACGACTCGCTCCTGCAACTGGGCGCGAACCGAATCGGTCGGATAGGTTTCTGCCACTACGGCCGCCTCCGCCAGTCCCTCGGCGAAGTCCTGTCCGTCGTGTCTTGCCAAGACGGCGATTGGGACCCGAGCGGCCTGGTTCATCTCGATCCGGCGGAGTTCCGCTTCAACCAACTCAAGCCGTCGGGTCACTCGCAGAATTCGTTCCTGCTCCACCGAGTCCGGCAAGTCCCGATACCGATCGATGAAGTCCGTCAGTGTGCCACGCTGCTTGGCCGGCTCTTCCGTGACGGGAGATTCGAGGGGCAACTTCGACAAGTCCTGCCAGAACGTCGCCTTGCGACGCAAGTCCGAGACGGTCTGGTAGTTCGCGGTGCCGTATTGCGTCAGAATCTGGTCGCACAGGTAAATGGCCTTGGCGTAGTCTTTATTGCCCAATGCCCGCTGGGCATCCTCTCTGAGTCTTGCGACATTCTCACTATTCCTGCGGGATACGATCTCGGCCTGCAGATCGTCCCTTCGCCGTTCCAGAATGGCGATCAGGAGGGCGACTCCCGCCGGATCTTTCTTTCGGCACGCGTCCTGGATGGCGCCGATCCGGTCACGGGCAATCTCCAGTTGCGGCACGCCGGCGCCGATCCGCGATCGCTCCCACGCCAGGACCTCGGCCACCAGACTTGTCGCATCCGACCACCGCTTCCAGTCGGTAGTCAGCGATGTCAGATAGACCGGCCGGGCCTCCAGCGCGCGTTCGGAGAGCGGTTCTCCGGCCAGAAACTCGCGCTCGGCAATCGCCGCACAAAGGGTCTGGTCTGCTTCCGGGCCGTGCAAGGGCACCGACGCCCCGGGCAGAGCCAGATCCCGCTCGTCGGTTGAAGGGAGTTCCGAGTCGAGATTGGCGATGCCCGCGAAGCTGGCCACGGTCAGTACCGCCAAGGGCAGACATCCAATCGCCAGGATCGCAATCGGTTTGGTGGACACTCTGCTCTTCAACGTGGCGACTCCAAGAAGTGACTCATCGGGTTCCCCTTTGCGGAGAAGGCGTTGGTTCGCGGAACGAACAACGACGTTTCTTCATTCCTCACTGCTCAGTGATTCGGTAGGTCTGACGGATCGTTTTCACTTGCGAGTCGCTCGAGAATCTGGACGGCCTGGGGAGAAAGAACAAAGCGGATGTCATAGCGTTGGGCCGGATCGACGAGGACTTCGCCCCATGAGACGGACGTCGCCTGGATGCCGGTCGGCACGGCAACTGAGTCTGTGGGCCTTCGAGAAAAACGGAACTGGACGAGGATCTTGTCAACTCCATCGAACAATTCTGCCTCATTCCGCTTCTGCAGGTCGGGAAAATCAAGGTAGCGAATCGCCTGGGCGCCGCGACACTCCGCGACGAGGGCTCCCATAACATATTCCTGCAGCAATTGCCTGGACAGGGGTTGATCCTCGGTGCCACGAACGTGCAGCCCTACCACGGCAATGGCGGGCGGTTCCAATCCACTGACGGGGGACATACTGGCCGTAAAGATACCGGGGATCGATATCAGCGGTTTCTCGGCGGCCGCGCTCTTGACCTGCTCCTGTTGATTGGCAGTATTCTCAACGGTGCCCGGATCTCGGCGAAAGACAATCGCATCCGCAGGATCCGGTTCCTGGGGGGAATCGTTCACCGCGCTGGCCACCACCGGTTCGTCGGGTGGTTCCACGCCGGAGGCGCCCGCGTTCTGGTCCGGCACCCGCTCCGGCGTCAAACCGGCGTTCACTGGCGTCGGCTCTGGAGAGCCTTCTCCCGGGCGACGCTCGATGACAAGACCATCGGGTCTTGTGTTGCCCGTGCCAACGGATGTCAGTCCAATTACCCCCAGCACCCCAAGGACGACGGCCCCAGCAATTGCCACGGCGATCCAGACACGTTTCTGCTCGGCTGGGGCGCGAGCCAGTTTTCGGAGCGGGGCGGACGGCCAGTTACCCATCTCCATTCGCCAGCGGATTTTCTTCCAGATCGCTTCGTACTGCCACTGGCTGGTGGGAAGAAATTCCTCTCCGTCGGCCAGATGCCGTCCAATCGCCCGCAAGACTCCCTGTTTGGCGCTGCCCTGGCGGTCGTCCTCGACCAGGTCGGCCGGCATGGCCTCCAATACCGATACCGTCATCCGCTCAGCCGCCCCTTCCAGCCGGCGAGTTGCGGTCAGACGATGCCAACCCCCGAGTGAGGCTTTCATGCCAATCAACTCGACGATCGCTTCTCGGCAACGTTCCCAGGCTCCCAGTCGACTGATACCACTCGGACTGGTCAGCCACCGGCGTCCCGCCACCAGAAACTCCAGTCGCTGGGAGAATTCGGCCGGGTGTTCGTGAAGAGTGTGCAGCACCTCCTCGAGCCGTGCCGAGACGACCTCACCGACCGGCTCGGGGACTTCAAACAGCCGCGATCCAAGCCGCCGCCAGAACATGATCAGCCAATCCACGTCGAACCGCCGCAGGAGATCGGCAAACCCACTCCAGCGCTCCGATCGTTGCCCGCACGCCTCGAGCAGCCGCTCCATCACTACGGGGCGAAACGAAACATCCAGATGGCACAACAGGGCTGTCACAGACGCGGAGGGGAGATCGCCGATCGCACCGGTCGCAATCACCTTCTGACGGTCCGGCCCCAACGGCGATTGGGTCCCGTCGTCGCTCCAGATCCACGCCGAGCCGGCCGGAGTTCTACCGGTGGCGGCGATCCGCGACTGCAGCAGTTCGATCTTCCAGGCGTCGACGATCTGGGGATTTGCCACAAAGGCAGCAATCTTCTCCTCGGGCAGCCTTTCGAGCAGAAATCGAATGGCTCGGTCGGCGCCGCTGCCCGGCCCAACGGTTCCCACGAGTTCGAGGATCGTCGCCTGACTCGTGCCTCCGCAGAGAGCGTTCAACGTCGATTCAGCGCCTTCCGTCGCTTCGAGCCGCTCGCGGGTCAACCTGCGGGCAAAATCGGTGAGCGAATTGTCGCTGCGCCACCTGTCGTCGCTGCTGCTGCCTGCCGACCGGAACAGAGCGGCCACGGAGTGTTCGGTCCTGGCAAATTCGTCCAGCTTCTCGATCCGGTCCGGCTCGGCGGCCGCCATCGTTGCCAGACGCCGATCGACCGCCGCGGGGCCGTCATCGAGCAGGCGGCGCACGATGCGTTCTGCGTAAGCCGACCCGTTTCTGTCTTCGGGGGGCAGTCCGTTGAAGGTGTTGACGGCCAGGCCGCGACCTCGTAACGCCTCGGCACGGAATTCCGCCGCGGTGGGATTGCAGAACGTGGTCGCGGCGAGGACGGTAGTCAACCGATCGGTCGTCGCTTCGAAGGTCGAGACGCTCACCGTCTCCCGGAGCTTGCCGGGTGGAATCAAACGGCCCATGCCGTAGAAGAGCAGAGCCGCCACTTCCGGTTCCACAGCAACGAGCAATGTTTGCCGCCGTGTCGTTCCGATCGTCAGCAACGAGGCAACCAGGTTCTGCAGGATTCCGACCCGTCTGGTCGGGATGAGGTCACGCCAACGATCGGGCAGATCAGCGCCGAATGACCGGTCGTCGCCCTGCAAGAAAGCCAGGAGCGCCCGATCATCAATCCGTGCCGGTTCGCCGCCGAGCATGGAGTCCAGATCGGCAACAGCCGGAAGCACGAAGGGATGATCCGGGGAGTCTTCCACGACCCACCCTGGGGCTTTCCACAGCCGCAAGGCATCGACCAGTGTCCAGGCTTCGTTGGCCTCCCGCAACTCGCGACACAAAAGATGGGCGAAATACGAGCCGGGACGTCCTTCCGTATCGCGTGGGCGATAGGAGACCAGCCCGATCACCTGCCATGTACCGGCCGCCGGAATGAAGATCAGCCGCTGCGGTGCGGAGGCGGCCGACAGCCGCAGCTTCTCTTCCGCGGGAGCATCGCGAGGCAGGTGATACGACACATATCGCTCCACCTGCCGGTAGACCTGTCTCAAGGTCTCACCCTCCAGCGAGCCCGCCCTCACACTGTAGCCCAGCATCCGCGCAGCCAGTTCCCCTTGGCGGCGTTCCAGGGCGGAACTGCCATGGGTGCAGTGGGTGCAGTACATCTGCTGGATCGTGCTCACACTCCCTCGCTTTCCGATTCGATTTCAGCAGTCGCCTCTCCTGAGGCGATTTGCGGCGTATCCGGCTGCTCGGCTCCACCGAACAACCGCCAACCGCGGCGTCCGGACGGGGCGCGTGCCGGGACATTACTGAACTGCCCGAGGACCAACGGCTCGCTCCAGTAGCGGCGGATCCCCAGGTCGATCGATGCCCAGACTGCAGCATAGCAGCCTTCCCAACCGGGATCGGCCTCGAGGGTCCGACTCCCCCCGCCGGTTTCCCAACTCGTCCGACCGATGGTCTCCTGGCAAAGGACGTCATGGTCATCGGCCTTGTCGCAGTCGGTGGGCTTCCTGCGCACCACGGCCAGGAGGCACTCGTCGCTGAACCGGGGCAACGGCCACGTCCACCGGACACGATAGATACCCTTTTGCGACTCCAGTTCGGCCAGGCTCGCACGGCCGACAGCCGGCAGAAGTCCCATCACGTCGGCGGCCAGGATCTCCGATTCGGTCCAGCGCAGAATGGTTCCCTGGTGAGCCTGGAGACGATCCATGTACTGGCTGATCAATCGAGCGTCGAAGACGTCGACGAAGGTCTTTCGATCGTTGCCGGCCAAAGCCTTTTCCAGCAGGGCGATCGTCGTCACCCGCTGCCGGGCCTGATCCACGGCGGTCTGCCAGGCCGGCGGCAGCGGATAACCGCCCAGCAGGTTCCCGTCCACCAATCCGAGCAACTGGCGATCGTCGCGGCGGGAGATCGCATCGCCGAGTTTCTCCAGTTCCACGCGTCTCTTCACCGCCTGGTTGTAGACAAAGCGCCAGCGTTCGGCCGCCGGGCAGTCGGCGAGCAACGTTTCATCCCAGATTTCCAGCAGGCGTCGATCGAGTTTATCCAGGGGCATCTTCGACGTGAGCCGGCGCAGGGCCAGCAGCCGCGATGCTCGGCGCACGGCCAGGTCGATCCGCGCGTGGTGCGCCCGCGGAACCAGACGCTTGGCCTCGGCTTCCACGACCTTCTTCCACATGGTCGCGATGGCCACGTCGTCGACGTTTTCGGCCACGGCCTGTTCCAGCCATCGGACAGCGTCGACAGCGAGGCGCGCCCGTTCCACACGCGCCTCCAGGCCGTATTTATACCCGTTCGGAAGCCGGGCCGCTTCCGCCACGATCGTCCGTTCATCCTCCAGCGAGGTCGCTTGGGGCGATTTTTGAACGAGCAGGTGCAGGCGATCGATTGCGCGGACCCTGCGGCGGGCCGAGCTTACCCGTTCTCGATGCTTCTCGGCGGGTGCGAAGCCTGCGAACAGGGCCTCGTTCCAGGCGTTCACGAGCCGGCGGTCGTGCAACTCGCTTTTTTCGGGGCGGATCCGGGTGAAATCCTGCCAGGCTCGCGCGCGACAATGGTGCTCGTAAGCCTGGTGGATGAGCGGCTGGAGGAGTTTGGGGGCGTCGCGGAACTGCCCCCGTCGATTGAGCAGTTCCACTGCCTCTTCCCATCGTTCGTTGCGGAGGAACACCTCGATCTTGGCATAGGAATTCGCCAACTCGCTCAAGGGGGGCACGGCGCTCATGGGGAGGCGGGCCAATTCCAGCAACCGCCCGACCAAGTCTCTGGCATCGACATCGGGCAAGGCCAGCAAGTCCCGTACGAGGGGGCTCTCCCGCGGCCGTTCGAAGTCTTCCTTGCGAAACAGCAACTTGTCGTGCTCCGGCACCTCGACGTACTTCGACCAGAGCGGTGGATTGAGCGCCAACGCCCGCAGGGCCACGTAGATCACGAGGGCTGAGAAGCGGTCAAGATCGAGCGAAAGATGGGTACTCGCGTTCCGCTCGGGATGCTGGTAAGGCTCGACCCCCACTTCCAGATTCCGTCTTCCCACGAGCGACGGGACGCACATGCAGTCGTAGTCGACGAGCTTCAGTTCCCCGGTCTCGGCCACCATCACGTTGGCATGTTGCAGATCGCCGTGGGCAATGTGGGCGTCGTCCAATTCTTTCACCAGCGCTATCCAGCGTCGAGCCGCCTCGGCCAGAGCCGCTCCATTCCCTTCCAGGGCCCGCGCCCGGGCCCATTTGAACAACGTTTGTCCTTCGACCCAGTCCATGAGAATCAAGGGATACCACTTGCCGTCGGCCGAACGAATGCTCTCGTCACGGTACTCGAAATCCACCAGGCACTTCAGTTTGCGGGTCTGGAGATAGGTGCTGATTTCATGGTATCGCTCGCGACGTTCCGGCGACTCCGTGGTGAAGACTCGCACCGCAAAGGGGCGCTCATCGAGGGCCGAGATCCCCTTGTAGACCACGGCAAAGGCACCGGACCAGGGTCGTGGCTGGTTCCGCTCATCCTTGGCAATTCGGCACTCGCGCAGCGCCGGATCCCGAAAGGCATGCCTCGGGTTCTGCAACATGGCGCTGAAATGGGAAGCCAACGGCCAGGACATGGTAACTCCTACTGCAGCACCGGGTGTCCCGTCATCTGCAGAAGCCACAGCAGCGGCTCCAGCAAACCGAAGGGCGAAATCGTTCGCAGAGTCAAATCGGCCTCGCCACGGCCGTCGAGCCCCACCGGTGTCAGGGGAAAGAATGCATAGCGCCCTCCAAAGAGATCTCCAATCTGCCGCTCCACCTGCCAGTCAGGCCAGATCACGGTCCGCAACTGGCTCGTCAGACGGGACCGCTCTTCCAGGACCGAACGGCGAGTCGATTCGCCGCTCGGATCGATTCGGCTCAGATCCTCGTAGAACCGGGCGATTGCATCGCTCCCATCGGGCAAGCGATAATCGTGCCCCGCCAGCAGATCGATCTTGGAGATACACAAGGCAACGGGAGTCCGCAGCCGGCGGCCCGCCTTCACTCCTTTGATCAGCCGCAGATCCTCGCGGAAATCGGCCAGAGCCTTTGCCTGGACTTCGCTCGGATAGGTCGGATCCAGGAAGAACAGAAACCCATCTCCTTCGAGGGCACGGCGTCTGCGGTAGTCGGTGGCGTCCATCTCCGACGTCACTTCGCCCGAATAGTCGAAAATGTTCACCAGCAGATTCGAGTTACCCAGCGGATCATGGTCGCGGAAATTGAACACGAGCGGATAGGGAATTCGTGCCTGTTGCGTCGCGGCGGTGCCGATCCGCGAATAGAGAATCTCCTCCACGATCCGGTCGAAGCTTTCGCTGCTCTGGGACCGGACCCGTTCGAACTCCACAGTTTTCGGATAGTTCCCCTGGTTGAGACCCCAATAGAGCATCGCCAGCCAATGGGTCTTGCCGGCCTGAGGAATTCCCAGCGTGGGAAAACACAACTTCGACATCGCTCGATAAGCCGCCTTGAAGGAAAAATCGCATTCCTCGTAGGGCTCCCGGCTGACGACGTTGCTGCATCGCACCACGTCCAAGTCATCCCCGGCTGCCGGATCGGATCCTTCCGTTTGCAGCGAACCTCGACCGAGACACAAAGGGCAGGTATCGGCGGTGACCCTTGTTCTCTGCGTGACTCCCCCCCAATACCACATGCCGCCCAATGCCGTCAGACCTACGAGCGCGAGGCCCAGAAGTCCGCGAATCCAGCGGCGCACAGAGAGGTACCAGCGAGTCTCCGCCTCTTGCGAACGCAACTGCTCCCCATTTCGGGCCAATTCCGCCCGATCGGTATTCAGGCCGTCGCGGATCACTTCCAGCCGGGCCAGGTTCTCGCGGGCAGTCAAAACAGACTGCCGGAGCTGCTGCCATCGCTCAGGAAGCCGGTTCCGCGCCGGCAGCCCCATCACGAGACGCTCACGCCACGACTGCTGCAGGCCTGCGTGTGCTGTGGTCAATTCCCTCCGGCGTGCCTCGAGCTCCGTAAGTCTGGTTTCGAGGGCAGCGTTTTGTTGCCGGACACGGTTTCGCGGTGAGGCTTCGTCTCCCTCGCCAGCCGTCAGCAGTGCTTGATAGATTCTGTCCCCGTTGAGAAAAGTAGTGAGCGTGGCGCAGGCAAGGAGTGCCAAGAGGATGGCAAGCACCTTGGAAAGACCAAGGGCCTTGGGACGGCCCCCGTTGAGCATCTTCCGGAACTCATGGCGTCGATCGTGGCAAACCACGGCAAGCAACGTTCCGACGGCAACCATCCCGCAGAGCCAGAACCATCGTTTGTCGACACTCAGCAGCGAAGCGAGTTGCGCCGCCACGCGGCCGCTTCCACGGATCTCAAACAGCAGCAATTCCGTGCGATTCAGGGCGGCCCGAGTCTCGAGCCAGGCTCCGCGCGCTCGGGCCGTCTGTTCGGCCATTCTCTCGAGCGATCCCTCGGCTCCGAGCACAAGCGGATCGGCATTTTCCTGAAGTATGTCCCCCAAAGTTCGCCGCATTTCCGCGTCGACCAGTGCCAGTTTGCCAAGAAGCTCCGCCCCGGCCGAATCGCCCTTGTCGAAGGCCTTGAGCCGCTCAATCTCGGACTCCAGCAACTCGTTCCCCGCCTCCAGGCCCGCGCACCGGATCGAAGCGTCGACGAACTTCTCCGCGGAGGCGACGGCCTCGCGCTGGATTGCAGAACGATCAACCGCCAGCGGCTGCCGATCTGCAGAAAACACCTCTCCGTCCAAGAACAGCGGCAACAGGAGGATCAGCCAGACTCGATGCGGCAACCAGGCCGGACTCATCCCGTACCCGCCCGCTTTCCGAACGTGCCAGAGTTGCTCTATCTTCCTGTTCATCCTGTTTCGAGATCCTCACAAAATGAGGAATCTCCCACGGGGATCGATGCGCACCGTCGGTGATTCTGGTATCGGCCCTGACATGTGCCTGAAGTCTTCCGGAGCCGCCAACAGGACGGCCGAGGCACCACCAGCGCTCGAGCCGGCGCGAGGAAAAGCCGATGGCGTCGCCGGAACCGCCTCCAACTCATTAGCCTACACTCCCCTCGGGTTGGTGTCAAATCCTTTCACCGCAACATGTTACGACCTCACCTCAGAGGCGGCGGCGGGGGCGGAGGAGGTGGTAGCTTGGGGCCTGGAGGCGACGGCCGCGGTGGCGATGGAGACCCTTGCGGCGGCCGATTGGGTCTCGGGGCTACGGCTCCACCAGGCAGCGGGCGGCTTGCGCCGGCCGACATTGGAGACGCAGTCGGCGCTCCCGAGGGTGCGACCGGCATCGGCGGCTTCGGAGGCGGGGAGACTCTGCTATCCGGGCTGTTCGAGATGCCGCGGTCGTTGAAACGAAGGATGTTTCCTCCCAGCCGCAGCAGGTCGCCGTTGGCCAGCACGGCTGGGCCGAGAAGACGCTGCCCGTTGAGGAACGTGCCGATCCGGCTGCTGCGATCCTCAACGACGAAGGTGCCGTCACTGCGTCGGGTAATCCACGCATGCTCCGTTTCAACGTCGCGAGACGCGGGCCCGAGCAGGGGAAGAGGCAGATGATCGCCTCGCCCGAGCACGGTCACTGTCTGGTCCAGAATCATCTGCCGCCCAGGTCGGAATCCGTCGAGCACCGTCAGCCAGGCCCGGCGAAGCACTACGTGAGTCAGTCCGATCAAGGCACCAATGGCCAGCCCCAAGGCGACAAACGCCGAGGCCCGAGCCGCCATTTCCGCCTCGGGGCGGGCAAGCAATCCAAATACGAACCCACCGGCCAGGCCCCCCAAAGCTCCGCCGATTGCGCCGTTCCTCGCCCGGCGGAACGAATTCTGATAGAGCCCTTCAGCCGCCCCGATCGTCACGCCCATGATCATCCACCCGACCGCCCGCGGAACGCCCAGGTACGTGTGCAACAGGGATCCCAGCAGGCCGCCGAGGAGGCCGCCAACGGCCCCGCCGATGAGCCCCGAGACGCCACGCTGCAGCCGCCCCAACCAGCGTCCTTGGGTACCTCCGAAGAACCCCAGGCCGCAGCCAATGGCTGCGCCCACGCCGGTTGCCGTCGCGCTTGCCGCCAGGATGGCCCAAAGATTGATTACCGCCTGCGTTTCACCCAGAGAACCGAGATGGCGAATGGGCCTCTCCAGGAAGACCCAGGCGATAAAGGCGGCCCAACCGCCAATAACCGCATAGTAGTACACGAATCGATTGAGCGACATGGCTCGTCGCCTCGCATTGCCGAAGGACTGGGAACGCCACCCTCCAGAACATACCCGATTTCGAGGCGCGATTGTATCGGCACGGACCGTCGTGGATCGGCTTTCACGCCCCGGTTTTCCCGGCCACGAACTTGCGGCT
>CAYSCH010000017.1:9783-14557 GCA_964429355.1 uncultured Planctomycetaceae bacterium | reverse complement strand
GAAGGTACAGGTAACGATAACCCCTTTTGTGGGAATGATTTGGACAGCCGGCACTCCGTGAGTTGACGCATGGCCAAACGATTCGTCCGTGTTGACCTTTCCGATTCCGCGCGGGACTTTCGTCCGATCGCGTTGGAACCGGGCGTTCCCATGCTCGACACGGGCAACGCGAATGGCCGTATTATCCATCGCTGGCTCGGCGATCTGGCCGGCGAACCCGAGATGGCCGGTGACAGCGTGAACTTCTACGTTCGCACGAACGACGGCGGACGTTTGGAGGAAGTGGTCTGTCAACCGGCAACCGAGGAAGACCTGCGCGGCCCCTTGGCCGGAGAACTTCTGAAGATCGAGGAACGACTTCGCGCGGTCAAAGCTGAGAATTCGACCGAGCGTCTCCTGGTGCGGGTGCTGATCGAGAATTTCGACGATCTTCTCCACAACGAAGCCCGTAGCGACCGGAGCAACTACTTCTTCAAATACACCGACGTCCTAGGTCGGCTGCGTATCGTCTGGTGCTGGGGATTTCAACGCATGGATCTGGAGCCGGCCCCCACCGTGCTCTGCGGCGACGACGACTGCAACCTGCTCTTCCTACGCCGCCCAGGCCAGAGCCCCAAGTGTCCGGCCTGCCAGGCCGCCTTGCCAACCAAGCCGAAGAAGAGGAAACGCAGCAAGAAGCCGGTGTTCCTTCTCTTTCTTCTGCTTCTCAGCGCGATTGGGGCCGGCTTGTGGTACTGGAATCACAATCGCCTCATCGCCCAGCCCAGCCAGTGGACCGGTCCCGAGGGCGCCCGAATCCAGTTCCGCATTCTTCGGCCAGGTTTCTTCGGATTCGGCCAGATGGATGTAACCGGTCAAGCAGTTGCCATCCCCGACGACGGGAGAATTGTCCACATTGACCCGACCGGCTCGTCGGGTGTGGCTCGAAGTCAGGGGCAGACAACGATCCGCTTTCACTATGCAGGCCGAATGTGCACTACGGCTGCTACGGTCACCGAACGCGGTCGACCGGAGCGAGTTTCCCTCGAACCGCCGCTGGTGGAACTTGCGGTCGGCACGACGGAGCGACTCCGCTTGATCGGCCACTATCCCGGCAACGTCACCGCCGATCTGACGGAAGTGGCCCAGTGGCCACCCCTCGATGACGGTGTGGTCTACGCCTCCGCCGGACTCGTCGAAGGCCTTGCTCCCGGCACGAGCACGGTCGCCGCAAAACTTCCCTGCCGCCAGAACGCGGAACCTCCAGCCGAGGGAACCGCGGACCCCTCCCTCAAGCAGGCCGCCGACGGCACCTGGTATCGCACCGAACTGCTCGAGGCCACGGCCAATGTCAGTGTCAGCGATGTCGAGTTCGCGTCCATCGAACCGGCAGTGGATCCACGCGACGTCCCTCTGGGCAGTTCAGGTAGCCTGCGCATCGATGCCGTTACGGCTGAAGGTCGCCGCTACTCGCTCCTTGAATCCTCGCGGCTTGCCCTGACGGTTGAACCGTCGTTTGTGGCTGCACCTCGCGGCGCGATTCTCCAGGCCAGTCAGTCAGGGCCAGCGCTGCTCAGAGCCGAATTCGGTTCTCTCTCGGGTGAAGGCGAGTTCGAAGTGGTGACCGGTGTGGGAATCGACTCTCTCATGGTCGCTCCCGAATCGCTCCAGATGGCGGTCGGAGAGGTCGTCAACCTGAGCATCGCCTCGCCCACGCGAGGTCGAATCGACGTGACCGCTTCCGACCCGGCGGTACTGGAGGTTACTGCCGAGAAGAGGCTCATCGGGCGAGCCGAGGGTACGGCGGTCGTAACCGTCTCGCAGGCAAGCCAGTCGCACACGGTCCAAGTCTCCGTTCGGAACGAGGAGATCCGGGCGCTTGAGATCTCACCTTCCAGCCTGGTTGTTCCAGTCGACCACACCCGCCCGGTTTGCGTCCTCGGCCGTCTTGCCGATGGAAGGCGGATTGAATTGGCCCCCGATTCGGTCAAGGCGGACTCGGTCCCCTCGCCCCTCTACGCCGACCTCGATCGTGGAACGCTCGAACTGATCGGCCGTTCGCCCACGACAGCCGACTCGCCTCAGACGCTGGCCCTTGGCTGGGCCGGTTTGACCGACTCAGCCCCGGTTGAAGTCATCGTTGCCCCGCTGCGGCTGGAACTCACGCCGCGCGGGCCGGTCGATCTGCCTCTGGGCCAGATGCTTTCTCTGGAAGCCTGGGCCAACTATGCCGGTGGCTATCGGGTCCAACTATTCCCCGAACGCCTCCGATGGGATGCACAGCCGGCCCAGCCGGATCCACCGGGGCTGGAACTGCGCGGCCACAAGGTTGCCGCCCTCAAAGAAGGCTCCGGGCCGCTGAGCATTGGCGCCGCTTACTTCGGCCGCAAGAGCGGAAATCGGGTCGACGTCAAAAGCGTGGCCGCCGAAGACATCAAGCTCCGCATGCAACTGGATCGTACGCTGCGACTTGCGGGCGAACCGGGCACGATCCTGCTCGAGGGAGTTGGCCCTCGGGGCGACGTTGAGCTCGTTCCCGAATTGGCCCGGTTTGCCAGCGGTTCGCCTGAGATCGTGGCTCTGGAAGGAAGTCCAGGTATGTTCCACGCCGCAACCGCCGGCGAGACGGCCATCACCGCGACCCATCCGGCCGCCAAGGAACCGGCGAGTCTGGACCTGATCGTACTCGATCCGGCCAAGGCACGAATCGTGTTCGAACCGGCCTCCGCCCAATTGGCAATCGACGAGGCGGCGCCCATCCGGCTCTATCTGGAAGGGCTCCACAAGAATGAAATGCAGCGTGCTGAAATGGCCGGACCGGGGGTGAGCTATTCCCTCGAAAAGCCCGACGCCGTCTTCTGGCATCCCCCGCTGCTCATCGGGCACAGTCGGGCCGCCCCCTTCGAAATGTCGGCAGCGTATCTGCCCCACCTGACCCGCCCGGCTGCGGCAAGGATCGAAGTCCTCGATTCCGTACCACCTACAGCTCTGAGAGTGGTCCCCTCGGAGTCTGGCCTGGTGCCGGGCCAGATCGTCTCCCTGCAAGTCGAAGCTCAATGGCCGGGTTCCGACGCCTGGCGGGAGGTGGAACCCGACGCCGTCCGCTGGTCGGTTCCGGATGAAGTCGTATGGACCGATTCGATCGGTGGCCTCCACCCGACGGTCGGAATGAACGGCGACTCGGCCGGTGGCTACGCCGTGAAGGCGAGTTTCGGTGGTCAGCAGGCAACCGCACGGATCACCGTTGCCCAGCCAAAGCTTGATGCAACCAGCCCAACGGTCTTGCTCGAGGTTGAGCGTGAACGGGGCGGTCGTTATCTGCCGATTGGCCAGAGTCAACGTTATCAGATCCTGCTCCGCCAAGGGGAAACGCAGGAGACTGCCGCCGCCGTGGACTGGCCGCCCGATTTTGAAAACGACTACGTCCGCTGGCGGGCTCCAGTCCTGTCGGCCAAGCAGGCCGGTTACCAGCAATGGCTGACAGCCAAGGTTGGCGGACGGGCTGTCCGCTTCGACGTACAAACGATCGATCCCATGCAGCCGAGCGCCCTACCACCGCGCCGGCAAGATCAGCCGATCGAGGTCCGGGTCGTCAGTGACCAAGGCCCCGCTGTCACTTTCCCGGTGGGTGCAACGTTCGACGATTTCCGCGTCGAGGCCGAATATGCAGACGGATTTGTGCGCGTGGTCAACAAGAAGGCGACCATGAGCCTCGGCGGCGGCGAACTCCGCGGCCCCGTCTCGTTCTCCGAAGGCACGATGATCGGCGTGACCCCCGGTTCGACGGTCGCCGAAGCGGAGTTCGACGGCGTCGCCTCGAAGGGGGGCCTGCAAGTAACCGTGTCCGAGAAACTCGACATCGACGAGATCCGCATCTCACCCGACTTGGTGAGACTTCTTCCGGGCGAGACGGCTGTTCTCGACGCCATCGGTTACAAGGGGGGCAAATCCACGGGCCGCATCACCGGCATGGCTGGTCTCCAGTGGTCCAGCAGCAGCCAAGAGACCGCTCAAATCAGCGGTTCGACCGTCTCGGGACTTGCTCTCGGACAGAGTTCCATCACCGCCGCGTACGATTCTATCACCAGCGGTCCCGCCCAGGTCCATGTTCTCAATTCGATCGACGACGCCCTGGTCGTCGATCAGGATGCGATCGAGATGATCGTCGGCGAAAGCCGTCGCATCGGTACCGATCTGGGCGTGTTTCGGGGCGACACCGATTTCAGCCGCTCCGCCCAGGTGACCTCGGCTCTTCCCGGTGTGGTCCGCTACGATCCGCTCTCCCACAGCCTTGTCGGCGTTGCGCCCGGTATGGCGGGCGTTACCTTCGCCTGGGGCGATAAGCTGGCAACGACCATGGTCCGTGTCCTCCCCGCCGGGGTGCTCGACGGCCGGATTGTCGTTGAGCCGTCCAGCACCGTCCTCTCGCCGGGCCAGGCGATCGAGCTGCAGGCCTATGTCGTCACCAGCGACGGGCGGCGAATCGACCGAACCATGTCCGCGGTGCTCGGCAGTTCCGATCCGGCGGCGGTTTCGATCCAGGGGAACCTCGCATGCGCTCGCAGTCCCGGCTCTGCCGAAATCACGGCCGAGCTGCCCGAATCGACCACTCCCGGCCGATCGTTGGTCACCGTCAGCAATACCGAGATCCGCGAGCTCGTTGTCGATCCCTCACGGCTTGCGCTGTCGGTCGGCGAGACTCGCCGGTTACGGGTCCTCGGCCGGAGCGAAGCGGGAACCTACCTGCTCTTCGTCGACCCGAACCTGCAGCTTTCGGTCTCGGGCTCCAATCCTG
>CAYSCH010000017.1:0-9773 GCA_964429355.1 uncultured Planctomycetaceae bacterium | reverse complement strand
GGCTCGGTGCGGGTGATCGGCGCCGATGTTCAGGGGCTTGCTCCGGGCAACGCCGACATCCTTGTTAACTACCAGAATCGCCTGTCCGCGGCGGTGCCGCTGACCGTTTCCGACGATCCCTGGAGCGGACTAGTGCTCGACCCGATCCGCGCCACGGTTCATCCAGGCCAAGGTATTGTCTACCAGGCGTCGGCCCTGCGAGGCGGTCGCCGCCTGGTCGTCACCGAGGCCGACGGACTGCACTTGGCTACTTCGAATCCTTCCATCGCCAATGCAGTAGGTGGCTCGGCTGTCGAGGGAGTCGGCCTGGGACGTGCAGCCGTGATTGCCCGACTGGGAGGTCAAACCGCCGAGGCCGCGATCGATGTCGTTGCCGGCGCCGGACCGGTAGGCGGCATCATCACGGGCGACACAACCGTCCTCGGTCCCGGCTACGGTCATTACGGTACAGATTACGTTGTTGCGGGAAGCGAGACTCGCAACGTTACCCGTCAGATCGGCACCGGTACAGGCCTGCGGTTTTCACCGGATGTCCTCCGTGTCGGCATGAATTCTCCCGGCACGCTGGTGCGAGTTCTCGAGGTCTTTCCCGACGGTTACAGCCAAGACGTGAGCAACGATCCGGGGCTCGAGTTCACTCCGCCGGCCGACTTTGCCCGTCTCGACAGGATGACAGCCGGTCCGGTGCTTCGTCCCCTTCGGCCCGGCAACGCCCGCATGTCGGCTCGACTGGGCAATCTTGTGACTTTGCCTGAGCTGCTGATCCAGGTGGGCGACTACGGCACGGTCGGCGGCCGACTCGAAGTCTACCCGCCGACCCTGGAACTGGCCTCCAAGGAGGCCGGCCGCTTCAGCACGGTTCAGGTCGATCCGGGGGCAGGCCAGGCTCCCTTCCCGGTGGCATACACAATCGAGCTTCCGCCCGGTCAGGGCATTGTCGGTGCGACAGCGGATGGAAGCCTGCAGGGACTTTCCGAGGGCACGGTCCGAGTCGTGCTGCGAGCCAATGCTCCCGGCACGTCCCATGACGGCGTCTCCACGGTGGCCAACGTTCGAGTGAGCACGCTGAGTCTTTCGATCCAGCCCAACGACGTCTCGCTCAAGGTGGGCGAGACGACACCCCTCATGACGGTATTGGCGCACGAGACGGGAAGACCACCCTATCCCGTGCCGGCCACCTTGGAGAGCCTCGATGCGGCGGTGCTTGCGCCGGCGGGGCCTGCAGGTACCTTCGCCGCCCAGGGGCTTGGTGGGACGCAGGTTCGCGCCACCTACCGAGGTCGGGAAGCGCTGGCCAATGTGACCGTTACGGGAGAACGTTTCCTCCGTGTTGACACCACGCTGGACAGTGGAAGGAGCGACTTTGCCGTCCGCATCGAGGTACTAGCAGCCGGTTCGGAAGGTCCGCTAGAATACCGCGTGACGCCGGCCGGACAGCCGTCGCCGGAGCAGTGGGTTCCCAGCCAACCACAAGGAAATCAGCAACTCGCTCGTCTGACCAGTTCGAGAATTCCCTACGGGGATCGTTCGGCTCGTTACAGTCTGATTCTGGAAGCTCAGCCGCAGGGAGGCGGCCGGTCTGATAAATACCCGTTCACGTTCCGATTGGAATCGAGAATTGTGGAAGACGGCCCCTCACCATAGCTGCTCCATTCAATTGAGTTCAAGAAGGACGGAAGGACCTGATGGGATTTCCCGACGAACGCGACCGTAACCTGATCCGCCAGTCCGAAAAAGTGGAGGAACTGGCCACCGACTTGTGTGACTGGCTGGCAGAATTCAATTCCGCACGCCGGGCGGTGGATCTGCTGCCGATTGCGGAGAGCGACGAATTTGAAGTTCTCCAGTTGCGACGCCTGGCAGGCAATCTTTTCACTTCGTCCAAGGTACCTGTTGCGGCAGCTGTCTACGGTCCGTCACAGGTCGGCAAGAGTCTCTTCATGGGGCAGGTGCTCAAGCCGTCGAGCGAGGCCTACAGCCCGCTGGGACGCGACGAGCAGCACGGCGAACCCGCCTACTTCAAGGACCTCTCCTTCGACAATGACCTCAACCCGCAGAGCGGCTCCAATGAGGCCACCGCGCTGGTCACGCGTTTCACGACCAAGGACCGGATTGCCGCCAGCGTTGCTCCCGAGTATCCCGTCATGGTCCGCGCGCTGACGCGCGCCGAGTGGATCCGGGTCCTCGCGCGCGGCTTCCATGTCGAATGCCAGGTCCCTGAGCACTCCTGGCAGCAAAGCGACCTGGAAGAGCTGTTTGTCGACCTGGACCGCCAGTTTGGCACCCGCGATGTCGATCGCAAGTGGCGGATGGATCTGCTCGACGCCTTTTCCTACATGCGCACCGTGGATCGCCGTGGATTTCCCGCCAAGGAAGCCGTGCTCAGCGGCCTCATGAGCCGCTATCCGTTAAATGAGGAAGGCTACGTGGCCGCCGCCGCTCGCCTGTTCTGGAACGACTGGAATTCCCTCACCGGGCTGTTTGTCCGCATCAATAACTTCCTCGAGAAGATCCGCCTGGGCGATCACGACCCGGCCATTCTTACCCATTGGGCCGGCGTCCGCTTTCTGCTCGACAGCCAACGGGCGAAATTTCACGAGCGACGTACGTCCAAGTGCTTCACCCGCGTCGATTGGACGGAATTCCATCTCCGCGAGCGAAGCGGCTGGTACGTACTGGAATATCACCCGGGAACCAGCGACGGCAGCGAAGACCAGGAGACGATCCAGGCGGCTATGCTCGAACTCGTGCTCCCTGTGCTGCCCCATCGACTCAATGATGATTGGCGCAAGGTGATCGAGCAGATGGACTTCCTCGACATCCCCGGCATGCGGGCCGGACGCCAGGGAGCCGAGCAGGGCAAACGCACGGCCGCCGAGACAATCGACGAACAGATGGAGATCGTCAAACGCGGCAAGGTGGCTTACCTTTTCGAACGCTACACCGAGGAACTCCAGATCCAGACGTTGTTTCTGCTGTCGCGAGGCGGAAACCTCGAAGTGACCTCGCAGATGAAGTACCACATCGACAAGTGGGGCCGCGCCCGTTACGGCGACAAGGTCTGGCCTTGCAAGGTCCGTGACGAGGTCCCTGCCCTGTTCATCGGCATGACGGGCATTGATGAGGAGTTCCGCAACCGGGAGGAATACGCCGAGAAAGGCCTCTACGACGCGCGACTTGGCCAGTTGGTCGACGCGCTGGGCAACGTCATGAACGACTTTGGGGGCAAGGGCAAGACCTTTGCCAATACCTACCCGATTCGTTACCCAGGCACGTGGGACACCAACGACCAGCAGCGCCGGGAAACGGACCCGGAGAAATGGGTGCGGGCGAAGAAGGCCTTCCTGGAATCGGAGATGGTGGGCGAATACATGAAGTCGGCCGAACTCCGCTGGGATGCCGCCATGCGCGACGATGATGGAGGGCTGTCGCTGATCAGCGCCGGGATCCGCTCGGTCACGACGGCCACCGATAAACAGGATCAACTCCAGAAAGAGATCCTCGAGATCAAGAATCGCCTGCTTCAGCTTTCTCGCGACTGGGTCGTCGATCCCGACGCGAATGTCGACCGGGAAAAGAGGATCCGGGCAGCCCAACGCGTCGTCGACTGGCTCACCGAGGATGAGCAGCAGGCCTATTACCGGGTGCATGCGATCCAGGATACCCTGAGCGTCCAGCCTGGTGACGAACTCAGCCTGGCGGACTGTGCCGACATCGTCAGCAAGCGCCACGGGGATCCGCTCCCCCGCTGCCTGCGCGACTTCATGCACGAGTGGGCCACCGTGACGGTGCCGAAACGCTGGGAAGACTTCACTTCCCAGGCCTCCGAGGGTGGCCCCTGGCTCGATCCCAACGATATCAATGCCTTCGTCCGTTACCTCCGGGATTACCTGACATCCTCCGACGTTTTCGACGTGCTTACCGATCGGCTTGGACCGGTGGTCCACCTGAAAACACGGGACGAGGCCGCACGGCGCCGTGCGCGACGCAAATACGTGCAGATCATCATGAACGACTTCGTCATGAACCCCGGCCCGAGCATGACCCCGATCAAGTCGCCCCAGAGAAAGATCGACGAGAACGGCAATCCCATCGACACTGCGCCGGCAGAGGATGAAACGCCGCCGCAGAATTTCGAACGCTTCGGCCTGATGGCCTCCTTCGTCCAGCGTTGGGCGCAGCGACTGCCCCAGGCCCTGGCCCTCGGCGCCGGCGAACACGTGCAGATCCCACCCGGAAACGCCGAGCTGATCAAGATCCTCGAACCCTTTGAATAGGACCCGTCGTGGCCGAAGCCGCCAGACTTTGGAGATTCGCCGAGAGGCCAACCCTGTAGCCGAAGTCGCCAGACTTTGGAGATCCACCGAGACGCCCAAATTCTGGCGAATTCAGCTACTGAACCCCGAACCCTGACAACTCGAAATGCACGTACTGTTTGCCAACACAGGCGTCCAAATCATCTGTGTTCCCATGCGCGGGGGAAGCCGCTACCAGGCCGGCCAGATCGGATACGGATGGCAGCGTTGCCGCTGCGGAGTCGAGCCGCAGGAAGGGGCCGAAGGTCCGCCCTCGCGGGAGTATCCCTACATCCAGTGGCAGATCATTCAGTCGGGTATCGCCAAGCTGTTCCTGGCCGTCGACACGACCTGCGGTGACCCCGACGTGGGCTACTTCTGCGATCCCGGCGCCCTGACCAAGGATTTCGAGATCCGGATCGACGGAATTGTCGACGTGCAAGGTAACCCCCTGCGCGGGGTGCCCGCTGTGGACATCTGCATCCGTTCGGCCGCCGCCACGGCCGGAGACGCCAAGCACGTTCACATGATCATTGATTTCGGCAACAGTCGAACCGGGGCCTTGTTGCTGGAGATGACCGGCGAGATCACGCAGACGCCCCAGATGATGCCGTTCGAGTTGCTCAATCGCTATCATTTCGACGCCTGGGACGAGGAAGGCCGGTACGAAAGCATGCCTTCCGCCCGCTGGTTCTCGTCCAAGACAACCTGGTCGAATACTCCGTATCTTCCGCCGGCAGCCCGCAAGAAGATCGAATATCACACGGTAGAATCGGACGACAAGGGGGGCTGGTTCGCCCGTGACAAGCGAAAGCTGAAACAGAACAAGGTCGAAGTGAGCGTGACGCCGACCCTGTTCGATGACCTTTCGATGGTTCGGCTCGGCCGGGAGGCGGACGATATCGCCCACGTGATGCGGGCCGACGGCGACATCCGCATCGGTGTCAGTTCTCCGAAACGGTACCTGTGGGCCGACGACGCCAGTTGGCTTGAAGGCGCCAACTGGCACATGGCCGATCCGGCCGACCGCTGTGGAACCGGCACCTATGCGGCGCCCTTGCGCGGTCCCTATCTGCGTTTTGTCCACGAGGACGATCGCGATTTCCTCCTCGCCGGTCACAAACCGCGGGAGTCGGAATACGCCACGACGTCGCCCCACAAGCCGCGTCACGCCCCGCGCTGCTTGATGACGGCGGCTCTCTACGAGATGCTCACCCAGGCCTACATGTACGTCAATTCCCAGGCCTACCGGGCTGCCTCGGGCGACTCCGGGCGTGCCCGCGAAATCCGCACCATGACCCTTACCTTTCCCAGCGGGATGATCGAGGAGGAACAGAAGCGGCTCCAGTCGCAGGCTCAGAAAGCGATCGAGATCTTCAACCTGACTCTGGGAAAGCATCAGCGAGTCCAGCCCGAACTGAACCTCAGCATCGATGAGGCCAGCGCCGTTCACCTCACCTACATCTGGAGCGAACTGCGGCTGCTCGGCCAGGATCCCCGGCTCTGGTTTGCCTTGCTCAAACAGGACCGCGGTGCTCCTCCTGCCCGCCGAGAAGAAGAGCCGGAAGAAGGCCCGGCCGCCGTTCCGGCACTTCGTCGCCGCGCCCGCCCCGGCCTTCGTCGCCCTGGCGGCCCCGCACCCATTCCGAAGCGGCGTCCTGGCGCTACGACTGAATCGGAGCCTTTCGGCGACCCGGCCACCGAGATCCGCATTGCCTGCATCGACGTCGGCGGCGGCACGACCGACCTGATGATCGCCAAGTACAACTTCGAGTCCAAGATCGACGACGCCATCCGCGGGGCCGTCCTTCACCAGGATGGTATCGGCCTGGGGGGCGACCAGTTGGTCAAACGGCTTCTGGAGACGATCGTCGTGCCCGCCTTCGCCGATTGTGTCGGCCTGGAGGACGAGGACATCCAATTTCTCTTCGGTCCGGAAGTCCCGAAGAACCGGGAGTTCAGGGCTCAACGAGTGAGCTGGATCAACCGGCTCTTCGTGCCCCTGGCGCAGGCCTATCTGAACAACGCGGTCGACAACGTCACCGACGAGTCGATCTCGCACACCAATCCGGAGCTGGTCGATCCCTCCGTGCTTGATTCGCTCCAGGCGATCTTCGACAAGCTCCGCGGTCCCGGCTATTACACGGTCCAGCAGGAACTCGACCTTTGTGTCAATCGGGAGGAATTCGAAGGGGTCGTGCATGATGTCTTCGACGAGCTGCTTTTTGACTATTGCCAGCGGATCGTCGAGCTCAACACCGACGTCGTGCTCCTGGCAGGCTTGCCTTCCAAGCTCGACTACATCCAGCGGCTGGTCCGCATGTACGTTCCCCTCTCCCCCTCGCGAATCGTGCCCATGCACCAGCACTACGCGGGCAACTGGTATCCCTACCAGGACGAGAAGGGCCGCAACCCGGGTGTGATCGTGGATCCCAAGAGTCCGGTGGTGGTCGGAGCGGCCATCGAATTCATGGCCAGGCACGGCATGTTGCCGCAGTTCAAGTTCGAAATGAAAGGGAAGGCCAAGGAGAATACTTACTACTGGGGCGTGATGACCGATGCAACCAGCGGCATCCGCAAGGAGAGAATTCTCTTCCACCCGGCCGAGGAGCAGGCCAAGGAGGAGATCACCGAGTTCTCCACCAGTTCCCAGCGGGTGATCATCGGCCGCAAGATGACCGAAGGCGAAGAGGCCCAGGCCTCGCCCGTCTACGTTCTCAAGATGGATACGCGCGACCGTATCGGCAGGACGGAGATCGCCGTGAAAATCAAACGCAAACGAGCGACCGGCGAGAAGGAAGAATGCCTCGAACTGGAGTCCGTCACGGGAATCGTGGCCGGCGACGACGCCATTCTGGGCGACAATGTCCACTTCACCTGGCGCACCCTCGCCGACGAACGCTATTACCTCGACACCGGTGGACTCGATAACATTGAGGTGAGCCAATGAGCGCCTGGCGCCGCAGGACAGGTCTTTAAGTCTGTAACCTGTCTGGGCAGGATTCAATCCTGTCTTGCGAGATAACCCTGAATACAGCGATCGCCCTTCGTGGCCAACGGAACCGATCCCCTTGGATAACGAATCGAAGAAACCTGACCGCGGCGAACTCCAGCAGTTGATCGACCAGTTGGCCGACCTGGGCCGAATGTTCGAGAAAGCCAACTGCCAGATCGTCGACTACCTGATCCACCGCGACTCCCAGTCCGGCCATACCGCAACGGTCGTGCCTGCCGAAATGTCGGAGCTGACCGGCCAGATTGCGCAACTCGCTGCGAAACTCGACCATCTGCCCAAGCTGCCGTCGCCCCCACCCCCCGCTGCCATGCCCCCCTCCGGGGTCTCGGCCGACGAGGTCGACGAACTCCTGGGGCCGATTCGCAAGAAGCTGGAAATCCTCGACCAGCAGAACACGGCCCTGTATCAGACGATGGAGCAACTGCGGTCGCATCTGGACGGCGGCGTGCAGAGCCTGGCCGAATTGCTGGTTCCCCAATCTCAGGAACAAGAAACCTCGGCCTTGAGCGGCGACTGGTCCAATGCCATCCTCGGACCGGCACTGGCCGCACACGCTGACGCGAGCCGGCGATTGCTCGAAGGGGTCCTGGCGGAGGATAGTGCGGCCCAAGGGCTCGCCGGGCAACTGCTCGTCTTCCGATCGGCAGCGCCCGAACGTCTCCCTCAGTTGCTCAAAGATGTGGGTGAGGCCTATTACCGCTGGCGACCTGAGCACGTGCCCGGCAAGGATCTCTTCGAGGAAGTCCTGGTCAACTATCTCCAGCGAACGTGCGAGAGTGCGGGGATCTACAATTCGATCGAGTTGGTCCATCCCGGTCAGCGTTTCGACGCCGCCCGTCACAACGCTGCGTCGCGCGGCGTAGAAATCGTTCAGGTCCTCGGCTGGATCGTCCTCCGCGACAACGGCAAGGTCTACACAAAAGCCACGGTCGAGGTGCGGTAGCATGAACACCTTCCGCTGCACACGATGCGGATACCATGTCCAGCGGCCGACCCAGCCGTACAGTTGCCCTCAATGCGGGACGCAGGCGGTCGGACTCTTTCTGCTCGTTCCCCAGGGTGGCGTAGCGCCTCAGCCCCAGCAGCCGCCCCAGTATCAGCCGCCCCAACAAGCTCCGGTGCCCAGCTATCCGGCTCCGCCTCAGTATCCGCAGCAGGCCCTGCCGCCCCAGCAACCGCAGCAGCCCGCCTATGGCCAAGGCTACCCGGTGCCCCAACCGCCGGGCATGCCTTACCGCCCCGCAGCGCCGCAGTATCCCCAGAACGCCGGCTATGGGCCGTCCCCCACTGGCTATCCGGCCCAGCCATCCGGCCATGGAGGCGTTCAGCCGGTCGGAACTCCGCGCGCTCCCGCCGCCCCCCAATACCAGCCTCCGTCGGGCCCGCCGCCCCAATTCCCCACCGGCCACCCCGGCGCTGCGGCAGCGCCCCTGCAGCCCCAGCAGCCGGCGCCGAGTCAACCGCCGTACGGTGTTCCCCTCCAGACGCCCCCGCAAGGCGGCCAGTCCTATCCGCCACAGGGTTTTCCTTCCCAGCAACCCCAGGCACCCATTGAAGGCTATCCGGCCGCCGTGCCCGCATATCCGCAACAGCCGCAAACGCCCTATCCACAGCCGGGAACGCCTTATCAGACACCGCCTGGCGCGCGGCCGCCTCAAGGCTACGTGCCGCAGCCCCAGCCGCCGGCAGAACCGCTCCAAGGCGGATCCTACGGGCCGCAGCAACCGCCGCAGGACATCCATCGAGTCCAGTTCGAACCACAGCAGCAGGCACCGGCTCCTGCCGCTCCCCAACGGCCCTCTTCGCCGCCACAAGGCGTGCAGAAAACACCACCTGCCGCGACGCCGGCCCGTCGGCCGACTCCCGCACCCCAGCGGCCGCAAACACCGCGACAGCGTCCGACCACCTCCGCGCCAACTCGGTCCCAAAGTCCTCCAGCCACGGCGGCGGATGGCCCGACCCGGACGCTTCCGCCGGCCAAGGCTGCAGGGCCGTCGGGCGGCAAGCGTTCCACCGTCCGCCCGTCGGCCAAGGCGGAGCCTCCGAGGCCGGCACCGAAACCTCGCACGCGTCCTGAGGTACTTCGGCCCAAGCAGTTCTCATGGGCATTCCCCCCGGAACCGCCCTTCTCCGACAAGGCTCGCCCCGCCAGGCATGCACCTGCCGTTGACGCCGAAGGCCGCATCTACGTTTGTACCCAGGGACGTCTGTACTCCCTGACGGAAGAAGAAGGCAAGGCAAAGATCGTCTGGGAGTATGTGATCGGCACGCATGTTCCGGGCCCCGTAGTCGTCGCCCCTGACGGCACGATTCGCATCCATGCCGCTGACGGGCTGCTCCACTGCGTGAACTCCGCGGGCAAACAGCACTGGACACCGGCCGATGTGGGCGAACCGCTCGGCTGGGCCGCGCCGGTGCTCGACACCCGAGGCAACAGCTACATCTGCGCCTACGACGGCGGC
>CAYSCH010000016.1:0-49281 GCA_964429355.1 uncultured Planctomycetaceae bacterium | reverse complement strand
CCAGCGGCACTGCTGGGAGCGGGACTCATTCTGGCCGAGCGGCTACGTGAACACGTGGAGTTGCGTCAGAGCCTTCGAGAAACCCCGCAAAGGTCGCGGCGAATTGTCTCGTGCCGCGTGGGAAGCGAAGAGAAGGCGACCGATGCAACCCTTTCGGCAAAGCCTCAGCGGGCGGCATCACCACCGCCGGTTGTAGGTGCATCGAAGCCGACAGAAGTTTCACCGGCCCCAGCCACAGAAACGGCGGACCCGTCTACCGCGGCCCAGGCAGCTCTGCAGATGCCGTCGGCCGACGATACGGCGGTGTCGCCCCCGGCCTCCGTCGAGAGCGACTCGGAGGTGGTGGAGGAAGCGGGTGTGCCGCAGGCAACCGAGCCCGCCGAGATGGTGGAGAGCGAGATCGGCTCCGAGGAGATGCCTTCCAGCGAGACGCCGCAACCGGACGAAACCCGTGCGTCAGAATCCGCCGAGTCCCCCGCACCGGTCGACAATTCTCTCCCGCCCAACGACGATCAGCGGGGATCGGGAATGGGTGGCGGTCCCGACAATTCGGACGGCGAGGGATCCTCCCCCATCGAGGAATTCCAGCCGGCGCAGGGCGATATTTCTGGTGCGGAACGAGAAACAGCTCCGGCCAAATCGGCAACAGAGTCTCCGGGATCTCCCGCGATTCCCGAAGGCGTCGAGCCCGCGCGGCCGTCGTCGGCACAAGCCCCGCCTGACCAGACAACGCCCGCGCAGCCCACCGCGGAACAAGGTGCAGCCGAGACCGCGCCGAGTGAAACGCCGGGCGGTGACAGCGCCGCAAGTGGAGCGGCAACGGGCGCGGCGGCTCCCGTGGTCCCTGCTCCCAGCCCAAGCCGTTCGGCTCCGAAACGCAAAGGAAGCCGGAAATCCAGTGCGGAACGCAAGGCAGAACGCAAACGGCAGAAGAAACAGAAGACCGACGAGAAGAAACAGAAAGCGTTCAGCGACTACTTCGATTACAGCGAAGACCTTCGCAAGATTCCGCCGCACCGCGTCCTGGCCATCAACCGCGGCGAACGAGCGAAGGTCTTGCGGGTGAAGATCGATTGCGACCAGGAGGCAATGACGAAGGTTGCCGAGGAGATGGTCGTCGCCGAGGATCACCCTCATCTCGATTTCCTGAAAGGGTGCGCCCGTGACTCGCTCGCTCGGTTGATCCTTCCAAGTCTGGAGCGGGAAACTCGTCGCGAACTGACGGAACGAGCGGAATCCCACGCAGTGGGCGTGTTCGCCAAAAATCTCCGCAATCTCCTGCTTCAACCTCCCGTCCACAATCGGCGAGTCCTGGCCGTCGACCCTGGATTCAAGAGCGGCTGCAAGCTCGTGGCACTCGACCAGTTCGGGAATGTCCTCGCCCAGGCGTTGATTTACCTGATCGGCAAGCCGGAGCGAAAAGAGGAGTCGGAGAATATCGTCAGGGAGTTGATGGAGCGTTTCAAGTTGACGGTCGTGGCAATCGGCAACGGGACGGCATGTCGGGACGCGGAGGATTTCTTCGGCGAGCTTCTGAAGAAGGCCCCGGAAGGCAGCGACTGGGCCTACGTGATCGTCAACGAAGCGGGAGCCAGCGTCTATTCGACAAGTTCCGTGGGACGGGAGGAGTTTCCCGAATACGACGCCACGGTCCGGGGAGCGATCTCGATCGGACGTCGTCTCCAGGATCCGTTGAGCGAGCTGGTGAAAATCGATCCAGCAAATATCGGCGTCGGACTCTACCAGCATGACGTCAAGGCAAAACACCTCCGAGAATCCCTCGACGATGTGGTCAGCTCCTGCGTCAACTACGTGGGCGTGGACGTCAACACGGCCAGCCCGGCCCTGCTGCGCTACGTTTCAGGGCTGAATCAACTGACGGCCCGTCGCGTGTATGAGCATCGAATGCAGCACGGACCCTTCCGCAACCGCGAACAATTGCGAAACGTGACCGGTTTCGGCGGCGCGACCTTTGTCCAGTCGGCCGGTTTTCTCAAGATCACCCGCGGGGATAACCCGCTCGATAGTTCGTGGATCCATCCGGAAAGCTACGCCGTTGCCCTCCGTGTGCTCGATCAACTCGGCTTCCAGGTAGACGACCTGCGAAACCGGGACACCCTGAAGAGCCTCGCGGAAAAAGTTGCCGCAGTCGACGCGGGTGCCCTGGCCAAAGAGCTGGGGGTCGGCGAATTGCTCCTGAAAGATATCCTCGCCCAGTTGGTTCGGCCAGGCCGAGATCCGCGAGAGGATCTCCAGCCGCCGATCTTCCGCCACGGCGTTCTCAAACTCGAGGACTTGACTCCCGGGCTCGAATTGAACGGGACCGTGTTGAACGTCGTCGATTTCGGCGTGTTCGTCGATATCGGCATGCATGACAGCGGCCTGGTCCACGTGAGCCAGCTTGCCGACAAATTTGTTCGCGATCCCCACGAGGTTGCTGCCGTTGGCGACGTCGTCAAGGTGTGGGTCCTCGATGTCGACAAACAGCGGCGGCGAGTCTCGCTGACCATGATTCCGCCGGGAACTCCCCGGGCAGGTTCGCACCGAGAAGAGCGAGGGGACCGTCACGGTGGTGGCCGGCCCGATTCTGCCAGGCAGGTCCAAAAGCCTCGCGATCAGCAGAGTGGGCCCTCCGAGGCGGCCGAGGGTGGGCGCGGCCACTCGCGAGATACTGGGCACGCACGTGATGCCGGACGGGCGCGCCCTTCGGGACGCGGCCGCGACGGCGGACGTGGTCACGATGCGGGACGCGGTCGCGATGGCGGACGGGGCCGAGGACGTGGCCAGGAGACGCCCGCATACAAGCCAAAATCACCCCCTAAGCCCATCAAGCCGATCACGGACAAAATGAAGGAAGGCCGTGAGCCGATGCGGAGCTTCAGTGATCTGGCCCAGTTCTTCGGGACCACCCAGGTCGAGCCCGAGCCTCCAAAGAAGCAAACGAAGCGCAAGAATACCCATTCCGGAGCGGGCAAGGCCAACAAGCCTGACAGCGTGACGAAAACCTCAACGGACACGCCTCCTCAGACGGTTGAGACATCGCCACCTCCAACGGACGCCGAGGCCGAACAGCCTCAGTCGCCAGCGCCGGGCGGCGAGTCGGTTGACTCAATTGACTCGGCAAAGCCCGAGGAAACACAGCGCGGCGACACGTAGGGCTACGGCACCATCCGACGATTCATCGATACTCTCCCCGCAGCTGACGCTCACCCGACCCACCCGAAAACAAGCGTCTCGAGGGCGACTCCAACCCAGCCAGGACGATGACGGATTTCGACAAACGATTGGCCAGAGCGATCGAGAGAGGGCACCGGGCGAGCGACGAACGAGCTCGAGCCGAAGCCGCCAAAGCGCTCTCCGAGAAGGAGTTGCGAAACCTTCACTCCCAGTTTCGCCTCGAACTCTCCGAGCACATCGAGCATTGCCTGCGCCGTCTCCCCAATCACTTCCCCGGCTTCCAGTTCGAATCGGTGGTTACGGAACGAGGATGGGGTGCCGCCGTCAGTCGCGATGATTTGGACCTGCAGTCCCGCGGGCGGCGCGGCAGTCTCTTCAGCCGTATGGAGGTCCTGATTCGACCCATCTCCGACTATCTGGTGCTCGACGTTGCCGCGAAGGCAACCGTCCGCAACCGAGAGCTTTTCGCCCGAAACCACTATCAGCGATTGGGAGAGGTCGACCTCGAATCATTCACCGAACTGATCGATCTCTGGGTCCTTGAGTTCGCTGAGAAATATGCGGCCACCGGCTAGTCCCGGGAAGGAAGCTTCATTTGGGCGCGATTGTCGGTAAGCCAGCCGTAGTTCGATCGACGAATTGGACCGCCGTCGCCAGTTGCTCGTCCGCTCCGGCCAGCCGTTCCGCCAGTTCGGCTTCGACCACGAAAACCATGGTCAATTGCCGCCCGGTCTGGTCGGCAATCAGGTAGTAGATCCATTGGATCGGCATCTCGGACGTCACACCGTCGACGACGACCCGCAACACGCGATACCCCAGGTCGTTCGTCTCCTCTTTGGCCGAAATAAACTGCCTGAACGAATCACCGAGTCCAGTCTGGATGTCTTGCTGAAACTTCGAAAGGGAAGGCAGCTTCTCTACATTTACCTGCGGAAGTGATGATATGTTGCACTGGGCGACAAACTCGCCGTCGTCGATCATGCGGAGAACGACCGATTTGGATTCATCGCTCGTTACGAACCACCGGCGATCGTTCAGCAACTGCCAGCCGCCGGCAACCGACTCGTAACTGAGCCAGAAGCTCTCGTCGGCCGGTTCGAGCGACAGGCCGTTCAACGCAGCGTCGGTCAGGTGGGGCGATTCTTCGATCGGAAGGATCTTGGTCTGCAACCGGGCAATCACCTCGAGCCCCGGACCAACGTGCCCGACCGAACGCTTCTCCTGCACGAGCAAGCCAAACCAGGTGATTCGTCGGGCAAGAAGATCGAACTGGTACTTGGCGCGAATCTGAATCTCGGTCGCCGCACCTTGAACCGCGCCTTGGACTTCCCCCGACATTTCCACCAGGACCACGGAATCCTTGACCGAGGACAGAGTGCTCTTAATATCGCTGGAACTGACCGCGTCCAAGCCCAGAAGCACGCCGGCCAGCTCGTCCGAGTGCTTCCAGGAATCGCCGATTGCGACTTGGTACGGTGGTAGAAGACGATCGAGGACCAAGGTGTTGCCCATGATGTCGGCCAGATCCAACTCATCATGGGCGAGCGGGCCAGAGGGACTGTAAAGCGTGGCCTTTCCCTCGTCGATCGAAACGGCGATCAAACGCCGCTCGTCACGCAACTCCGGATGGATTTCCTGGCCGTCCACCTCAATGGCAGCCGTTGCCGTGCCATAATGGCGAACGGACCGCATGGGGGCCTTCGGCGAGACAGGAACAAGCAGCGACCGTTCGTCGTATCCGACGTTGGCAAGCACTGCCAAATTGAGTTCCTTCAGCTCGTTCTTCTCATTCAACACCACCACTTTCCCGGCGACCTCGAGCGAGGCGTCAATCCGGTCGAGCGAATTGGCGGCACGGTTTGAACTGAGTGAGAACTTCTGCGGAGGACCACCCTCCCCCCAACTCGTGGAGGTCGAGAAAAGGATGCCAAGCAGGACGATCAAAATGGCGTTCGTTTGACGCATGTCAGGATCTCGACTCGAGCTTTTGAAGGAATACTCGCCTGTTGTGCGGTACAGACTGTGCGAACCAGAGGGTACGTCTGGCGCGATATCAAGGACCTTTCTTCCTGCATCGACTTGTCGGGTTGGGAATGTTGACGTGAACCTGCCGCTTCGCGCATTTGTCCTGATAAGAACGACGATATAATACCTGCGAGTGGTACTTATATAACTCTTCAGCTGATTTTGCTGGCGGAAACTGGGACGCCCTGAATCCCTTTTCGGGCATGTCCCGTAGAAACAACGGCAGGCAAGTTCTTCTGGTTGGGCGAAATCATTTCGTGGCTTCAAGAAACGAACGGTATTTTTGCAAGGAACACTTGTCAAAAATAGGCCGATCAAGATAGAATGCGAACCATGTGAGGGGACCGGCAGAACCAGTGGGCCACGCAGCCATGGGCATCGGCAAGGCGAAAAGGTTGGGACATCCAGGCACCAGGAGTCGAACGTGCTTCGGGCTTCCAGCCGGCAAAGGACGAGATCATGCACAGCAGCTACATCCATCCAGCCATTCGAGAGCTTCGTGACCAACAAGTTCGATTTGCTCCACGGGAGAAGAAATTGGAGCAGGTGGATCGGGCGGAACGGCTCTTGCTCGAGATCGAAGACAGTCGGACCTATACCTACGAATACCTCTGCTATCGCGTGACCACCTATCGGCCGGAAGCCTATCCGGAAGTAAGAATGCGTGGGCAAGAGGCTTCGCACGACCTTCGGCTGTTTGTCGAAGACGTCTCCGATTCTGCAGACCTGCCTGTCGAAGAAGTCCCCGAACCCGTTCTGACCGTGGAGGAGCTCAGTCGCCGGTTCCGGGTCTCGACGAAAACCATCTCCCGTTGGCGGCAACAGGGGCTTGTGAGCCGCCGTTTTGTTTTTGGCGGACGCAAGCGTGTCGGGTTCCTGGAAAGCTCGGTGGAGCGCTTCGTGCGACACAATGCAGATCGGGTCCGCCGCGGGGCCCAATTCAGCCAGCTCACGGCGGACGAGCGAGAGAAGATCATCGACTACGCGCGCCGCTTGGCGGAGAAGGGCGGTTGCCCCGCGGAAGTCACCAAACGCCTCGCTCGGAAGATGGGACGCAGCGTCGAGACGATCCGCTACACCCTGAAACAATTCGACCGCGACAACCCGGACGCGGCGGTTTTTCCGGACAATACGGGCCCCCTTCGCGAGGACACGAAGCAGAAGATCTATCGCAGATACCGGCGCGGCGAAGCAGTGGAGGCACTTGCAAAGGCGTTCTGCCGGACGAAAACCAGCATCTACCGGATCATCGGAGAGATGCGAGCTAAGCGGATCATGGAGTTGCCCTTGGACTTCATTCCCAACGATCGGTTTCGCCTCGTTCGCACAGAAAAACAGGAACGGGAGATTTGCGGGCCCATGCCGCCCAACGAAGAGCCCGTCAAGAAAAGCCGGCTGCCGAGTGGACTCCCCCCCTATCTGGCCAGCTTGTACGAGGTTCCCCTTCTTACCCGCGAACAGGAAGGTCATCTTTTCCGGCGGATGAATTACCTGAAATATCGCGCCTCGAGACTCCGTGAGACGCTCGAACTGGCCAGGCCGAAAAGCGGCCTCATGGACGATATTGAGAGGCTGTACGATCAGGCCGTGGCGACCAAGAACGAGATCATTTCGGCGAACCTCCGGCTGGTGGTGTCGATTGCAAAGCGTCACGTGGGGCAGAGTGAGAATTTCTTCGAACTCGTCAGCGATGGGAACATGTCGCTGATTCGCGCCGTGGAAAAATTCGATTTCGCCCGAGGGAACAAGTTCAGCACCTATGCAAGCTGGGCGATCATGAAGAACTACGCCCGCACGATTCCCGACGAGTTGCGGCATCGAGACCGCTTCCGCACCAGTAATTCGGAAATGTTCGGCGCTGCGGAAGATGGCCGTAGCGACCAGTACGAGCAGGAGACCTCCCAGCTTCAGAGGGAATCGCAAGTGATCCGCATTCTGGGACGCCTCGATGAGCGAGAGCAGCAGATCATCATCAGCCGTTTCGGCCTCGCCCGGGGCGAGGAGCCACAAACGTTGAAAGAGGTGGGGGCCGCAATGGGGGTAACCAAAGAACGGGTCCGCCAGATCGAAGCACGGGCCTTGAACAAGCTGCGCAAGGCGGCCCAGGAAGAAAGGATCGAGATTCCTGGAGTTGAGTAGGCTTGATGGACGACATTAGGACGAGTCGGCTCGCCTCGCGTTCCAAGCATGGATGGTGGAAATTCAGATGGCTGGGAAGGAGTCTTCTCACCCATTCTTGCCAGTCGCTCCAGATTCTCGGATGCGTGTCGCGAACGAGCCATTCTGCACCATCCAAGTGACCTCAGGAACTAATCTGCCCCCTCACTTGAGTGGGTTTCGCTGAGATGGCATCGGCGGTTGATTTTTGTTTGGCATCCGCCTTGCACGCCGGAGGTGGTTGGGTATATTAAATGGTTCGCGTGACTGGCCCAGCGGCTAGCGTAGCTCAATTGGCAGAGCAGCTGATTTGTAATCAGCAGGTTGTGGGTTCAAGTCCCTCCGCTAGCTCTTGCCAAGAAAACCTCGAACTTTCCGGGCATTTCGGAGTCTGTTGAGGGAGCATCCACGAGAGCAGCAGGGTTCAATAAGAGATTTCCTGGACATAGACAGAGAATGATTCGGGGGGTTTCCCGAGCGGCCAAAGGGGGCAGACTGTAAATCTGTTGGCAATGCCTTCGCAGGTTCGAATCCTGCATCCCCCATTTTCGTCGAGGCAAGTTCCCGTTTTCTGCAGTGAGGTTTTGAGGATCAACCGAAAGATAGCTCTCCCTTTCCCCTGGCGCCGCGTTGTGCCCCCCCTCGGCTTGCGACGCCCGAAGCGGTAGGCTATCTAATTGTGATGTTCAAGCGTCAGACGCCAAGTGGCTCGCCGAACACGCCCAAGGGGCTCCAAGTTAGTGAGTGGCGCAAAGAAAGCGGGTGTAGCTCAATGGTAGAGCCACAGCCTTCCAAGCTGAAGACGAGGGTTCGATTCCCTTCACCCGCTCTGAGAGATGGACTGGCATCGAGTTTCGGGTGTTGGCCCGGGCGACTGGCCTCGCCCAGTGCCTTTTGCAGGATCGATGTGGCAACTTGAGAATGCGGCAGCTCGTGACCCACGGTTGCAGTGTCGGCGATTTCGCCGTGACTCTGCCGGGGCGATGGGCGGCTACGCTGGGAGATCGGGTGCTGCTGTAGCTCAGTTGGTAGAGCGCGTCCTTGGTAAGGACGAGGTCATGGGTCCGAATCCCATTAGCAGCTCTTTTGTAGGATAGTCCAACCGAATGGTCGATCCAAGGTAGTTCAAGGTTACCCGCTTTTTGAACGCAGGGAGATAAGTCTAGAATGGCCAAGGACGTATTTGCACGCACGAAACCCCACGTCAACGTGGGCACCATTGGTCACATCGACCACGGGAAGACGACGTTGACCGGGGCCATTTTGGCGGTCCAACAGGAAAAAGGTCTGGCTCACTTCAAGTCCTACGCAGATATCGCGAAGGGCGGCACGGTTCGTGACGCAACGAAGACCGTGACCATTGCTGTAGCACACGTCGAGTACGAGACGGCCAACCGTCACTACGCTCACATCGACTGCCCGGGGCACGCGGACTTCATCAAGAACATGATCACTGGTGCCGCCCAAATGGACGGTGCAATCCTCGTGGTCTCGGCGGCTGACGGCCCGATGCCGCAGACTCGCGAACACGTCCTTCTTGCCCGTCAGGTGAACGTGCCCGCCCTGGTCGTTTTCCTCAACAAATGCGACCTCGTCGACGACGAGGAACTCCTCGAACTGGTCGAGCTGGAAGTCCGCGAACTGCTCAGCAGCTACGACTTCCCCGGCGACGACCTCCCCGTGATCCGCGGTTCGGCATTGCCCGCTTACAACAAGCCCAACGATCCTGATGCGACCAAGTGCATCGGCGAATTGATGGACGCGATCGACTCCTACATCCCCGAACCGCCCCGCGAGTCGGACAAGCCGTTCCTGATGGCCGTCGAAGACGTCTTCTCGATCGAAGGTCGCGGGACCGTGGCAACCGGCCGTATCGAACGCGGTGTGGTCAAGACGGGCGACGAAGTCGAGATCGTCGGTATCAATCAGGCAAGCCGCAAGGTCGTTTGCACCGGCGTTGAAATGTTCAACAAGACCCTCGACCAGGGAATCGCCGGCGATAACGTCGGCTGCCTGCTGCGAGGTATCAAACGCGACGAAATCGAGCGCGGACAGGTTCTGGCCAAGCCGGGATCCATCACTCCCCATACGAAGTTCGAGGCCGAGGTCTACGTCCTCTCCAAGGAGGAAGGTGGCCGTCACACTCCGTTCTTCAGCGGGTACCGTCCGCAGTTCTACTTCCGGACAACAGACGTGACCGGGTCCTTGAACCTGCTCGGTGGCGCCGAAATGTGCATGCCCGGCGACAACGTCAAGCTGGTGGTTGAGCTGATCTCGCCGATCGCCATGGACGAAAACGTTCGTTTCGCCATTCGTGAAGGCGGCCGAACGGTCGGTTCAGGCGTGGTTACCAAAATTGTTGAGTAGTCAATCAGTATTCCTGATTCCCTGGTGCGGCCGGCCCCGCACTGCGGCTGGATCTGAAAAATCAGCGGAAGGGACGCATCGCCGGTTTCGCGACATCCATAGGAGCGAAGCCGGCGTCGTCGGTCCGCCGTCTCGGTCCCAGATGTCCGAGAACACAGGGGTGTAGCTCAGTTGGTAGAGCACTGGTCTCCAAAACCAGCGGTCGAGAGTTCGAATCCCTCCGCCCCTGCTTGAGATGTTTCCGACTTCCGTCGCCCCCGATCCAACCCCGGTGCCCAAGTGGTCCCGGTCCCAACGCGATCGGCCGAAGATGGCAAGCAACTGAAAAATGGCGCTCGTAACGCTTCATTTCTGAAGACCGAAGCGGGCAGGAAATAAAGAGTACGCCGGTGAACGCGCTGATTCAAGAGCTGTTTCGAGTCGGGCTTTACAAACGAACCCAAGGGCGAATCGCTCGCCAGGTGACGTTTTTTGCCGTGGCCGTGTGCATCCTGGCTGGCACTTACCAACTGCACCTGTCCATGGTGACTACGGATCTTGTCTGGCGTATGACGGTTCCGGCCGTCGTGGCAATCGTTGGCCTGTGGGCCGCCTATCGGCTCGTGAACCTGCCGGTCTTCGCCGATTTCCTCATCGCTGTCGAGGCGGAGATGAACAAGGTTTCCTGGCCCACTCGTGCCGAATTGTATCGCAGTTCCGCTGTGGTTCTGGTGACCGTCTTCGTTCTCGCAACCTTCCTGTTCTTCTTCGATTTCTTCTGGAGAGAATTCTTCATGACGATCGGGGTGATGGACGGCGAGAGTGTGATTGAAGCTTGGTTGCGAGCCATGTTCGGAGGCTAGGAGCCTCAGGTCGGCAAGCCGACCTCGGATCGTTCCGTGACTAGTTCGACCTGGGCAGCAGACGGGGCGCCAGGCCATTGATGAGGGAAGTCGACTGTGACTGAGGAATCGAATAAGCCGATCGACGAACCGACCCTGTCGCAGCAATTGGAATCCGTCGAGGCCAACGACGTGGCCGGTCAGGACAAGTTGCCGACACCGGCTCCACCCGAGGAGGTTGTCGCCGAATCGGAAATAATCGACGCCCATGACGAAGTATCGGTCGAGTCCGACGACGCTGCCGAGCCTGAGTCCGAATTGTCGCCAGGAGAGGTTGCATTTCAGAGCGAACCCCCCGTCTCGACCCCGGTGGACGTCTCGTCTCGAGCCCGTACCGGAGACGGCGAAGAACGCAAGATGGACTGGTACATCCTCAAGGTGCAGAGTAACCGTGAAGATTCCATTCGTGACGGGCTGATCCGCCGCGTGAAGATTGCGGGACTGGAAGACTACTTTGGCGAGATCATTGTCCCCACGGAAAAAGTGACCGAGTTCAAGGGCGGCAAGAAGCGCGTAACAAAGCGGAAGCTTTATCCGGGCTACATTGTCGTCAACATGGAAATCAACCAAGATACGTGGTTCCTGGTTCGGGAGACACCGGGCATCGGGGATTTCACCGGAGCCGCCGGAACGCCCACGCCCATGCTTGCTCACGAAGTTCAGCGGATCCTGGCCAAGAAGGAAGAGAAGCAGGACGAGGTTCCCAAGCTGAAAATCGGCTTCCGAGTCGGTGATCGGGTGAAGATCAACGAAGGCACCTTCGAGAACTTCGAGGGCGAAGTCCACACGATCGACGAAGCGAGCGGCCGGGTGGCGGTGATGATCAATATCTTTGGCCGGAGCACACCGGTCGAATTGGAATACTGGCAAATTGAAAGCGTCTAGACTATGGCCAAGCAACTTGTAGGCACGGTGAAGTTCCAGGTTCCCGGCGGTCAGGCGACCCCGGCTCCGCCGGTCGGCACGGCATTGGGCCGTTTCGGGATTAACCTCGGTCAGTTCGTCCAACAGTTCAATGAGCGCACGAAGGAGCAGCAAGGCCTGCGAATACCCGTCGTTGTGCGAGTTTATAACGACCGGACTTTTGAACTGGAGACCAAGAGTCCCGCGGCGGTGGACCTGCTGAAGCAGGCCGCCGGGATTGCCAAGGGATCGGGAAACGTGCCGCGCGAGAAGGTCGGTACCGTCACGACGGCTCAACTTGACGAGATCGTGAAAAGGAAGATGAACGACTTGAACGCGAGAGACACCGAACATGCTAGGCTCCTTATCGCGGGAACCGCACGGAGTATAGGACTGGATGTAGTCGACTGATACACCGCGGCGCGGCACCGGCCGTTCGTGCCTGTCCGTCGCGCCCGCGGGAGGATTCGTTTTCGCCCCCGTACCGGCGTCCTCGTTAAGGCGTGCGGGGAGGGCTGAGACGGTTGTACTTAAATCCGCAACTAGGATCGACGGAGTAACATGGCAAGAAAGTCTAAGCGAATGCGAGCCCTGGCTGAAAAAGTCCCGGGCGCAGCCCCGTTACCGCTCGCCGAGGCGGTCGCGTTGTTGAAATCGTTCAACAACACCAAGTTCGACCAGACGGTAGAGATAGCGGTGCGGTTGGGTATCGATTCCAAGCAGGCCGATCAGATCGTACGCGGTTCGGTGGTTCTGCCCAACGGAATCGGGAAATCTTTGCGCGTGATTGTGTTCGCCAAAGGCGACAAGATCGCGGAGGCCAAAGAGGCGGGAGCCGACGAAGCCGGCGGTCCCGAACTGGCGGAGAAGATCAAGGGCGGGTGGACCGATTTCGATGCCTGCATCGCGGCCCCCGACATGATGGGAATCGTCGGACCCCTGGGCCGAGTTCTCGGTCCTCGGGGATTGATGCCGTCGCCACGAGCGGGAACTGTCACCCCCGACATCGGCAAGACCGTGAGGGAGTACAAGGCCGGCAAGGTCGAGTTCCGCAACGATTCGGGCGGAAACATCCACGCGATGGTCGGCAAACTCAGCTTCGACGCTGAGAAGCTTGTCCAGAACATTCAGAGCTTCATCGATTTCGTTCAGAACTTGAAGCCGGCTGCCGTTCGCGGCCAGTACATGCGGGGCGTCGCTATCAGTGCGACCATGAGTCCCGGCATACGTGTGGCGGTCTGAAAGTGACCTGGGCGCGGCAGGATTTGATTCCCGCTCGAGGACCACGGAAGAAGTCTTCGTTTCTTCCGCATCGGGCGACAGCACAAGCAATACCCGAAATATCCCTTGACAGGGCAAAGCGTGCGATATGAGTAAGTATGTAAAGAACTTGGTGACTGATCACCTGCGCAAGCAGCTCGACGGAGTCAGCGACGCGCTGCTGGTGAATATGATCGGGCTGGACGCCAATTCCAACAATGTCCTTCGAGCCGAACTCGCCGAGAGGGGCATTGAAGTTCTGGTCGTCAAGAACAGCCTGGCCGCCCGGGCAACGGCGGGCACGTCCCTGGACGGCCTGTTCGAAGACATGGGCGGCACGAACGCCGTTTGCTGGGGTTCGGAAGATATCGTCTCTCTGGCCAAGGAAATCGTCCGGTTGGCCAAGGACAAACGCTTCGCGGCTTTCGCGGCCCGGGGCGGGATCATGGACGGCGAAAAACTCACTGCCGCCGAAGTGGAGCAGGTCAGCAAGTGGCCCAGCCGGGGTGAGCAATTGAGCCTGTTGGTCGGGCAGATCCTCGGCCCGGGAGCACGCCTTGCCGCTCAGCTCATCGGTCCTGGCGGAGCCTTGGCCAGTCAGATCAAGCAGAAGGGCGAGGAAGGCGGCGACGCCGAATAGCATCGAAACCATTCACGGATTTCAGACCGGGAAAGTTGCCGGTCAATTGAAACGGACTTCCGCAGCAGCGAAACAAATTCTCATAACCACCGGCGTCGCCGAAACCGAGCACTTCGAGTGCAGCGAGTGGCGCAGTAGTAGAGCAGAAAGGATAAACCACGATGTCCACCGACGTAGCACCCCGCGAATTCTCCCCACTGTCCAAAGAACTGGGCGATAAGATCGCGGGCCTGACGCTGAAAGAAGCCAAAGAGCTGAGCGACTACCTGGAAAATGAACACGGCATCAAGGCCGCTGCGGGCGGCGCCGTCATGATGGCCGCCATGCCGGGCGGTGAAGGTGGCGGAGAAGAGAAAGTCGAGAAGACCGAATTCGACGTTGTCCTCGAAGGTTTTGGCGACAAGAAGATCGGCGTCATCAAGGTGGTTCGCGCCGCTACCGGTCTGGGACTCAAGGAAGCTAAGGACCTGGTCGAGGGCGTTCCTTCCAAAGTGAAGGAAGGCATCTCGAAAGACGACGCCGAGAAGCTCAAGAAGGAATTGGAAGAAGCCGGCGCCACGGTTTCGATCAAGTAGCACGGGCTCTGTTCCGTTCGATTTTTCCCCCACGGCAGCACCATCATCGAGGGGACCCGGTGCGGTGCGCTATTGACGTGAAACGGCTGAGGACCTCTCCTGGAACCGGATACATCATGCTGCAACCTGGCGTTTGTCGGCTCGGCGTGACGTGCTCGTTCCCGGAGAGGCTCCCAACGATCCCGGAACTTCTGCCAAAAAACCGGCAGATTCTTGGCGGGGAGGGGTGCGCGCAGGCAGCGCACCTTCCACCGCATTCTCATTCGCGATTGATCAGGAGGGTAGTCTTATATGGCTGTCACCGCAGAACGGCGTCTTCAACCGGAGATAAAGCGACGTTTTGGAAGCCATCAAACCCCCTATGAAACTCCGGATCTGACCACGATTCAGACCAAGAGCTACACCGACTTTCTGCAGTTCGAAACTCCCTGGAAGAAACGCAAGGACGAGGGGCTCGAGAGCGTCCTCCGCGAAATCTTCCCGATCGAAAGCTACGACAAGTCCCTTCGCCTGGAGTACATCGGCTACGAACTGGGTAAGCCTCGCTACGAACCCGACGAATGCCGGCAGTTGCGCCTGACCTACGGGCGCCCCTTCAAGGTCTGGCTGCGCCTCACGAAGGACCAACCTATCGAGGAAGAGGTCTACCTGGGCGATATTCCGATCATGCTCGGTGGCGGCGAATTCATCATCAATGGCGCCGAGCGCGTGGTGGTGAGCCAGTTGCACCGCAGCCCGGGGGTCGACTTCGTCTGCGAAACGGAGACCGGCGAGCGGCGGCTCCACAGTTGCCGCGTCATTCCCGAGCGAGGGAGTTGGATCGAGCTCAACGTGACCCGAAAGGAAAGCCTCACCGTCCGCATCGACCAGAGCGGCAAATTCTCGGCCATGACTCTCCTGCGCGCCATGGACCCCGCGTTCAGCAGCGACGAGGCAATTCTTAGGGCGTTTTACACCACAAGCGACGAGAAGATCGTCGACGGTCGTAGCGTTGCGAAAATCGAAGGAAAACTGGCCGTCGGCGACGTGATCTATCCCGCCGAAAGCGAGCGGGCCGGCGAAGTTATCGTGGAGTGCGGCCAGAAGATCACCAAGAACATCGCCGAGACGATCTGCACATCGGGGCTGAAAAAAATCGCCGTCATGGATGATCAGCGAAACCCGCTGCTCCTGAACGCCCTGGCCGATGACAGCACCGCCAGCCATGAGGAAGCCCTGTTGCGGATTTACCAGCGCCTCCGGCCGGGTAATCCTCCCCAGCTGGAAAAGGCGAAGGCCCTATTCCACGAGAAGTTCTGCGACACGAACCGCTACCGGCTCGGTCGCGTGGGACGGTTCCGTATCAACCGCAAATTCGGGTTGAACGTCTCCGAGGACGAAATGACATTGCGATCGGAAGACCTGATCGCGGCAATGAAATATCTTCTCGCTCTCCGCGGCGAAACCGGTGAGGCCGAGATCGACGATATCGACCATCTGGGCAACCGCCGCCTGCGGACCATCGACGAACTCGCCTGCGACGAACTGCGGAAGGGATTCCTCAAGCTGCGACGGACGGTCCAGGAGCGGATGAGCCTGAAGGATGTCCAGGACATGACCCCCCGGAGCCTGGTGGATCCCAAGAGTATCTCCGCCGCCATCGAGTACTTCTTCGGCCGCGGAGAACTGTCGCAGGTTGTCGACCAGACCAACCCCCTTTCGATGCTCACCCATGAACGCCGTCTCTCTGCCTTGGGCCCGGGCGGTTTGAATCGGAAACGCGCCGGCTTCGAAGTCCGAGACGTGCACATTTCACATTACGGACGAATCTGCCCGATCGAGACTCCCGAAGGCACGAATATCGGCCTGATTTCGAGCCTTGCCATCTACGCGAGCGTCGACGAGTATGGGTTCCTGGTCACGCCGTATCGAAGAGTGGTCAAAGGCAAGCTGACCGAGGAAATCGCCTGGCTTCGGGCGGACCAGGAACACGAAGCGTTCCTGGCGCCGGCCGATACGCCGATCCAAGGCAACAAACTCGTGGGGGATACGCTTATCGCACGCCACTGGGGCGACTTTTCCCTTATCCCGGCCGACCAGGTGGAGTATCTGGACGTTGCGCCGAGCCAGATGGTCGGCGTCTCGGCAGGCTTGATTCCGTTTCTCGAACATGACGACGCGAACCGGGCGCTGATGGGTTCCAACATGCAGCGGCAAGCCGTTCCCCTGCTCATCACCGAACCGCCGCTGGTGGGTACAGGGATGGAAGTCGACGCCGCACGCAACTCCAGTATGCTCATTCGCGCGAAGAACAAAGGGACCGTGACCTACGTGGACGGCAGCCGGATCGAGATCGGTAGCGACGTCTACAAGCTTCGCAAATTCGTCGGCCTCAACGAGCGAACGTGCCAGAACCAGAAGCCGATCGTTTCCGTCGGCCAGAAGGTGGAGAAGGGCGACGTCATCGCCGACGGTGCCGCAACCTACCACGGCGAACTGGCCCTCGGGCGAAACGTGCTCGCCGCGTTCATGGCCTGGGATGGATTCAACTTCGAAGATGCCATCATCATCAGTGAAGAACTGGTCCAGAACGACACCTACACGTCGATCCATATCGAAGAGTTCGATGTGGAAATCCGTGAAACGAAACTGGGACGCGAGGAGTTCACTCGCGACATTCCCAACGTGAGCGAAAAGGCCCTGCGAAATCTGGACGAGACGGGCATCGTCCGGATCGGAACCTACGTGCGACCCGGCGACATCCTGGTGGGAAAGGTCTCGCCCAAGTCGAAGACCGAATTGACCCCCGAAGAAAAGTTGCTGCATGCGATTTTCGGCCGGGCCGGCGAGGACGTCAAGAACGATTCGCTCGACGTGCCCTCCGGTATTGAAGGCATCGTGATCGATACCCAGAAGTTCTCCCGGCGGATGAGTCTGTCGGAAGACGAACGTAAGGCGTTTGAGGAGGCCCTCAAGAAGACCGAGAATGAGGGCAATGCCGCGATTGCCGAGACCTTCGGCCGCCTGGTCGAAGAGATCGAGACCGTGCTCAAGAAAAAGCTCACCGACGAGGACGGCCAGCCCCTCGTTGAAGGCCAGGAGCACCGGTTCGTCGCCGAACAGGCGCAGCGGTTCCGTATCGACAATCTCGACATTCGCAGCCCCCAACGACTGGAAGAAGTCGAGAAGATCTACAAGCTCAAGTGGCCGGCTGTCGAGGCGGCGATCGACTCACGCGACCGAAAACTCAATTCGATGAAACGTGGTGACGAACTTCGCAGCGGCGTGCTCCAGATGGTGAAGGTCTACATCGCCGCCAAACGCGTGATTTCCGTCGGAGATAAGATG
This sequence comes from uncultured Planctomycetaceae bacterium, assembly GCA_964429355.1. Taxonomy (GTDB): domain Bacteria; phylum Planctomycetota; class Planctomycetia; order Pirellulales; family Thermoguttaceae; genus JAAYAY01. Next base: position 31,969 of record CAYSCH010000016.1, on the reverse strand, counting down.
GCCGGCCGGCACGGCAACAAGGGTGTGATCTCGAAGATCCTGCCTATCGAGGATATGCCCTTCCTCCCCGACGGAACCGCGGTCCAGATCCTCCTCAACCCCCTCGGCGTGCCCAGTCGTATGAACGTGGGCCAGATTCTCGAAACGCATCTCGGCTGGGCCGGAGCCAAGTTGGGCTTCCAGGCCATCACGCCGGTGTTCAACGGCGCTGACGAAACCGAAATCAACGAGTGCCTGGCCGAGGCTGGTCTCCCCCGGCACGGCAAAGTGCGGCTCATCGACGGGCGGACGGGCGTGCCGATGGAGCAGGAGACGACCGTCGGCTACATCTACATGCTCAAACTGCACCACCTGGTCGACGACAAGGTCCATGCCCGCAGCACCGGACCCTATTCGTTGATCACCCAGCAGCCCCTGGGCGGCAAGGCCCGTTTCGGTGGCCAGCGATTCGGGGAAATGGAAGTCTGGGCCCTGGAGGCGTATGGTGCGGCCTACATTCTCCAGGAGTTGCTCACCGTCAAGAGCGATGATGTCGAAGGCCGAACCAAGATCTACGAGTCGATGGTCAAGGGCGAAAACACGCTCGAGGCCGGCACTCCTGCGAGCTTCGACGTCTTGACGAACGAAATTCGCGGCTTGGGCCTGAACATGCAATTGGAAAAGGGTCGCTTGTAGGGTTCCACAACGGAACCGGAAGAACCAACGGAAGGCGGCCACGGCGGCCCCCTTCCGGCCCCGGCGAGCGCGGTGAAGGAAGTTGCCGCGATTCCAGAACGAATAAAGCGTCCGCAATCGGTTTCCTCCGAAAAAGGAGTGTCACTGTGAGTATTGGCGATAGCTCATACGAACGCGTCAACGATTATGCTTCGGTCAAGATCAGCCTGGCTCGCCCGCACGACATCCGCAGTTGGTCGTTCGGGGAGGTGAAGAAGCCAGAAACGATCAACTACCGAACCTATCGTCCGGAAAAGGACGGACTGTTCTGCGAGCGGATTTTCGGTCCCGAAAAGGACTGGGAGTGTGCCTGCGGCAAGTATCGGGGTATGAAGTACAAGGGGATGATATGCGACCGCTGCGGCGTGAAGATCACCCACAGCCGGGTCCGGCGAAAGCGGATGGGCCACATCGAATTGGCTGCTCCCGTCGTCCATATCTGGTTCTTCAAGGCCATGCCCAGCCGCCTCGGGACCCTCCTGAGTATGAAGACCACGAGCCTGGAGAAGGTGATCTACTTCCAGGACTACGTCGTCACCAACGCGGGTGACACGCCGCTGAAAGTCCAGCAGCTCTTGACCGAAGAGGAATACCGCAAGGCGCGGATGGACTACCCCGAAGGTAGTTTCCATGCCGACATGGGCGCGGAGGCAATCCGCAAACTGCTCATGGATCTCGACCTGGTGCAACTCTCCCGTGACTTGCGCCGCGAGCTGACCGAGACGAACTCCAAACAGAAGAAAAAAGACCTCATCAATCGGCTGAAGATCGTCGAGTCCATCCGCGACAGCGACAACCGCCCGGAGTGGATGGTGCTCGACGTCATACCGGTCATCCCGCCCGATCTGCGCCCCCTGGTGCTTCTCGATTCGGGCAATTTCGCGACCAGCGACCTGAACGACCTCTATCGGCGCATCATCAACCGGAATAACCGGCTCAAAAAGCTCGTCGACCTGAACGCGCCGGAAGTCATCATCAAGAACGAGAAGCGAATGCTGCAGCAGTCTGTCGACGCCCTGTTCGACAACAACCGCTGCAAACGTCCCGTGCTGGGATCAAGCAATCGCCCCCTCAAGTCCCTCACCGATATGATCAAGGGCAAGCAGGGCCGTTTCCGCGAGAACCTGCTCGGAAAACGTGTCGACTACTCGGCTCGTAGCGTGATCGTCGTCGGCCCAAACCTTCGCCTCCACCAGTGCGGCCTGCCCAAAAAGATCGCCTTGGAACTCTTTCAGCCGTTCATCATCCGGCGCCTCAAGGAATTGCAGCATGCCGATACGATCAAGAGCGCCAAGAAGATGCTCGAACGGAAGGACGAGGAGGTGTGGGATATCCTCGAAGAGGTGATCCGCAACCACCCCGTGCTCCTGAACCGTGCTCCCACGCTCCACCGCATGGGCATTCAGGGCTTCGAGCCGACGCTGGTCGAGGGAAACGCCATCAAGCTCCACCCGCTCGTCTGTAAAGGCTTCAATGCCGACTTCGACGGCGACCAGATGGCCGTACACCTCCCGTTGTCCATCGAGGCCCAGGTCGAGGCCCACACTCTGCTGATGGCCACGAACAATATTTTCAGCCCGGCCAACGGGGCGCCTATCATCAGCCCCTCCCAGGATGTGGTCATGGGCTGCTACTACATGACGATCGCGCTGGCGGACCGGAAGGGCGAAGGGATGGTCTTTGCCTCGTCCGATGAACTCCAGTTGGCCTATTCGCTCGGCGAGGTCCACACCCACGCAATCATCAAGGTCCGTCTGGCCGGGGGCCGACGGGTCAAAGACGACCCGAAGTTCCCTGATGGCGGAATCCTCGAGACCACCGTGGGACGGGTGATCTTCAACGAGATGCTTCCCACCGGCATGCCCTTCTACAATCACGCCATGCGAAGCGCCGCGCTGGCAACCGTCATCTCGGACTGCCATGAGATTCTCGGAAGGCGCCGAACGATCGACCTGCTGGACGCTATGAACAAGCTCGGCTTCCGTGAAAGCACTCGCAGCGGACTGTCATTCTCGACCGACGACCTGATCACCCCGCCCAACAAGGCGAAAATCATCGGCGTTGCCGAGAAGCAAGTCCTGCGGATCCTTAAGCTTTATCAGCGCGGTATCATCACCGAGGGCGAACGCTACAACCAGGTTCTCGACGCCTGGACGCACGCCCGGGAACAGATCACCACCGAAATGATGAGCGAGCTGGAGAACGACGAGCGCTGGTCCGGCTACGTCAATCCGATCTACCTAATGGCGCACTCCGGGGCCCGCGGCGGCGTCGAGCAGATCCGCCAGCTCTCCGGCATGCGAGGATTGATGGCCAAGCCGTCCGGCAAGATCATCGAGACCCCCATCAAGGCAAATTTCCGCGAAGGGTTGAGCGTGCTCGAGTATTTCAGCTCGACCCACGGGGCACGAAAGGGTCTGGCCGATACGGCCCTCAAGACCGCCGACTCGGGATACCTGACGCGAAAACTCGCGGACGTCGCCCAGAACGTCGTCATCACCGGACTGGACTGCGGGACCACCCAGGGGATCACCAAGGGAGTCATCTACCGCGGCGAGAAAGTCGAGGTTAGCCTGGCCGATTCAATCCGCGGGCGCGTGAGCCGAACCAACATCGTCAACCCCATTACCGACGAAGTCATCGTCCGCGAAAACCAGTTGATCACGACTGAGATCGCTCGCCGTATCGAGGAATTGGGACTCGAAAAGATCCAGGTGCGAAGCCCGATGACCTGCGACGCCGCCTTGGGAATCTGTACCGCGTGCTACGGCATGGATCTCTCCATGGGACATGAGGTTGAGGAAGGGATGGCGGTCGGGATCATTGCCGCACAGAGCATCGGCGAGCCGGGGACGCAGTTGACCATGCGTACCTTCCACATCGGCGGTACGGCCGCCCGTGCCGTCGAGGAAAGCGAGATTCGCTCCAAGCGGGCGGGCGTCGTCAAGTTCGCTCGGCTCAAGGCCGTGCGAAACGATGAAGGTCAGCAGGTCGTGCTGGCCCGAAACGGCGAAATCGCCATCGTCGACGACCGCGGACGCGAAATGGAAAAATTCGATATTCCGGCCGGTGCCTATCTGACCGTCGAGGAAAATCAGGCGATCCCTGCCGGAGGTACCCTCTGTCAATGGGACCCCCATGCGATCCCGATCCTGGCCGAGGTCGGCGGACGCGTCCGCTTCGAGGATATCATCGAAGGCGAAACGGTCCGACTCGAACGGGATGTCAGCGGTACCATTCGCCGCTTGATCATGGAACACAAGGGCGACCTCCACCCGCAAATCGTGCTGGAGGATGCCGATGGCAAGATTCTTGACTTCTACTACATGCCTGAAAAGGCCCACATCGAAGTCGACGAAGGCAAACAGATCACCCCCGGTACCCTGCTGGCCAAGACTCCACGCGAGGTCTCCGGTACTCAGGACATCACCGGCGGTCTGCCCCGCGTCACCGAAATCTTCGAGGCCCGCAAACCGAAGGATCCGGCGGTGATCGCCGAAATCGACGGCCGGGTCGAAATCCTCGGTGAAAAACGCCGCGGCAAGCGAACCATCGTCGTCCGCAGTGAAACCGGAATCGAACGAGAACACCTCGTTTCCCATGGCAAGCACTTGCGCGTCCATACGGGCGACTTCGTCCGGGCCGGCGAAGCCCTGGTCGATGGGCCACTCGTCCCCCACGACATCCTCCGGATCTCCGGCGAAGAGGCCCTCCAGCAATACCTGGTTCGCGAGATCCAGAACGTCTACCGCAGCCAACGCGTCGATATCAACGACAAGCACATCGAGATCATCGTCGCCCAGATGCTCCGTAAGGTGCGGATCGAGTCGGGAGGCGATACGGGACTGCTTGAAGGCAGCGTCATCGACAAATTCGAGTTCCGTTCCAAGAATGAGGAACTGATCGGCTGCGTCAAGATCGACGACCCCGGCGACACCAAGTTCCAGGAGGGTGACATCGTCCCGCTGGAGATCTTCGAGCAGCAGAACGCCCAGTTCGAAGCCGACGGCGGTGTTTCCGCCAAGGGCTCGAAACCCGCGTTCGCAACCGCCTCGACCCAGTTGCTGGGAATCACCAAAGCCGCCGTGCAGAGTTGGAGTTTTCTCTCCGCGGCAAGCTTCCAGGAAACCACAAAAGTCCTTACCGAGGCGGCCCTGGCCGGAAAGACCGACAACCTGGTTGGCCTCAAGGAAAACGTCATTCTCGGACATCTCGTTCCCGCCGGTACCGGCTTCCGCTGGTACCAGGAGTCCGAGGTCCGCCTGCGACCCGAAGCCCTCAGCCAGATCGTCCGAGAGAAAGCGGCGGGGCCCGAACCCATCTTCCCGCTCCTCGAAGATGGTGGAAGGCCTGGGGAATCCGCGGGAGCCGGTGCCTTCTCGCGCGGTTCCGCAGCGCCGAGCGAACTGGACCGGCTGCTCGGTGACATCTCCCGCCCTGTGGCTGCAATTGACTCGGGCACCGAACCTTCGCTGGATGCGGACGAGATTCCCGAATCCGAGGATTACCTCTCCCCTCTGGGGGACGAGTCCGAGGATGACCCGGAGGACGAAGACACTTGGGCCGAATCCGACGACGTGTCCGACATGGATGACTCGGACGACGATTGATCGAGAACTTCCCCTGCAAACAACAATATTTCGAATTGCCTGCGAAATCTTGAGTTGCCCCCCATCGACAACCGATTGCATGCCTTGACAGCCGCCGTGGTTGCGATAGGCTGAGTGATTCCAATCCCACAGGTCCTACTAGGAATGCGGAGACGCAAGTGTCTCCGCTGGATGCTCCTCCCCCCTGCGAGGGAAGAGCAATTATAACGTTAGAGAATTCGAGCTGACACATGCCAACAATCAACCAACTGGTCCGGAAACGCCGCGTAATGAAGCGGAAAATGACCAAGGCCCCGGTCCTCGATCGCTGCCCTCAGAAGCGGGGAGTGTGCTTGCAGGTCAAGACGATGACCCCCAAAAAGCCCAATTCCGCACTGCGCAAGATCACCCGTGTGCGTCTCTCGAACGGGAAGGAAGTCACGGTCTATATTCCGGGTGAAGGACACAACCTGCAGGAACACTCGATTGTCCTCGTCCGTGGCGGGCGAGTTCGCGATCTACCTGGTGTCCGCTACCAGGTGGTCCGCGGTACTCTCGACGCCCTCGGAGTCGAGAATCGCAAGCAGGCCCGTAGCCGGTATGGCGCCAAGAAGAAATAAGAACCTACCCCAAACCGTAAAAGGCCTCCCACAGGCGGGGCACAGTAGAGTCGGCGATCATCTTGGGATCGGCTCTATAAAAGCATTCTAGATTGGGAATCTATTCCATGGGTCGAATCACAGCGAGCAGAAAACAACTCAAAGGGGATCCGGTGCACGGCTCCCTCTTGGCCAGCAAATTCATCAATTGCCTGATGTGGGACGGTAAGAAGAGCACGGCTCAGCGCGTCTTCTACGGCGCCCTGGACGTGATCAAGAAAAAGATGCCCGACGTTGAGTCGATCGACGTGTTCACGCAGGCCCTCGAAAACGTGAAGCCGAATATCGAAGTTCGGTCGAAACGCGTGGGTGGTGCCTCCTACCAGGTCCCGATGCAGGTCAACCGGATTCGCCAGCAATCCTTGGCAATCCGCTGGATCCTGATGGCGCTGCGAGAGAAGAAAGGTCGCCCGACCCATTTGAAGCTGGCCGACGAACTGCTCGCCGCCTACAAACGCGAGGGTGTCGCCATGACTCGCCGCGAAAACGTCCACCGCATGGCCGAGGCGAATAAGGCATTTGCCCATTTCGCCTGGTAATGTGGCCTGAGGCACTGACAAGACGTGGGAATATCCCGCGGGCGTGGATTAGCACGAACAGAGGTCTTGTTAGCGGCTCAAGAGACGCTCGCCGCGCCGGTCCCCAACGTGCGCGGCGTTTCTTTTGCGCGGTTGGCAAGATGGTGAATTGGCAATTTCAACGATGATGCGGGAAGATGGCAATGGCTCGGCAACTGGAACAGCTTCGCAACATTGGGATCATAGCCCATATCGATGCCGGTAAAACGACCGTTACCGAGCGAATGCTCTTCTATTCCCATGCCAGCCACCGGATCGGCCGGGTCGACGATGGCACCACCGTGACCGACTATCTCGCCGAAGAGCAGGAACGCGGGATCACCATCGTCGCCGCCTGTGTCACGTTCCCCTGGAATGGTAAGATCATCAATCTCATCGACACTCCCGGGCATGTGGATTTTACCGCCGAGGTCGAACGAAGCCTCCGGGTTCTCGATGGCGCGGTTGTCGTCTTCAGTGCCCGGGAAGGCGTTGAGGCCCAAAGCGAAACCGTTTGGCGCCAAGCCGACAAATACCACGTGCCGCGTTTGGCGTTCATCAACAAGATGGATCGCGAAGGGGCCGATTTCTACGCAACCCTCACCGAGATCGAAAAACGGCTCGAGTGCAAACCGTTGCCCGTCAATCTTCCCGTCGGCAGCGGGCCCCCTCATGTGAACGGCGCCTTCCGAGGGATTGTCGACCTCGTTGAGATGAAGCTGTTGACCTTCCCCAGCGAGGTGGACGGTACCGAGATCGTCGTCAGCGACATCCCGGACGATATGATCGACGATGCCGAGATGTGGCGAGCCAGCCTCCTTGATGAGCTATCGTTGCTCAGCGACGAATTGGCAGAACTGCTGCTCGCCGATGAACCGATTTGCCCACAACTCGTTCGCAAGGTGCTCCGAGAGGCCGTGATCCACGACATGGTGGTTCCCGTGCTCTGCGGATCGGCGCTCGACGGAATTGGTGTCCAGCCCCTGTTGGATGCCGTGACGTACTTTCTTCCCAGTCCGGCCGATATTCCCCCGGTGGAAGGTACCGATCCCGAAGACTCCGACAAGAAGCTGCGCCGCAAGGCAGATCCCGAAGAACCGTTCTGCGGATTGCTGTTCAAAATTCAAGCCGACAAGCATGGCGATCTGCACTACGTTCGGGTCTATTCGGGGCGTCTGAAAGCCAACAGCCGTGTGCTCAATGCCGGCAAAAACCAGAAGGAGAATGTGCCGCAACTCTGGCGATTGCAGGCCGGACGTCGCGAACAGATCTCGGCCGTGGAAGCCGGCGACATCGTCGGCATCATCGGGCTCCGCCACAGCATCACCGGCGATACGCTGTGCGACGTGAAGGCCCCCATCCTCCTGGAGTCTATCGTTTTTCCCGAAACCGTGATCTCGATGGCGATCGAACCGGAAAGCTCCGAAGACCGCAAGAAGCTTTCGGCCGTCCTCGATATGATGCGGCGCCAGGACCCAACCTTTCGCGCCAAGGAAAGCGAAGAGACTGGCCAGACACTGATCAGCGGCATGGGTGAACTGCACCTGGAATTCATCACGCACCAACTGCTGCGGGAACATCGGCTCAACGTCCGCGTCCACAATCCTCGCGTCAGCTACCGCGAGTCCATCGAGCGATCCGTTGAGGCCACTGGGCAATGCCACCGGACCGTCGGCGGGCAGCGATTGTTCGCGGAATTGACCATCCGTATGGAACGTCATGAACACGGAGAAAAGCCCGTGACGGTGACGAGCGCGTGCGCGGGCCAGTTGCCAAGTGAATACCTGGCTGCCGCCATGGAGGTTCTCACCGGAGAAGGAGAAGGCGGCGGCATGTTCGGATTCCCCTTGATGAACGTGAAGATCACTGTCCTCGGCGGCACTGTTCACGAAACCGAGAGCAACGAAATGGCCTTTCGAATGGCTGCGGCGGATGCCTTTCGAAAAGCCCTGGCCGAGGCGGGCACCGTGCTCCTCGAACCGATCATGCGGCTGGAAGTCACCACTCCCGAGGAGAGCCTGGGGGATTTTGTCAGCGATCTTCAACAACGCCGCGCTGTGATCACCCGGACCCAGACTCGCGGACGCAATACGGTAATCGATGCCGAAGCACCGCTCGCCAACCTGTTCGGGTTTGCCAACGCCATGCGCGGCCTCAGCCAGGGACGGGCGACCTGCTCGATGGAACCGTTCACCTACGGTCCGGCTCCACCAGATGTCCTTCAGAGTTTCATGTAGGACCCATCGACTGCCACCGGCAGCAATCGTCGGGGCAAATGTCGGGAGAAGGCCCAAGCTCGCCCAGCGACAGGCGTTGCGGTCTCTCGTCAAGTCGCTCCTGGATCAATTCTCGAATCATGGCCACGAAACGCGGATGGCAGCCGACCACCGCCGATCGAACCAGGTGGATGCCGATCTCCTCGCAAACCTCGGCAGCTTCCACGTCGAGATCGTAGATCACTTCCATGTGCTCCGACAGGAATCCAATTGGAACCAGTACCACGTCCTTGCAGCCGGCACTGCTGAGCCCCCTCAGGTGGTCCCTCACGTCCGGCTCCAGCCATGGCTGCGACGGGGGGCCGCTGCGACTCTGGTAAACGAGGTCCCACTCCGTCCGGCCAATCCGCTCCGCCACGAGGCGGCAAGCCTCGCGAAGCTGGGCGACATAGGCGCATCCGGCCGACATGGCCTGGGGAACACTGTGGGCCGTGAAGACCAGCCTCGCCACCGCACGCGCCCGATCGTCCATCGACGCAAGATCATGGGCGATACGCTCGGCCATTGGCTCGATGAAGCCGGGATGGTTGTGGAAAAGCCGCAGCTTGTCGATCACCGGAGCCTGGCTCCCGATCTCGCCTCTGGCTCGCTCAATGTCCTCAAGATACTGCCGGCAACCCGAATAAGACGCGAAAGCTGACGTCACGAAGGCCAGCGCCCGCCGAACGCCGTCCTCCGACATCTGACGCATGGTGTCGGCAAGCAGGGGATGCCAATTGCGGTTCCCCCAATAAACCGGCAGGTCGATGCCGTGGGCTCGCAACTCCGAGATGAGGGCTGACAACAATGCGCGATTCTGGGCATTGATGGGGCTCACCCCATCGAACAGGTAGTAGTGCTCGGCAACTTCGAGCAGTCGTTCTTCCGGAACGTGTTTGCCGCGGAGGACGTTCTCGAGAAACGGGCGCACATCGTCGATCCCCTCGGGCCCACCGAACGAGAGAAGAAGAACGGCATCGTAGGGGAGTGCCATCTGCCAAGCCCTCTCGAAGCGCAAAAGAAAAGGAAGAACTCCTCCTGCTTGCGGAGGGCAACTTCTTCCTCTCCAGTAGGTGCCTTCTCTGTATGGTAGTCCTGCTGCTCAGACGCAACGGCGTCCGAACATAGTGACCCCGACGGGATTTGAACCCGTGCTACAGGCTTGAAAGGCCTGTGTCCTGACCTGGCTAGACGACGGGGCCGGCCGATCGCAAACGGTCGATTCTAAGACCTGCGGAGCTGATTGGGAAGGGGGGACCGCCCAGCCCGGCTGCGAGTATTCGACACGAAAATCGGCGCACATGTCCCTGTTTTGCCGGCGAACTCTGTCAGCCCCGGCCCATCGAGTTCGTCCAGTGCCTTGCCGCAATTCCCTCCGGGAATCCCGCAAGGCTATTCAGCTGGGCCTGCCACGGCCTTCAAGAATTGCCCCAAAACCACAAAGACGGCCACCACCAACGGAAAACAATCGGGCGGCGAAAATCTTCGGACCGGCTCTAAGAAGCGAGAGTCTCCCAGATGCCCTGACAAAAGGTGGGAGGCTCCCACGAACATGGAGGTCCACAACCAACGGTTTCGGTAGTGGCTCTATGAGTCCTTATTGGTCTCTGCCGTGTCTGCCTTCCCTTCGGCTGCGGCAGCTTCGTTGCGACGTATCGCATCGAAGACCTCTCGACGGTGGACCGGCACTTCCTTCGGGGCTTCCACCCCGAGGCGAACCTTGTCTCCTCGAATCTCGACGACCACGATTGTAATGTCATCCGCGATGACTATACTTTCGTTCTTCTTTCGGGATAGTACCAACATCCTATCGTTCCTTGCCCAGGCGGCAGGCCCTCCGAAAAGGACACTGCACGGGCGTACGTACCGGGACCGCCTTTGTTCCAGCATACGCCGCCAAAAGTAGCAAGTCAAGGAAACATCGATCGATCGGAAAATTATCGACTGCCGCGGTACGGATTTTGCCACATAGGTAAGCTGAAACGGTTGACCATCTCGCCGAAAGATCGTACCCCCCCAATTGCAGCCACCCTATGACTTCTGCCCCCAAACTCCTATAATCCATTGAGGTCAGTGAGTTCTATTCTCTTAACCCTTTAGGGTGGGTTGAGTCACCCCCGTCGCTGCCCGAATAGCACCTTTCCTTCACGACATCGTTTGAGGACCACATGTCTCTCGGCCATTCTCAACACGCAGGCGGCTTTGCCGGTTGGTGTCGCGATATCATCGTGGCCGTGACCACGGTGGCAGAGGCGATGTGGGTAACGATGCGGTACTGGATCCGTACCTACAATCCCGACCGGAAAACTTTCACCGAGAAGTATGAATATCCCGAACTCCCCATTGCGGTGGCCCCTCGCTATCGTGGCTTCCATCGATTTGATCTGACCACCTGCATCGCCTGTGAGCGTTGCGCTCGGGATTGCCCGGTCGACTGTATCTACATCGGGAAGGAGAAAGTCGAAGGGCGCAAAGGATTTCGGGTGACGAGTTTTGTCATCGATTACACAAAATGCATGTTCTGCGGGATGTGTACCGAAAACTGTCCCGTCGACTGCATTTTTATGGGATCTACCCACGATTTGAGTTGTTACAGTCGTGATGGATGCCTTGTCGATTTCTCGCGGTTGCCCCTTGAAATTGCCTGGGGGAGAGCGACCCTGAATCCGACCGCAGTTGCCTTGTCCAAACAAATTACCGAGCCCGTCCACGAAGGTCCAAACTAGTGCTCTGTCAAGTCTTAAGGGCGGGGTTGCCGATCGTTGGAGTCCACGCTTCGGCGTGCAAAAGCCTGCCTGAAGGCTGGACTCCAGCCGATGGCCAACCCAAAAACTGAGGTTTGACAGCACTAGGATCCGGGTGGGACTTGGGTGGTTTTCGGGCGCGGTTTTCGTGCGATGGAACACACAGCCATGAAAACGTTCACCATCGAACAGGCCAACGCCGCATTGCCCCTGGTTCGCGCCATCGTTTCCGATCTGGTTCATTTGTCGCAGGAGGTAACGGAACGCCGCCAGCGGGTGAGCTACCTTCTGAACAACCGAGTGCGGAACGAAAACGATCCCTATTGGCAGGAATTGGCTGCCATGGAAGCCTCTCTTGAAGAGGATGCGATGCAATTGCGAGGCTACGTCGACGAGCTTCGGCAACTCGGCATTGAGCCCAAGAGCGCTGTCGAAGGCATCGTCGATTTTCCATCGCGACTCGACGGGCGCGATATCTACCTCTGCTGGAAGCTGGGCGAGCCTGAGGTACTCCACTGGCACGAAATCAACGGCGGTTTCCAGGGGCGCCGTCCTCTCACCGTCGACGCCGGAACTTCCAGCGATCTCTTCTCCAGCGGCGATTCGACCGCCTGTTAGCAGCCCGTCGCCAGGCCAAGATTCCGACCTGCCGCCTCTCGATCCCTGGTCCTCGCCGGTTGCTCCCCCGCAGCAACCCCACTTTCGAAATCGCCGGTGCCTTGCGCTGACTTCCAGCGAAACCATGGCCGCCACTCGCCTCACCTGCGCCGGCAAAATGTCCCCGCCAGACACCAGTCCGCTGGCAGGATGGTAATGGCTTGTCCTGCCAGCCAGCTTACCAAGCTTGCCGGCTTGCCGACTCATCCCCACAATTGGCCTTCCCCTTCGAAGTGGATTCTGATACTAACAGCCAGCCACCGTCGGCGGGTTTTGCGCGCCGTCGTGGACCAACTCCATCTGCGGCTCTTGCATACTGAAACGTTCAGTGGACGGCCTGTCAGTCCGTCAGGGGATCTCGATCGATGAAACGCATTCTCCTTCGAATGTCCGTTCTTGCTGCCATTATTACTCTTGGGCTCATTACCATCGCACAAGCCCAACGCCGCACTGACGCTGTTGCGTCGCCTAAATCGGCCGTTTCCGCCACAACCAACTCCTCGCCCACTACGCCGAAACCGGCGGGTAATCCGTTGCGATCGCCAAACTCGCGGCAGACCGCGGATCTCCGGAATACAGCAACTCAGACCGCCACCGACAATGTCGCGATGCCAACACCCGCGCCCGCAGCATTCTCCCTTGCAGACGCAACCAACACGGGCATGACACCACCGCCCGTAGAGCCACCTCCCGTCCTCGCGTCGCCGGTTCCGCCCAATTTCGATCCACCCGTCGCAGCCGGCATTGTCGCCAATCCTGCCGCCTCCATCCCCATGGCCGAACCTCTTCCGTCGGCCTCGGCAACAATGCCCCCGGCGGACGTAACTTCCGTGGCAGGCCCGCCAGCTCCGACCGGCGGTTATCTGGCCGAGCCGGACCTCATTCCCCAGCAGATCCAGCCTCCCAGCGAAGCCCAGCCGATGAATCGAAGCTCGGCACCGCCGACGTTCGCCGAGTCGCCGATCCAGCCCGCCCTGTCCGGCCCGCAAATGGCGACGGGCACAGGCCGCCCTGGTACCAACGATCAGGAAGGTGCCCAGACGCCGCAACTCGTCGTCGAGAAAGTCGCACCCGTCGAGATCCAGGTCGGACGCCCCGCCATCTTCGAAATCCACGTGCGAAACGTGGGCACCGTGGCCGCCAAAGATGTTGAAGTCCGTGACGAAATCCCCCAAGGAACTCGGCTCCAGAGCACCAAACCTCAGGCTTTGCAGGGTGCAGAAGGTGGGTTGGTCTGGAAAATCGGAACTCTGAATCCAAACCAGGATGTTGTCGTCGAGATGGAGTTGATGCCCACGGAAGAAGGCGAGATCGGCAGCGTTGCCACCGTCCACTTCCAGACCGAAGCTTCCGTTCGGGCCAAGGTGACCCGTCCCATGCTGGCTGTCGAAACCGAAGTACTCGAAAAGGTCCTCAAGGGCGAGAACCTCACCTTGAAGATCCGGGTAACCAACCCGGGAACCGGCATCGCCGAGAACGTCGTGCTCGAAGAACACGTGCCCGACGGTTTCCGCCATCCGGCCGGCGCCGACCTGGAATACGAAGTCGGTACCCTCGCGCCTAAAGAATCTCGCGAGCTGACGCTCGTTCTTGAAGCCGTCCACCCCGGTCAATTGGTCAACGTCATCACTGCAAGAGGCGAGCCCAGCCTCCGGACCGAACACCGGAGCCCGATCGAGGTGATCGCTCCCAAGCTGGAGGTCGACGTCCAAGGTCCCTCTCGCCGATTCCTCGAATGCGAGGCGGTCTATAATCTCTCGGTTCGCAACCCGGGCACGGCGCCCGCCAAGCAGGTCGAACTGGCCGTCGAGGTACCGGCCGGATTGAAGTTCGTCAGCGGCACGAACCGTGCCTACTATGAGGAGGCAACCCGCACGGTCCATTGGGTGCTGGAAGAGATTCCCGTTCAAGCCGGGCCGCCCCCCGTTCAACTCACACTCATGCCGGTCGAAGCCGGCCAGCACAAGATTCGCCTCGTATCATCCGACGACAGCGGAGCGAAAGCAGAAGTCGAACAGGCCGTGCTGGTCGAAGGTATCGTCGCCATGTACTTCGAGGTGGCCGATCTTCAGGACCCAATCGAAGTCGGCGGTCAGACCTTGTACGAGATCCGCGTCGTAAACCAGGGCTCCAAGGAAGCCACGAACGTGCGTCTGGTGGCCGAGGTACCGCCGAATCTGCGCGCCATCGCCGCCGAGGCGCCAAACCAGCAGGCTCCGTCGGCCCAGGGAAACACCCTTGTGTTCGAGCCCCTGCCACGATTGGCCGCGAAGGCCGATGTGACCTACCGCGTTCGAGTCGAAGGAGTACAGCCGGGTGACGTACGGATGCGCGTCCAAGTGACCACGGATGAAATCCCCGACCCGATCACCAAGGAAGAAAGCACGCGAGTCTACTCGCCCCAGTAACGGGCACCGAATCTCCCTACGCCTGGAAGGAGTTCCCACAGCCGCAGGTGCGGACTGCCAGAGGATTCCTGAAGACGAAGCTCCGGCTCATCAGGTCTTCCTTGAAGTCAATCTCCGTGCCGCCGAGGATCGCGGCGCTCTTGCGATCGACTGCTACCCGCACACCGCGGATCTCCTGGACAAGATCCTGCTCGTCACTCGGATCCTCTTCGAATTCGAGCCGGTACTCGTAGCCGCTGCACCCGCCGGCCGCAACAGCAACGCGAAGAGCCGCCGTTTCGGGAAGTTTCTTCTCGGTGATGATTCGCTTGACTTCGCCCGCGGCTCTCTCAGTCAGTTTCAATTCCATCGTCCTATTCCTCAACTCGATCTTCGTTCTCGGTTCCAGGGGATTGTATCGTTGCCGGTAGAGCCCGGCCGGTAGGTCAGGGAGGCACGGTGCGAAACCCGCCAGCACCGCATAAGAATCGTACGAATTGGCAACAACATGGGAAGCTGGCCTTCTCCCCACGAACCGGAGGCCCGATGCGGTCCGAGCCGTTCCCATCCCCGCTTCGGCACGCCTGGCGAACCCGAAGTCGTTCTGTATAAACACCTTAAGCCGAACAGCTCCATGCCCGTCAGGCATCTTTCGAGCCAGGCAACAGAACACCCGCTGACTGAACCGATGGGAAAGACTCTTCGCCGGGCGAAGCTCCTTTCCGGCTCCCGCTACACCAGGACCAGAACGGCCGACTCATGGTGCGGACGGTGGCTCACTCGTTCCGGAAGGTTCCTCACTTGCAGGAAGCCCGAATCGCCACGGAGGCTGGCTTTCCCCGAGGACGAAAAGGGTGTTTCCGTCGGGAGAGAACCGAAACTGCTTGTACGCCAGAGACCCGGAATACGCGAATACCTCTTTCTTTTCGGGGAAATCCCATACCCAAACGCGGTAGATCTCCACACCTTGTTCATGGGCAGTCTTGAGTTGACGGCTGAACACCATTCGGCGCCCGTCTTGCGAAAGGGCGTGCGGCACAAAGGCCGCCCGAAACGGCAATCTCTCAGCCGCCTCCGCTTCTGTGTCCCAGACAATCAGGCTGTGCTCCAGGTTGTTGGCCACCGCCAGCAACTTGCGGTCCGCGGTGAATCCGCCGATCCAGTTGATCGATTCCACTGAGGACAGGAAGGTTCCGTCATGGGAAGACCAGTATTCCACAACTCCATCTTGGCGGGATGTGATCAGCCGCGTGTCGTCGGAGGTGAAGCCGATCCAACCAACCGGCGTTGCCTTGTCGGCAATCCGAACAAGCTCGCGATCGGTGGCAACCTCCCAAATGCGCACCTCACGGTCTTGGCTGCTTGCCGCAATCCGCCGTTCATCCCAGGAAAAAGCCAGGCTCGTGATCTCTCCCCGGTGCCCTTCCAGATGATGGATCGGCGTCCACTGGCTGGTGGACCACACCATGACCGAGCCGTCATCGCTCCCCGTGGCCAAGTACTTCCCGCAGTGGCTCATCGCGATCCGGCCTACTCCCGGCTCTCCTTCAAGGAGGTCGGCGACCAGTCGCCCAGTCGATGCCTCCCAGAGTCTCAGTCCTTGGCCGGGTGTGCGCCGGGCCGTAAGAATGTGTTTCCCATCGGGTGTGAAGACGAGGTCGCGGCAGTCGCGGGAGCCTCCTTCCCAGAGGATCTCCGGCTTCTCCGGAGGCCGGTAACAGGCCAGAATCCCCGTCCGGTGCACCGGCTCATCCCTCTGGAGCCTATCCGGTACATCCGGTTTAGTGATCGCCTTCTCATACGAGAGACCCGAACCGTCCAGCAGCACTTGCAGGATTCGCGAGCCATGTTTGGGATGGTAGAGCCTGACGCACGGGCCGTAATGATTGCTGTATCTGGCGAATCGGATTTCCATGGAGTCCGTCTTGGACGGGTCCGGCCCGGAGAGACCGGTGTATTTCCAGGGAACCGGCCCGCACGACTGGAGATTCTTTCCCGACACGCTCCCCTTCCACCACTCCCGGCCGGCAATGTGGACTTCGTCCCCCTCGACGACCACGTGTCCCGGAGAGACATTCGGCAGGATCGTGCGAACCGCACCGTCCGGGGGCTCACGTATCGCCAGATCAAACTTGCCTTGTTCCGACTTAAGGAAGAAGTAGAAGTACCCGTCAGGAAGTACCGGCATCGGTTCCCGAGAAATCCGGACCGTTCTCGAATCCAGATCGAAAATCGCCGGGTACGACACGAAATGGCCGCATCCGCTTTGCCGGCCTACGAGGATGCAGCCCGACGCGTCGGAACCGGAATTCTCCCGCCTCAAGAAATGCAGATTTCCCGGAAGGAACGCCGCTTGCGGGCTCAGGTAATTGCAGGCGCCCTGGGTGTCTCGGTGGTCGGAAGACTCGCGCGCTTCGTGCAGAATGTCGACCTTATGCTCACCCTGAGGGTCAAAGGGGTCAAAGTCGATCATCGCATACCAGGTCCGGCCGTTGAATCCCACGGCCAACGCCTTCCCGGGGCTTATCCCCACAACCCTCAGTCGCAGCATGGACGAGGCTTTCTGGTCGGGGTCCATTCTGAGATCTGGCAGGCCGTCGCCTGTGTCGATCGGCCAGACTCTTTCGCTGACAGGATCCAGAACGAAGACGGCGTCGTTCCGCGCGATCCACACGTACTTCCCGTCGTAGCTGGGGTACGAGATTCGATGAACCACTCGGTCGCGACTCGCCAAACCAATCGGTCTGACGAGTCCGCGCTGCTTGAGCAACAGCACCCGAAGCTGCGATTCTGCGAGCAGATCGATGTCTCCTGGCAGTGCTTGCCAGAAATCGGGCTGGAGCTTCTCCCTCCTGCCAAAAAAGAAATCCGGACACTCAAGTTCGATCGGCCGGAAGGTCAGCGTCGTGCGGTCGGCAGTGCCTTCAGACACCACCGGGGGATCCGAAGAGGCCGGGCCGGAGGGCGGGCGTTCGGGGAAAGACCGTCTGTAACGCTCCCTCTCGTCCAGGAGTTTCTGCACGGCAGCACGGACAGCCGCACTGGCCTGCGGCGACTCGGCGAGCGTCGCGAGAATCTGGTCACCCTCGACCGACAACCGGCCAGGTCGGCACACGTTCTTGATCGTCTTCTCGGGCAGTTTCTGCTGGTGTTGAAGAACCGCAGCGGCCCGATCGGCATAACGCTGCTGGGGAAGCTTCCAGTCGGTGGCGTGCAGGATGCATTGCTCCCACATGTACCAGTTTTCCAGCTCCGCGTAGCGGTCGGCCAACTGCCGCGACACCTGTCTTTCTGATATTGCCAGGTTCGTGAGGGGTTCAACAAACTCTTCGGAAACCCGCTCCCACTCATGAAGTCCCCAAGGGATGTGAGCTGGGTGAACTGGAGGATCCCATCGTCCATAGATTGTCTGCGCGAAATAGAATGCCTGGGCAAAGAGGTCCGGTTCCGGAATTCCCGCGTTGGTGACCATCTTGGCGTGCTCGAGCGCGCGAGCGCCGAGCGATACCCGCTTCTCGCAGGCGTCACTCCCTTCCACCGGCACCCCCCGGAGTTCCAGCCGGGCTGCGCGGATGGCCTTGTACCGCAAGTCGAGCTGATCCGGCGCAAGGAGCAGCGTCGCTTCGCTGAGATCCAGCACGTCGCGCCACTGCCCCAATCGAGACAACTCCTCCACGCGACTGGCCAAGGTACGAACTTCGGCTGCCACGTCCGGCTCCATTGGCACGCCGCCTCGGCTCTCATGCCATCGGGCGGTAATTTCGCGGAACAGGTCCGGCACACTCGCCGGCAAGACCAGATGGCTTGACTCCTCCAGCACCTGTTCGCCCCGTTGAGTCCTGATCGTGATCTGGACTCGCGGCGGTTCTTCTCGCCCCTCATGGCGGAATTCTCCCAGGACGTAAATCGGCAGCCTCCGCGCTGGTCTCCCCTCCGGATCCGCGAGCGCATATTCCTTGGCAATGGCCTCAGCTTCCTTCAACTCCACCACGAGCACGCCGGACTGGGCAAGAAGCAGTTCTTCGAGCAGTCTGGGGTACGCGGATCGCAGATGATCATGCTCGTATCCAAGTTCCTGGCAGAGGAACGGCGAAACAGCATACACCTCGCGAATCGTTTCGCCGTGTTTCTTCAACCCGACGCCTACAAGCTCGCACAACTTCGCCGCGTCGGCCTCCGCGTCGTCGCTGAGCGGGATTTGCCGGCTCAGAATCCGCATGCCGCCCCCGGTTTCGGCGACCACCAGCTCGGCGAACGACTGCTCCTCGCGCCTTCCTATCCGTGCGAGCACCAGTACGTCGGCCTTCAACACTTTTCCCAGGCCAATCCGCTCCGACACGGCTTCCGCCCCAAAGACCTCTTGCAGCTTTCTCTCTGCAAGCAGCCGGTCGATTTCCACCCGTTCGAGCCATATCGCTCGCGTTCCTGCCAGGATCCTGGTTTCCGCCAGTGCCAGAACAGGTCCCTCCGATACGGCGATCCAGGCGCAACGAGGATTCGTGGACGCCTCTCGCCCTCCGCAGACCTGCCACGACAGACCCATCAATCCCAGGAGAAGGAGAAACCGTCCAACAGAGACGACCAGCCGTTTCGGTGTTCGGTCCAGTGGCATCGTGGTGGACTTCATGATCAAGTGGAAAAAAGCCCCGATGCGGAGACATACTCATCGGTGGCAGTGTCCTCTACGAATACAAAACAACTCCGCCCTCCGCAACTGGCGAATTGCGAGTACTCCATGTTGGATTCATGGCGACGCAAAACCTTGGCAGCCAAATTCGTTTTTCCCGGGAATTCTGGGGAATTCCTCTCCAACGTGATAGCAGGACCTGCAGTCCGATGGCGACATGAGACATTACTTTGGGGGGGAATCTGCGTTCGTGCCACCCTGCCGGAGCGAAGATGCTATCGGTCGCCTGATAGCGGGGTAGCTGCCCGCGCAATAATGACAGATGAAAAGACTGCCCAATGGCAAGGAGACCGCAACGTCGTGAAACCCATCTGGTGGCGCGAAGATTACGAGGCGATTCGCGATCGGGCCGGAAGCCTGGAGCTTCCCGGTTGGTCCCATATCCAACTGACCGGTGCCGATCGTACGAGACTGGTAAATTCGCTAGGCACCAATCGCCTCGACGACCTCCAGCCTGGCCACGGACGCGAGACTTTCTTCACCGACCCCAAAGGGCATGTCCTGACGCATGGCTTGATCCTTGCCGACGAAGATTCCACTTCGTTCCTTACGGCCGCGCCACGGGCTGAGTCGCTCGCCGGCCACTTCGCCAAATACGTCATTCGCGAAGACGTGCAGGTGGCCGACCGGTCGGTTCAGTCGGCTTTCTGGTATCTCGGCGGCCGAACGGCGGAAATCGCCCTGGAGAACCTTGGCATCCCGGTGCCTCAGGGGCTGGGTGAACACGCCAATGTCATACTGGAAAAGGCCACACTGAAAGTCTGCCGCGTCGATATGGCCGGCCCCACCGGCTTCCTCCTCGTGGCCACACGGGAACAGGCTCGATTTGTTGCCCGGCTGATCCAGCAGGAGGTGAAGACGTGCGTTCGCGCCGCATTTGAGTCGGCGAGAATCCAATGGGGC
Source organism: uncultured Planctomycetaceae bacterium (assembly GCA_964429355.1). GTDB lineage: Bacteria > Planctomycetota > Planctomycetia > Pirellulales > Thermoguttaceae > JAAYAY01. The sequence goes on along the minus strand of CAYSCH010000016.1, from coordinate 11,817 downwards.
TGGCCGTTGGACGGGGTCGACGTTTCCTCCGATAACTTCCCGCAGGAAATCGGAAGAGACGACCAGGCGATCTCGTTTTCCAAGGGCTGCTACCTCGGGCAGGAAACGGTGGCTCGCCTGGAATCGCTCGGCCACGTGAACAGGCGGTTGGTGGTGGTCCGCTTTCCTGCCGGCGAGCCTGTCGCCTCGGCCAGTCTCACGGTCCAGGGCAAGCCGGTGGGGGCAACCACGTCGATGGGCTACTGGCCGGAACTCGCCTGTCCGGTCGGGTTGGCCTATGTTCGGCGCCAGTGGGCCGACCCAGGGACACTGCTGGAAAGCTCCCTCGGACAGGCCGAGACCCTTCCCACCGCCTGGCAAACGGAAGTCGATGGCAGCAGTCCTTGGAGCTGCTGACAGAACCGCCGATTGCGTCCATCCATGCCCACAGGAGCCTCCTGCGTCTTGTCAGGGCCTCTTGATCAACGACTCAAGGGCGCATTCCCACCTGGTTGGCACGTCCCTGATCGCAGCGAAGGGCCGGTTTGTGGGGCACCACCCATGGACCGACTGATTTCTGGCTCGCCCCCCTCGCCCTCTCCTCTCCCACACGGCCTCCGCTGCCAATCACTTGGGGGGGCACTTTGTCTTCGCCGCAGCTTGCACCTCGCTGCAGGAATTGGTCCAATGGGGCCACAGAAGAGGATCTGCGGGGCGGTTGAGAAACGGATCAGGATCGCTCAGGCAATAACTGTCACGATGCCAATTGAAGCCATCACACTCCAACCTGATGTTCCCCTCACAAGCACCGGACCGTTATTTGCTGAACCCGTCTTGACGCCCTCACTCCCCAAGACCGTGGGCCGTCGCGAAGTAAGGCCCGGCAAAGCGAAAACCATTCACTGCTTGGTACCAAGATGGGTCACCAGACCATGACATCGCGAGAGCGCCTGCTCGCCGCGCTCGATCACCAACAGCCCGATCGTGTGCCCATCGACCTGGGCGGCAACCAGACGGGCATTCACAAATTCGCCTACCAGGCCCTGCTCGATCACCTTGGAATCGCCGACGAGCTGGTCATCATGGACGCCGTCCAGCAACTGGCCAAACCCTGCGAGGCCCTCCTCCAGCGACTCCACGTCGACACCCGCTATATCGCAGCCGGAGCGGCCGAAAGCTTTGACGGTCGGATCCTCACGGGGGAACGCAACGGACGGACCTGGTATGACTTGACGGACGAGTTCGGCGTGACCTGGTCGATGCCTTCCGACCAGCCGCTCTACATGGATATCAGCTACCACCCCCTGGCCCATGCCACCACCGACGACATCCGCCGGTATCCCTTCCCCAAGGGCGACGATCCCAGCCGCTTTAAAGGTCTGCGGCAACGGGCCGTCGACTTGCGCGAGAACACTCCCTTTGCGGTCGTCAGCGGCATCTCCGGAGTGGTCTACGAGACCTGCTGGTATCTCCGCGGCCTGGAAAACTGGTTCATGGACATGGTCAGTCAGCCCGAGTTCTGCACCGCCTTGCTCGACCAGACCCTCAAGTTCTGGATGGACTGGTTCCGGCTGTTTCTCGACGAGGTGGGCGATCTGGTCGACGTGATCATGATCGGCGACGATCTGGCTGGCCAGACGGGACCTCTCTTCCGCCCGGCCTTCTACCGCGAGGTGGTCAAACCTCGCCAGAAACAGCTCGTCCAGTACATCCGCTCGCGGACCAACGCCAAGATCTGGTACCACACCTGCGGAGCCTGCACCGAATATATCCCGGACCTGATCGATAACGGCGTCGATATCCTCAACCCGGTCCAGATCAGTGCCAAGGGCATGGAGCCTCGCGATCTGAAGGCCCGCTTCGGCCGTCAGCTCACCTTCTGGGGCGGGGCGATCGATGCCCAGCACGTTCTTCCAACGGCCACCCCCGACAAGATTCGCGACGATGTGCGGCGCAATCTGCAGGCCTTCATGCCTGGCGGCGGCTACGTGTTCAACAATGTCCACAATATTCAGGCAGGAGTTCCCCCCGAAAACGTCCTGGCCCTCTACGACGCCGCCTACGAATTCGGCTTTTATTGAGAAGGGTACATCATGTTCACGTCAACACCACTCCGTCTTGCCGTAATACTCGCCGTCGTGCTCGCTTCACCATTCCTGTCCCCCGTAGCCGCGCAGGACTCGGCCACCATCGCCCAACAGTTCAAGAGCCCGTCGCGCCAGTACGCTTCGGCTCCCCTCTGGGTCTGGAACGACATGCTCACCGAGCAGCAGATCGTTTCGACCCTGGAGGATCTGGCCGGGCAGAAGGTCAAGCAGGCCTTTGTCCACCCTCGCCCCGGACTGATGACGCCCTACCTGAGCGCCGATTGGTTCCGGCTCTGGAAGGTGGCCCTCCGCGAGGCGGAACGGCTCGACATGAACATCTGGATCTACGACGAAAATTCCTACCCGTCCGGTTTCGCCGGCGGGATCGTTTCCGAGGCCATGCCCGAGGCACGGGGCAAGCGGCTGGATATCCAGCAGGTTGCCGAGGCGCCGGCCGCGAGCGAAAACCTGATCGCCCTGTTCCGTATCGACGGAGAGAAATACGAAAACCTGACCGCTCGGGTCAAGACCGGTGAGCAGCTCCCCAAGGGGCCGTACCTCGTCTGCTCCTACTCGCTCTCGCCCACCGGCGGTTGGTTCGGCGGGCGGTTCTACGTGGACTTGCTCCACCCGGGTGTGACGGAGAAGTTCATCGACGTCACCATGGAGGCCTATCGCCGCCAGATCGGCGACCAGTTCGGCAAGCGGATGCCCGGCTGGTTCACCGACGAGCCGCACCTGGCCCCGGCTGGCGGATTCCACTGGACGCCCGGTCTGCCGGAGCTCTTTGAGAAACGCTGGGGCTACAGCTTGGTCGAGAATCTCCCCAGCCTGGTGCGCCCCGTGGGCGATTGGAAGCGGGTTCGCCACAACTACTATCAACTGCTCCTCGAACAGTTCATCGAGCGCTGGGCCAAACCTTGCCACGACTACTGCGAGAAGCATGGCATCGAGTTCACCGGCCACTACTGGGAGCACGGCTGGCCCGACGCCGGGCACGGCGGCGACAACATGGCCATGTATGCCTGGCACCAACGACCGTCGATCGACACGCTCATGAACGACTACCAGGAAGGACCCAACGCCCAGTTCGGCAACGTGCGGGCCGTCCTCGAACTGGCCAGCGTAGCCAACCAGATGGGCTGCCAGCGGACCTTGTGCGAGGCCTACGGGGCCGGCGGCTGGGACCTGCGCTTCGAAGACATGAAACGGATCGGCGACTGGCTCTACGTGCTGGGCGTCAACACCCTCGACGAGCACCTTTCCTACATCACCATCCGAGGCGCCAGAAAACGCGACCATCCGCAGTCGTTCTCCTACCATGAACCCTGGTGGGACTCCTACCACGTCATGGCCGAGTACTTCACGCGGCTCTCCCTCGTCATGTCGCAGGGCAAGCAGATCAACGAGATCCTGGTCCTGGAGCCAACCACTTCGGCTTGGATGATCCAGGGCGATGCCCAAAAACTCGGCCCGCTGGGCGAGCGGTTCCAAAAGCTGGTCACCGATCTGGCCAAGGCGCAAGTCGAATTCGACCTGGGTTGCGAAGATATCATCGGCCGCCATGGTTCGGTCGAAGGCGATCGGTTCGTGGTGGGCCAGCGGAGCTATCACACGGTAGTCCTCCCGCCCGACACCGACAACCTGCAGAGCAAAACTCTCGAACTGCTCAGTGCCTATTGCCGCGGCGGCGGCCGGCTCCTTTGCTGCGGCCCCATGCCCGCACGGGTCGATGGGAGCCAATCGACTGCCCCTGAAAGCCTGACCGGCCAACCGGGCCTGAAGACCTTCGAGGCGGCGGATCTCGCCGGTGTGCTGCGAGACCTCGGCGGCAAGGACTTCCAAGTCACGCAGAACGACGGTGACCAGGGGATCCTCTTTCATCATCGCCGCACAGTCGACGACGGGCAGTTCGTGCTGCTTGTCAATACGAGCATCGAGTCGCCCTGCGGCGGATCCATTCAAACGCATGCCGGTTCGATCCAGCAGTGGAACCTGCATACCGCTGCTGCATCCTCCTATTCAGTTCGCAAGGATGGCGCCGTTTCGCACGCCGATTTTGCCCTTCCTCCTTGTGGAAGCCTGCTCCTGTTCCTGTCCGATCAAGGGGCCGGATCAGAAAAATCCGGGGCCCCAAAAAGCTCGCCGGTCATTCCGTCGCCCGATAGCCTGGCCATCCGTCGCCTCGATCCCAACGTGCTCACCCTCGACTACGTCGATCTCGAGGTCGGCGGCCAGAGCCACAAGAACATATACGCTTTCAAAGCGGCGCAGACGATCTTCCAGAAACACGCTCTGCCCGACGGAAATCCTTGGAGCAGCGCCGTCCAGTTCGGCGACGAGCTGATCACCAAGACCTTCCCGGCCGACAGCGGGTTCTCCGCCAGCTATCGGTTTACGATTGAAGGGAGTGTTCACGAGTCGCTGGAAATCGTCATCGAACGGCCTGACCTGTACACGATCACCTGCAACGACCAACCGGTCGAGGCTGCGAAAGACGCCTGGTGGCTCGACAAGGCCTTTGGACGGATCGATCTGGGCAAGGTGGCAAAGGTCGGCGAAAACGTGGTTGCCATTGCAGCGTCGCCCTTGACGATCTGGCACGAGTTGGAGCCGGCCTACGTGATCGGTGATTTCGCCGTCGAACCGGCCGAGTCAGGCTTCGTGATCAAGCCGGCCAAACCGCTGGAACTGGGCTCATGGAAGGCCCAGGGCATGCCGTTGTACAGCCACAGCGTTTCCTACAGCCAGCAGTTCGACGTGGCACAGGTGGATGGCAAGTTCGTAGTCAACCTTCCCAAGTGGTACGGCAGTGTGGCCAAGGTGGTCGTCAACGGCAAGCCAGCCGGTCATATCGCCTTCCAGCCCTGGGAATTGGACGTGACCGATCACATTCAGCAGGGCAAGAACACCATCGAAGTCGTCGTCATCGGCACGCTCAAGAACATGCTCGGACCCCACCACGCGGGCGAAATGGTCGGGCGAGCATGGCCCAATGCCTTCCAGCAGGGACCGGAAACCGGCCCCCCCGCGGGCAGCGCGTACCACACACTGGACTACGGGCTGTTCGAACCGTTCACCCTCCAGCAGGCAAAATAAAGCCCGTTATCTGGACCGGCGACCCCATGCCTCCATGGGCCAGCTTGCTTGCCAGACAGTGCAGAGTGCCGACAGATTGTCCACACCGTCACCGTAGGACCATTTCGGCCTCAACCCGTCACGGCTGCGGCCAGGTCGCGTCCACAAAACGGCCGTTGATGCTGATCACTTCGCCGTCCGCCAGGATCTGGCCCCCGGTGCGGAGATCGCAGACCATATCCCAGTGAAGGCCGGACTCGTTCTTGCCGCCTGTCTCGGGATAGGCGGCACCCACGGCAGCGTGAAAGGTGCCCCCGATCTTCTCGTCGAACAGCGTGTTCTTCGTGTACTGCTGCACCGAGTAGTTGGTTCCCAGGGCAATCTCGCCCAACACGCGTGCTCCCGCGTCCTGGTCGAGCATGGCAATCAGAAACTCCTCGCCTCGCTGCGCGGAGGCGTCGACAACGCGGCCGTCGCGAAATTCCAGCCGGATCCCGTCGCACTCCCGCCCCCCGTGAACCGCGGGAAAGCTGTAGTAGACCACGCCCCGGGTGGCATCCTCGATCGGGCCGGTAAAGACTTCGCCGTCGGGGAAGTTCTCATGCCCGTCGCAGTTGATCCACGTACGGCCCTCGACACCCACTGTCAGGTCCGTTCCGCCAGGCGTGGTGAAACGGACCTCGCGGACCCCGTTCAGGTACTCGACGACCCGCTGTTGCTGCTGGCTGGTGGTGCGCCATTCGGCGGCCGGTTCCGAAAAAGCCAGTTTGCCGGCTGAAAAGACAAATTCTTCGTAGGCGGCCAGCGACATCTGCGCGTCCTGGGCCGACGAGTGGCAGGGGAACTGGGTTCCGGTCCAACGCAAGCTGCCTTCGCTCGCCCGTTGAAGGAAACGGTTGACGTAACTCTTCCGGCCCTGGCTCACCATCGCTTGCCGCTTGGGATCGGTGCCGCTGAGGGCCTTCGTGTTCTCCTGGGCCCAGATGCCGATGGAAACGTCGCAGCGATCAACCGCCTCCAATTCCAGCGGATCCTCGTAGAGTAGTTGCGCTTCGCAGGCCAGGTCGAGTTTGATTTCGGCACATTCATCGGGCACAAGCCGCACATGGGGATGTCCGCCCGCCTTGATCACGGCCCGATAGATGGCCACGGCCAGCGGCTGAGCAATCGTCGAACCGTTGATTCGCACGAGTTCGCCCGGCTTGACGGCCGTCGAGTAAGACACAAGGACATCGGCTAGTTTCTCGAGTCGTGGATCAGGCATGGGAGGAGAGTTGTCGGGGTTAAGGAGACGCGGTCAGGACAATCGTTCAGCGGACGCAGAGGACCCGGCGATGCGTTTGTCCCTCCAGTCCGTGACCGGTGATACCGCGCGACACATGTTTTGGCAATATGGGCAGCGGGCTCTGGCCTTGTCCGTTGAGGCGGAATGTGATAGCACCGAGGAGTGAATGAGGGCTGGGCGAGCCAGAAACGCAGCCATGGTCAGCCGTTGGGGAACCTTCTGGGGCGGGATGGGATGATGTCGGCGAGTCTTCCGAGTGAACTGATGGAGTTGCTCGATCGGCTGGGATTGGCCGACACGGGGACAATCCGCGCGGTGGAAAGACGCATGCGGCGGCTCGGACACGACCTGCCCCGATTCCAGTCGATCTGGATCGATACACTGCTCCAGACACGGCGGCTCACTCCCTACCAGGCCGCCCAAATCAACGCAGGGCGGGGGCCGGATTTGCGACTTGGCCCCTACGTGCTCGCGGCAAAGCTCTCGTCGCTGGGCTACGCGCAGCGGTTTGCCGCCCGGCATGTGGCGTCGGGCGAGGCAGCCGAGCTGATCGTAATCGAAGGGTTGGCCGACGAAGACGACCAGGGCCCGGTCGATGCCTTGGCCGCACTGACCTTGCGCGGCCGGGAACTTGCCACGGCCGGCCTGGCTCCGGTGGTCGAGTGCGGCCGCGAGGGGAAGCGAATCTGGACCGCGATGCGGGCCGAGGCGGGGCTGACCGCCGCGGAGCATATCGTTCGCCATGGCCGGATGCCGCCGCCTGTCGTGCTGGAAATCGCCCGCCAAATGGTAGCGGCACTGGTTCATCTCGAGCGGGCCGGATTGCCTCACGGGGACGTTTCCGCCAGATCGCTCGTTTTGACCGACAAAGGTCGCACGCTCCTGCTCGCACCGGGCCTGCGGCCGATCGCTCGTCCGGCCGAGGGATTTGCCCATACGGATCTCGCCCCCGAATACTACGATTCGCTGGCTCCTGAACGGATCGAGGGTGGGGCATTGGCCGACCAGACTACCGACCTCTATGGATGTGGTTGCCTGTGGTGGCATCTGCTCACAGGCCGGGCCTGTTTTGCCGGCGGCGATTCGTTGGGCAAACTGCGGGCTCACCTCATGGAAGAGCCGGTCGACGTGCGCAGCTTGGCCCCCGACGCCCCGGAAGACTTGGCCCGAGCCGTCGGCGACTGTGTCGCACGAGATCGGAAAAGGCGGCCGGGTTCGGCATCTGAGTTGGCCAAACGGCTCGGTCCCCCCACACCGGCCGGCCGAGTGGCGGTTGCCCGTTGGGCAAAACCGGCCAGCGGATCGCCCCCGCTTCACGTTCCCTCTTCCCGAAACGCGTTGGCCGCGCGGGCCGTATGGCCGGTAGCGGCCGTCGGCATGGCACTCGTGGCGTTTGTGGCCGTGCTGTGGGCAATCGGGTCGCCGTCGAAGTCGGGCCAGGCGAATCGGAATGGTTTGCCCCAAACGACATCGCCAACTGTGCCCGAGATTCCAGAGCACGAACCGTCGGCTGTCGGGCCAGGAGAAGAGCCGCCCTCCACCGCAGCGACTCAGTCACCGCCCAGCCAGCCCAAACTGGTCCTTTCCTCCGACGGACCGGTGACGCTCGACACATCGCAACTGGCCAGCGGCATGCGAGTGAGCGGCCCGCCCGGGGGGCGAGCCACAGTGCTCGTCCGCGGATCACCACTGGTCGTAAGTCGCGACGATCTCTTGTTCGAGGGGCTGGATTTCGTCTGGCAACCTGAACCGGCAAGTCGTCTGGATAACGCGCCGGCAGCGATACTTCGGGTAGAGGCCGGCCAGATCCGGTTCCTGCGGTGCACCTTTCGGGCGGTTGGCGGCCCGGCAAACGATTGTGCGGCCGTCGGATGGGTGTTTCCGGTCGATCGGAGCAGCTTGAGCTTGCCCTCGGGCAAGCTGTCGGTGAGCGACTGTGTGTTCTCTCAAGTCGATGCGGTCGTCGATGCGCAGACGGCCGCCGCGCTCACAATCGAGTGCAACAACGTTCTCCATCTCGGGCCGGGGCCGCTCGTCCGACTGGATCACGCACCGCCGGTGGATGAACCGCTGGGCCTTGCGCTCAAGAATGTGACCCTTCGCCAGGCTTCTTCCGTCCTCGAAATCCACGATTCCGGTCAGTCCAACAAGCCCGGCACGATCTCCGTGAACGCTCAACTCTGTGTGTTTGAGCCACCCCCGTCGGGAGCCCTGCTGGCGTTCGTTGGCCCCGCTGCTCCGGCCTCGCTGGCCAAAGCGATCTACTGGACGGGCGAAGGGGCGCTGGTGACGCCCGAGGCCAGGATCGCCCATTGGACCGACGCAACGCTAAGGACGGTCGAACTGAACGACGAGGCCTTCTCGATTGCCGGTCTGGTACGCAGTCCCGTCGAGTTTGCCGGTGCCGCCGAACCGGTGATCGAGTCCAACGTGGCCCGCCGCTGGCAGGCACCGCTGCCGACCGCGGATCCGCCGGGGATACGCCCCGAAACGCTTCCACCGGTGCAGACAGGTTCAGCGGCTCCCGCCCGATGACACACAGATCGCGTCAGGCTTGTTCGTAGCTCTCTTCCGGATCCAAATAGCCTTCGAGCGTGCCTTGCGTGCGGACTTTGTCAGACCTGTCCTACGGGCGGAGGAACTCCTGGAGGTATTCGGGGGCGAAGTCGGCGCCGTTCTCCCAGGCAACCGTGTGCCCCTCGATGCGAAACTGCCGGAAGAAGGCCACGTCCTTGAGTCGCTCGAAAACCGCACCGTTGAGGGCCGGAGCCAGATCCACCGGCCCATCGGAGGAGTCGTTGAACCAGAGATGAATGCGATAGTCGGCAACGTATTCGGCTCGGACCACGTGCAAAAACATCATTCTACTCCAACGGCTCGATGCGATCGAGCTGGCATTCCTCGGCCGCCTGCTGAGCGGCTGTCTGCAACTCGTGTTCGTGCAGGTCGTACCATTCGAGCAAAGCAGTCAAGGCCCGGCGGGGAAATGTGCCCGAAACGATTCCGTTTCCTATACCGAGCGTGACCTCATAATCGCCGTATTCCGCATGAATGTGAGCCGGTCCCGGGTCTCGGTAATAGAGACGAATGTTGATTCCGAGAAACCGAGAGATCTCAGGCATGTTGCGTCCCTCGCATGTGCCCTGTTCTGACCGATTGCCCACAACGAAAGTTCTATCGAAGTATACTTCACGATCGCTTTATCGTGAATACACACTTATCGCGCCGCTCTCGAACCGCAACTGCCAGGATTCGACCACCGTTCTGGGGGCCGGAAACTCAACATCGGCCACAATCCACCGGACTTGTCCATTCTCGATGACTTCTCGGACCGTTTCCTGATCAGGAGTTGCGTAGAACCGATCCCGCAGCCGGCGGCGGCGATAGACCTCCTCGGCACTGACGAAACCGTTGATGAACAGGTGGTCTTCACGCCCTTCGTAGAACATCTGGCAACCGGCCAGGTTGCTCGCCAGCGTGAAGTGGCGTTTGTAAACCCAGGCGACTTCATCGGGCCGAGTGTCCCTGCGGATCAGATCGTGGGCCCAGGGGTGTAACACAACCTCCCCGGGAGGGACGCAGGTCCGTAGGAAGGCAAGCGCCTCGAGCCGGGCCGTCGGCACATGGTGGAAACTTGCCGGTTGTTCCAGATAGGCGGTCGTCACCATCCACAACTGCCAGGCGGCAATGGCCAGGGGAATCCACCAGCGGGGATGACGGATCTGGCCGACGGCGTGGACCAGGGTGCCGGTGCCGATAATCGCCAGCAGCATCCACCCACAGGTCGTGAGCCGGTAGATATTCGGGGTCTCCCACCACTGCCCCTCGGCCGTGTGCCCCCAGACGATGACACACGGAACAGCAAAGCCGACCGCAGCGATCGACGCAATCAAGGCAATGGTCCTGTTCCAGTGCTTCTCCCGACGCCATGTGACAAGGGCAATCAAGCCGAACAGACCCAGGTTGACAAATCGAAGAATGAAATAGCCGACAAAACCCACGTTGTAGACAACTTCACCCACCAGACGCTCAAGGAAACCGGGGGCCTCGTCGCCCGCCAGGTCGGCGACCTCGGAGACCGGTTTCCCCCGTTTCCAGGCGTAGAGCTGAGCGATCCACTCGGGCGGGCTGGGTTCGAGCAGCAGGTCGCGCCATTCGTGCTTGTAGGACTGGCGATAGACGTTCTTGAATTTCAGCTCCGGAGGCGATGCCAGCTCGGCGCCGAAGTATAACATGCGAACCGCGAGCACCGCTCCCAGGCAGGCGACCGTTGCGACCGTAGACCGAAGGACCATTTCAGAGCCGATCCCAAGGCCGTTGCCGAGCCGGTTGTTTTCCGCCGGTGGCAGGCCTCTTTCGCGGTTCTGAGATACGTACTTGCCCCATGATGTGAGCACACTGGCTGCGGCCCAGACAGCCAGCCCTCCGAGCACCGCCGCACATGTGAAAACCTCGTAAAACGGCATGGCGGCGATCATCGCCACACAGACAACAAGCCAGCGCCAGCGGTGCGAGCAGCGGTAGAGATCGAGCGCGTAAATCGCCAGCAGCAGCAGGGTGAACGACAAATCGAGCGTCTTGTCCTGGGGGCTGAATCGCCAGAGTCCGAACAACGCAAGTGCCAGGCAGGCCAGCCAGGGCGATCCCAGCAGCCGGCGCGCGAAGGCCAATACGGTCAGCGAGCGCACGAAGACCCCGAACGTGGCCACGTAGAACCAGAACCCGTCCAGGTAATCGATGCCCGCGCCGACGTCGAATGCGGCCACCAGCAGGTGCGGGAAGTAATGGCTCGGAAAGCTGTAACCCGAGATCCGCAGTGCCGCCGGCGGAATGCCGTAACGCAGGGCCGCACACGGCGACATATTGGTCAGTTTGTCGCTGAAGAAGGCACCGTAGAGCCGAAGCCCGGTCCCATCGGGACGGACCAGGGCAGCCGTTCGCACGAAGTAGCCGGCGGCCAGTGCCGCAGCGAGCACGAGGCCCAACAGGACGGGCCGTTCGGAACGCACCGAAATCGGCCGGAACCTCAGCCCTCGCCTGACACGAAATAGGCACGTCCGCCCCGTGCGGATCAGATCGATCACCCAGGGGAGCGGTGAGAGAGCCAAATGGTAGCTCTGCCCATGGCAGGCGGCCAGTGCGAAGTACAGCAGACTGGTCCAGAGCACGCCCAAAACCGAGCTGAGAGCCCAGCGGTGCCAGAGATCCCCGCTGCTCAGACCGAATTGCCTGCGGAGGGCGCGGCCGGGCAGGAGGACGGCAACCGCAAGCACGGCGAAGAACCATGCGGCCTCGCCCGGTGAGTAGTCGGGGGTGACCAGTGAGAGATCGGTAGGAGACATGACGTCAGTCGGGACATAAGAATGAGTACTTGATCTCCGTGCAGCC
>CAYSCH010000015.1:26803-49688 GCA_964429355.1 uncultured Planctomycetaceae bacterium | reverse complement strand
GGCGACCCGTCCAGGGGCGTCAAGCCGCACCTGGTACGCAAGTTTCCGTCCCAAGGGATGGTCGATTTCCCAGGTGTGCCCCAGGTCGATCGGCTTCGCCGCCGGCACCCCGCTTTCGTTCGCCGGCAGCACGACGAATCGGCTGAGCTGGAGAGATTTTTCCAGTGCTTCGACCAGTCCGCTGGGATCGTTTGCCGGGTAGAACGCGCCGCCCGTTCGCCGGGCCAGCTCCTTGAGGTCGGCGAGGCTTCGCTCTCCGGCCGGATCTTGAGCCGTGATGTCGAAGCCGATAATGTCGAGCTGGATGCTCTGATTGCCGGCCAGGTTGAGTTCGTCTTCCACGTCTTTGCGGTATTTGCGCGACCCTGCCGGCCCCCCACTGCTTTGTTGATTGAAACCATCGGTGATCGCAACAATGTGCCGTTGCGAAGTCTCCCCGGCGGCGCGAAGATCGCCGATCGCCTGAATGATCGACAGGTACAGCGGTGTCTCGCCGGTCGGCTGCAGTCCGTCGAGCCGCTGCCGGACGGCCTCGAGTTCAACTTCCGTGAAGCGGCCGGGCCGGAGTACCAGTTCCACATCCTCGCTCGGATGGATGTTCAGCCCGGGCGGGCGGGTAAAGATCTCATTCTGATTTCGCGGGTTCCAGCCTGCCCGGTGGCCGTAAATCCGCACACCTACCCGATGGGGATTCTCCGACTTGACCAGCCGGACAAGAATTTCCTCCAGGGCATTTCGCGCCGTATCGATACGCCGCGGATTCGTCTCGTCGCCGCCAATGTGGGCGTTCATGCTCCACGAACAATCGAACACGAACACGGAGTAGCCCGGATCACGGATCGCTCCGCGAACCGTCACGGTGGGAGGAGGGTAGACAGGACGGACGTAGACAACTTCCACGCTGGCCTCCGGGTGAATCAGCGCGACCGGCCGCTTGACGATATGCCCGCGAAAGAAGCCTGAAATACGCAATTGCGTCGCGCTCTGGACCCGTTCGTCGTTCGGTACAGAGTAACCAAACGATTGCGGCGCCGCCGAACCGCCAATCGGGATGGCCAGCCGGCGCTGGGCCAAGTCCTGGTTGACGCGGACCTCAATCGGCTGGCCGTCGGCCGCATGCAGCCCCAATGCAGCCACCCCTTGCGGGAATTGTTCCGGAGCTGTGATGGAACTGGAGTGCGGAAGAAAGGCATCTTCGTCAATCAGCGTCAGGTCCGGCGCATCGATCCGGGCCCCTTGCTCGGCCGCTTCTATCCGGGGGACCAGCATCTGTTTCGCCGAGGACTCCTCGCCTGCCAGCGGATCGGGGATCGGCAACAACCTGTTCGCCGACTCGAGATAGTCGGTTGCGGCAATCTGAAAGAAACACGTCTTGGCTTCCGGCGCCGGTCCCCAGAAATCGTCGCCGGCCCGCCGGCAATGCCACTGGAGGAGGAAATACAGATCGAGCCGCCGCAATCGATTGGCGGGACTGTCGTCTTCGCCGGGCCACAGACGCCGGGCCACCAGCGGTGCCGATACACCGATCAGCCGTTCTGCCTTGCTATAGCCGGCGCGAAGGGTGGCCGGTGGTCCCCCTTCCTTCTCGCTCAGTTTCAGCCTGCGATCCGACTCGCCGCTCCATCGTTCCGCGTCGTCGCCGGTGGCCGCAAGCAAACGCCGTACTTCCTCGCCCTGCCGGGCAAGGTCGTCGAGCACCGACTCTCGATCACGACCGGCCTTTTCCGCGGCTTTCTCGTCGAGGAACGTCAGGTCTCGCGTCTCGCTGCGTGCCTGCGGATTGCCGTCTTCCAAGGGAGACCGGTCGAGCAGAAACAGGGCCGGATGGAGCGGCCATCGGCCGAGGCGGTCGATCGCACTGACCAGTTGAGGACTCTTGGCCAACTCGGCCGCCGGCGGCGAGGTCTCGCTCGCGGCAACGGCTCGCGTTGCCTCGGCAGCGGTGTGCGAGGCCAGAATTCGCAGGCATTTTTCGCGCAGCAGGTTGCGCTGCTGACCGGTCAGTAGCGGTGTCTGCAAGGCCAGTTCCGCGTTTCGCAACGTCTTCCGGTCGTCGCCGGCGCTGGTTCTCAACTGGTAACAATCGTCGGCAAATGCCTTCTCCAGACGGCCGAGTGCACCGTCGACGGTTGTCTGAGCACCGGTCAGTTCATCGCTCCACCGGCCCTGTTCGAGACCTTCCTCAAGAAGCCTGGTGAATTGCCTCAGGCTCACGAGCAGGTCCCGAAGATCGCTCGGGTCGGCAAGGCCGTCTTCATACGTTCGCGAAAGAATCCACTGCGCCAGGTAGGGCGATTCCGACCATGCCCGGTCGCGAAGACGGTAGGCCGCGGCCACCTGCTCCCCCCGCAACGCTGCAAACTCGTAGCCCTTGCCGGCGGCGCTGTCGCCGACGGCCTCCTGCCAGAAGCGCTTCGCCTCAGCCAGACAGGCCGGAGAGCCAACGAAGAACTGGTCGTTGCCGTTTCGCCGGCTTGCGTCGGCCTCGTCGATGAGGCTTTCTGTCCAGAAAAGCGCCCGCGACTCGGCAGGCGCCGCAGCCTCTTCCGCAAAACCGTGGGTGAGCAAGGCCATTGGCAGGTGCCCGGCCGAGGTGTCCCAGTCCAGGTTGGCCTCGAGAAGCCGCAGAAAATGGAGTTCAACTACGTCGGTGCGCAGAGTGCGCCGCGAGTTGTCGGCCAGCGACAAGATCCGCGGAATCTGTGCCGGATCGGGTTTCTCCAGCAGGCTCTTCCATCCGGCGTCCGCAACCGCCAGATACGAATAGGGCTCCTTGGTTTGAGCCGGCGCGGCTTCGGGCTTCGGACCCGGCGCGGCATCGGGTGTCGGAGCCGAATCGGCTGCTGGCTCTGCCGTCGGGGCGATATCGGGCTTCGACTCCGGCGGGACATCGTTGGCGCCACTCTTGCCCGGGGCCTCGCTGTCGGAGGGAGCCTGTTGGGCTGGCGGGCTTTGGGCGTCGGCTTTGGGGGCCGGCTTCGCCTCGGGAGACTCCGCGGTGGCCGCAGGGAGGTCTGGTCCCGATTTCGGTGCCGGGGATTCCGGGCTCTCCAGCTTCGCAAGATCTGCCAGGATCTGCTCTCTCTGCCGATCAATTTCCGGATTCTGGCGCAAGCGGCGTGCAAGGGGCAGGCTGTACGCGGCAAGATCGTCGGGAAGCGAGTCTTGAACCAGGGTGTCTGCCAGAGCGTTCATCCGCCGGAGTGTATCCCGATATTCGGCCTGATACGCGGCGCCGGCCAGAACGAGCTGCTCCAGCCGCAGCAAACCGTGCTGAAACTCCTCCCAGGCCAAGGGATCGCCACGTTTCGTCTTGCTGGTGGCCAGGGCTTCATGCCGGAGCCAGAGTGCGGCGATGTCGGTCCAACGCGGATCGGAATCTGTCTTGACCGCCGACGAGTCGAGTTCGGTGCGTTTCCGAGCGTAGACCAAAGAGCAGTCGGCCCCCTTGGGCAAGAGCACAGGATGCTGGGAGTCGAACCGTTTTTCAATCGCCCATTGTCCCACCTGGGCATCGAGGTAGGAGTGCAGTTCCTTGAGACTCACACGGCCGTCAGAATTGCCTGACTTTCCGGTGTCGGCGGCCCCATCCAGGCCTTGCCGGAGAAAATGCACGAACGCCGAACCTCCCAGGGCAGGTGCACCATGGGTGATCTCACCCGGTCCCGAAGCACTGAGGACCAGCAAGTTTGGGATTGCCATGCCCTCGACGACGCGCTCCATTCGCTCGGCAAAGCCGCCGGCCAGCAGTCCGATCTTCCACTGCGCATCCAGACGCGTGCAGTCCAGGATCAGCAGCCTCTTGGTGCCATCCCCGGGTCCGTCCTGCCGGAACAAGCGGTCGAGCAAGACCCGGAGAGGCAACCAGGTCTTGCTGTCCAGGGGAGATGCTCCCGGAGGGAGAAGGCACGGTTCGCCATCGCCATCGACAAGGCCGTGCATGCTCAGGTAGATCATGACAAGGTCCTTGCGCGGCCCGCCAGGTTTGATCGCGTCGAGTTGGCTCCGCACCTCTCGCAGCCCCTGTTCCTGCGACTCCCAAGGTATGGAGACGAATTTGACCGTCTCCTTGCGATCCAGCGAGGCCAACTTCTCGAGGTCTTCCTGGACCCAGGCGTTGGGCGGGATGGGGGAACGGTAGTCTGTCGTTGCCACGACCAGAAGTGGAGTCCTGACGGGGATGAAAACCAGATACGCGATGAATCCGGCGATCAACGCCGCGGTGGTCAACAACCCTCCAATCAACCGCAATCGGTAGTGCCGCTCCGCTCGCTCGTAATTCCGATCTTTGCGCGCAGACCACCCCCCCTCGCCCCGGGGAGCCTTGGTCGGCTTAGCCCGGTCCGGTCGCCAACCGCCTCCAGCGGTACCCCCGCGCCAATCTTTGGCAGCCATGGTCAATCTCCGTTGTTCACCGGCGGCCCCCCGGACAGCGGCATGCGGCGTTTGTCGTCGGTTTCCGGGTTCAGCCAGCCGTCTTCATTTCGCCATGGATCGGTTGGCGGTTCAATCCCCCTGTGTGAGCGAGATTCTTGGCGCCGATCCCGATACCATCGCCGACTCCTCGGTTCCCCGCCCACCCGAGGCTCCTGCGCTCTGGCAGAGACTCTCGATGCGTATCGACCGGCCCGCCTCATCCACCAGCCGCCTTCGGCCCAGGGACACGGGCAAGGGGAAGGGTTACGAACGGCAAGATCTCGCCGGGGCCGGCGGAGGGATTCTGACGCCCGCCTGTCGCTTCACAAACCGACCTGGTCACGTAAGAAATGACTTCGTCGAGCGTGACCATGCCATCACCGGAGTCGTCGGCCCGGCCCGATAAGGCTTCCAGGAGACATTTCGTGAAGATGCCGTGTCCCCAGGATTTGTTCTCGGCGGCCTTCTCATGGCCTGCCGATGCCGTAACCGCCAGCACAACGTCCTCCTGCAAGGCGCGGAGGCCCGTCTTCAGTGCCTCGGACCGAAGGGGCTGAACAGCGCCGCTGTGGCAGGTATCGAGCACGACGAGTTTCCTGCACGGCACGTCCGCGAGGCTTCGAAAATCCTCCCAGGAGATGCAGCTTTTGAAATCGTCCTCGAAGATGTCGGCAACACGAGCCTCGTGGCCGAGATAGTAGTACTTTTCGCTCGCAGCATCCACCACTCCATGGCCTGCCATGAACACGACCAGCAGGTCGTCGGGACGAGCGGATCGTTTGAGTTCCTGGGCAATTCGTTCCAGCGCCGTCCGCCAGTTGCCGGGCGTGACTTCGGAATCGCTCAGGAAAGTAACCTCCTTCACATCGTAGAGACTCTCGGAGCCCGATTGCATGCGATCTGAAACGGCCTTAGCATCGGCCACCGAGAAGGCGAGAGCCGGCACTTCCGTGTCGGAATACTGGTTGATTCCAACCGCCACCAGATACAGTCGCGGCAGGCTCTCCGCTCCCGCCGGGCCTTGCCTGCGATCGACGACGACATTGCTGAAAGCCCCTATCGGTGTGTCGGTAGCCACGATCAACTGGATCAGGGCACGCTCGTCGGCCGGGAGCGGGACATTCCACTGGTAAGTCACTTCCGAGCCGTCCGGCAGATCCCGCTGTTGGACTGTCTGCCGCTCCGTCGCCACCACCCCGTTGGCAAATACCTTCGCCTTGACAAGCCTGCTGGCCTGGGGTGTGCTGATTCGCGCCGTCACGCGTGTGAAGCCGTCTTCGATCACCGTGCCTGGCCGCGGCGAGAGGATCTCCACCCGCGGTGTTGCCGCGATCTTCTGCGGAAGGACTTCGTGAACTTTCACCGGCACTTCTTCTGCCGCTTCGTCCAGCGCCTTCTGCAGACTTCCGGCGCTGAGCAGCCGCCCCATCACCGCCGGTCGTTCGAGGGTCTGTTGGTACTGATCGGCTCGATAGAAATCAGGCAATGTATTCAAGCCGCGGTTAACCTGCCAACCGAAGAGTGTGTGGCCGTTTACCGATGCGTCGTAGTATCCTTCCGGTGTCCAGTAGGCCCACTCGCCGTTGGTGCTGGCAAACAGGGTGGCCAGTGGTTGCCAGGCCGGAACCCTTTGGAAGACACTGCGCGATCCGTTACCGCTTGTGACCGTGAATCTCACTTGAGTCATCCATGGCAGCTCCTCCAGACGCCGCGCGATCGCTTCAGGGCGACTCTCCGACTGCTGGCCGTTTTCGCCGGCAGGAACCGGCCAGCTTATCTCGCCGAGCACGTCTCCCTCGCGGAGTCCCTTGGCGAAAAGTGGGCCGGCCGGTAGAACCGTGGTTGCCACAAGCTGATCGTTCTTGATTGTGAACTGTGCTCCCCAGCGGCCCAACGCGGCCGCTCCGTTCTCGTACGACTCGAGGCTCCAGATGCAGACGGTCCCATCCGCCGAACCCGAGGCAAGGTAGCGTCCATCGCCAGAAACTCCCACGGAAGCCACGTAGTCGCTGTGGCCGCGAAACTGCCTCAGCAGCGGACAGACGCCCGTTTCGGCCAACCGGAAAACGTGAATACTGTTCTGGCCGTCGGTTCCAATAGCGATTGCCGCCGGATCGCCGTTCCCGTCCGGAATCCAGCAATAGCATCGCGCGGCGCCCTCCAGCACGGGATCCAACTGGATTGTCCCCGCGGCCGTTTGACCGCGATAGAGCCGAAGGGATCCGTCGGTTTGACGTTTCACCCCCCAACCGCCCTGGAACGACTCGGCCGTCAGCCAATCGTCTGCGGGAAGCGACGCCGGACGCTCCAATTGCAGTTTCTCCGAATCGAACACGGCTTGAAGGTCGGCGTAGTCGTTGAATCCACGATCGTGGACATCCCAGCCAAAGGCCAGACGACGGGACGGGCTTGCCTTCTCAAAGGCCACCTTGAGCACCCGCGTGCCGGTGCCGCGGAGAGCCACGGCGGTCGCGATGTCGCTGATCGACCTGATGAACACCTCATGGTTCTTGCCGCCACTGTGGGCCAGCCTCGTGCCGTCGGGGCTGATTCGGCAGGCCCAAACATGATCGGGGAGTGTAAACCGGTGTTGCAGTACTCCGGCGGCAATGTCCCAAACCTGGACCTGACTCTCCTTTTCTCCCGGCCGAACGGCCGTCCCGAGAGCAAGGGTCTTGCCGTCGGGGCTGAAACTCATGGAAATCGCGCTGGCACCCGGGTTGAGGCTCCGCGGCGGCTGGTTCGTCTGCAAATCCCACACATACAAATGGCCTTCGAGGTCGGCCGAGGCAAGCAGGCGCCCATCGGATGTTGCGGCCAGCGCGGTAACCATGCCGCGGTGCACGGTTTCGAGCAGCCGCGACCGGGCGGGATCGGCCAGGTCGACGACTCGCAGTTGCCACTCGTGGATCCCATCCCGAACGGTCTTTGCATGGTGGGGGAGAACGGCGTGCGTGTTGCCCGCGATGACGATAGGCCGGATGTCGGTCGTTGCCGCAATTTTTCCGGCCGTCTCGACCCCGTAGGTGGTTGAATCCGGCTCGTCGAGGCCAACGGGCTGCCAGCCCTCGCGCTTCCAGGCCGTTGCCCGTCCGTCCAGATCGATCGAAGCCAGCCAGTTGCCGTCGGCGGAAAAAGCCAGGGCGGAGACTGTCTGCCGATGTCGGTCCAGCGCGCCGACGAGCGAGCCGTCCAGCGGATTTACGAGCAGAATCTCACCCGTGCCTCCCATGGCCCCGTACCCCGCGATTGCCAGCAGACCGTCGCTCGGCGCGGCATCCAGGGCGTAGATGCTTCCTCGCAGTCCCCTGGCAACCTGCCAGCGGATCGTCCGCTCGCGCAGAAAGGCCCGCCGCAGGTCGCGTAGTGCAGTCTTCACATTCCAGACCAGCACGTCTTTGTCCAGACCTGCTGAGCAAAGACGTTCGGAACCGGGCAGAAACGCCAGCCCGCGTACGACCGCTGTGTGGCCACCGGTGTCGAGTCGCAAGCGAGGGTTCGCCTCCTGCTCCAATCGGACCCGCGCCAGATCACGGGTTTGCTCGTCAGGTTGCTGGGCCAATGCGGAGACCGACGGCTGCGCGACGGCACTGGCAATCACCACGGCCAACTGCAGAATGGACACGCCTGCCGACCGGATCTGGATCATCTCATTCCCCTTGAATCTCAAACGCGGATTGGCAACTGACAACCACGGAGCTTTGCGGCGGCATGGCACGCCCAACACTGGCGCAAGCCCAGTGCGGGACGACCCCGTGCGGCCATCTCCCGAACGCCTCCTTGCGCGCGAATCATCCCGTTCCACTTATTCCTGCGGCTTGGCGCCCGAGGGATCGCCGGTCGGTTTGTCGATCGAAACAAGCGGAATCGTCACGTAGAGGTTGGGAGCCTTGTCGGTGCTCACCACCATTGCCAGCGTTCCCTGGGAATCACCGTGCGGCGGCTCCTCGACCACCACCTGCGTCGGGGCGGCCTTCTCAACCTTCTCGGCGAATTGTTCCCGATCTTTTCGATTGGGAAGACCACGGAACGTCATCGTTTCATTGTGGCGGCTCCGAATCGAGGTCAGCGTTTTCTGGACCGTGGCTTTGAGGCTGTCCTTGACTGCCTGCTCCTGAGGCGTGAGAGCATCGCCCTCCTTCTTGAACACCACGTCGGCCAGCACGGCCAGTTCCGCGATCGGCCTTTCGGTGGCGACCACGACAATTTCCTCATTACCCGGTGGTGTGACAAACTCGAAGTATCCGTCCGAGGGCAGGACAAACGAAGCGTTGGCCTTCAGCAGCGGCGGCGTCTCCCGCTCGGTCGGCAGCAGGCAGTTCCGCTCGCCGCTTGCGCCCTGGTGGAAAATGTAGATATACGTGTCGCTCACCGGCTGGATCTTGATGCGAATCGCGTCGCCCAGCGCAAAATGATAATCCTTGGGGTCAATGGCTGTTTCCTTGCCGTCCTTCCGGATGAGCACAGTGTAGTCGAGTGCTACGACGTGCTTGACCTCCTCGGAAAGACCAACGAATTTGCTGATCGGCTTTCCGTCACCTTCCGCAAAGTACTTTCGGGCCAGATCCCGGTAGGTCAACTCCTCTTCCGCCAGGCCGCGAGTCGCCGCGCCGGCGAGCAACAAGGCCACTCCCAGTGTGAAATGACGCCATGGTCTGTTTCGTTTCATGATGACAATCTCCAAATACAAGGGACAGTTTCAGCAAACTCTGGTTTAGCCAATCTGGACTTGCGAACAACCGGCCGTCAACCTGCCTCCATGGGCCGTTATGTCTCCCAACCTCGCTGCCGGCCTTCCGCCGATGAAGACCGTGAACGATCCCATGGCAACGGCATCGGGCGGTCCGGCACAAGCGGCCGAGTCGCCGACCCTTGCTGCCGGCTGGCCTGCGATCAGTACGTGAAGGCAGCCCATGGTCACCGGCCCGCCACGGTGCGCGATCACGCCATCGTGGGCGGGACAAACATGCATGTCTCCGGCACGCGCGGCGGCGGGCATCGCTGGCTCCCAAGTGGGCCGATTTGATTGTCTGACCGAATCCGCGGAGGTTCGTTCTACGGCCTCGACCCTCCATATCACGAGCGATTGGCATCCGCCCGCTCCAAACCAACTTCCTGCAACAGGGAAACAATTCTATGCTCTCCGAACAATTGCCATGTAATCGGCAGGTCTGGAAACTCCGTGAGGACTGCCACGATCCCCGAGAGAATCGCCGCTGCTGAGGCTGGCCGATTGTGCGCCAAGTAAAGTGCCATGACGCTCGGCCAGCACAAGCCGACCAATCCCGCCGGCGAGTTTCCAAGCCGCGACGGGCCGATCGACTTCCGTAAGTGTTCCAGCAGATCCGACTTCTCCAGGTCGGAGAACAGGCAGACCACGGCATCTTCGCCCCAGCCGCTGCTCAGCAGTTCCCCCCAGGCTTGCGTGTCGCTCTGGCAAATCACGATCGGGGAAACCATGGCTGCAACATGGGCCGGAAACCAATCAAACAAATACTCGGGGTCTTTCAGGTCGGCCGGTCGGTCCGCGCCCAGACGGTTGAAGTCCACAACCAGCCATGCGGGGTGGAGCCGGCCAAGCCGCAGCGCCACTTCCTCCGGAGCGATTTCGGAGGTGTCGCCCCGGCAGAGCGTCAGTCCGGAGTCGCAACTCTCGACCGTGAAGGTCGCTCGCTCAGTCGCCTGAACTGCCGTTGCCACGGCGGTGCCCTTCCGGGAGATCGGCGCCGTGCCGCGGAGCAACTCCGAATCTTCGGTTCTGATCCGGAAGGTGGTTTCGCCCGCACGGATTTCATCGCCGTGGCGGACTCTGGCACGGCCGCAGATCGGCTTGCCGTTGACGAACGTGCCGTTGGAACTCTGCAGGTCCTCCACAACGCAGTGATCCTTCTCGGCCGAGAGCGCGAAGTGCCGGGCCGACATGTGCCCGTCCCAACTGAAACACATGTCTGTCCACTCGCTTCGGCCAACGTATCGCTGCTGGCCGGTGTCGAGCAGCAGCTTTCGCCCGACGGCCGATCCCGACGTGACTTCAAGGATCACTCGCATTCTCGCACCTGGAATCGATTCTCGACGCTCGCTCATCCGCCGATCAGCACCGTGCGTGTGGCGGCCAATGCGGGATTGCCCAGGAACACGCCGCACCCTCCGATATCGGGCGCCGGAAACCAGCGGGCCGCAGGAAATCCATGGATAAACACGGTCGTCGATCCCGTGACAATCGGCGGGGGCGGCGGTGCCGGAGGAGGCGGATGGACCAGGCCGGCGCTGATCACGCCCGTACACACCACCGTGCACAGTACATGGGCCGCCGGCATGCCTTCAATGATCACCGGCCCGCTGGCGCACATCGGGCACGGCGCGGGCATGCCAGGCCCGATCAGCCCGCTGGGACACAGCAGATCGTGGGTGATTGGGTCGCAGATTCGTGCTGCCGGAAACATCGCTCATTCTTCTTTCTGCTCATTTGCCTTCGGGAGACGGACAGGCTGGTTGCCCGACTCGCCGTTCCGAAACCTTCTGGAACCCGAATCCCTCGATCACCGGCAGAAGCGTCTCCTGGCCGATCAGAAGCCACTCGCCGGGCGAAACGCCTTCCATCAGTGCCGCCTCCATGCCGGCGAACAAGTTTCTCACCCCTTCCGGGGCAGCCAGTTGCAGGTGAGGTGTCAAGATCGTGGGCCGTGCGTACGCTCCCGCCGTGCGGCGCAGGTGGGCCAGCAGCTCCAAGCGATCCGCACGCGAGAAAAGGCAGACCAGAGCGTCCTTACCCCACGCCCTCTCGATCCACGAAAACAGGTCCACCGGATCGGAACTCGAGAGGATCACTTGCGAGAATACTTCGCGGGATTCCTCAGGAAACCAGTTGAACAAGTATTCCGGCGCCGCAAGCTCCTCGGGAAGTGGCTCACCGGCCCTGCCGGGATCGACCACCAGGTACATAGGGAGTTTCCGGCTCAGCATGGCGGCCAGTTGTTGCGGCAGCACCTCGCTCGTTATTCCACGCAGCGCAGGGAGCCGCGAGTTTCCGATCTCGACCGTATAGGTGACCTTGCCAGCCGGAGGTACGGCTAGCCGGGCGGCCGCGGCTGTCGTGCTGCCCGGGCCGGGCCGCTCGCGAATCACCGTCTGCCGCTGCACGTCCTCGACGTGCACGACGAATTCGGTTTCGCCCGCCAGGATCCGATCGCCGTCATACACGATCGTTGCGGTGGTCAGCGGCAGGCCGTTCACGAACGTCCCGTTGCTGCTGCCGAGGTCCTCGACGCAGCACCCATCGCTGTGCGTTTCGAGGGCGAAGTGCAGGCTCGACATATGATCATCTCCGGCCAGCGTCAGGTCCGCATATTCGGTGCGGCCGACCTGCAGCCTCTGCCCAGCCCTCAAGGGGGTCTTTCGCGACTGCTCCGGTCCTGAGACGACTTCCAGTATCACTCGCATCTCGGCGCTCGCTGGCCACGGATGGTTCTTATCGATCTCTGTGAGACTCAAAACGGTGTGGATTTCTGTCCTGACGCCGAATCGTCGGCCGGAGTCGGTTCCACGGGCGCGGCATCCTTGGGGGGCTGGGGGTCGGTCGGAATCGAGCCGCTTCCGGCCCCGGCAGCTCCGCCGCTGTTGATGTTGACAAGGATACCCTGGACGGTGACTCCCGCCGGACCGATCGTGATGAAGCCCCCAGCGCCTTTGAGCGTCAGCATCATGCCCGCCTCGATCACCACGTTCATGCCGCCCTTCAGGTGAATTTCGCTGCCGGCCTCCAACGCGTAGTTCTGCCCGACCTTTTCCTGGAGATTGGACCCGACCTGGAGGGATTGATTGCCGCCGACCTTCTCGTTGTGATCGCCGCCCACCGTCAGGTGGCAGTCGCTGCCGACCTTTTCCTTCCGGTCGTTCTGGACCACGATGTCCTGATTGCCTGGGCCGTCGATGCCTCCGATCAGGAGCTTCATATCGCCGCCGATGTGCTCCTGGTGATCGCGGTGCACCTTGAGGTGTTTGTCGCGATAGACCATTTCGTATTGGTCACCGGATTTGCCGCCCCCTTCCTGGCCACCGACGATCAGATGCCGGTCACCGCCGACGTTCTCCATCGAATCGGCACGGACCCGCGTGTCCAGGTTACGCTGAGCGTGCAGAAAAATCTGCTCCTCGTCGCTCTTGTCTTCGAAACGAAGTTCATTGTAGCCTTCACCACCGGGTGACGAGTTGGTCTTCAGGTAGCTCTTGGTTTTCTCTGCCGGGAGTTCGTAGGGGGGCATCTGTTCGGCATTGTAGACCACGCCGGTGATCAGCGGTTGATCGGGGTCGCCTTCGAGAAAACTGACGACCACCTCCTGGCCGATTCTCGGGATGCACATCCAACCCCAACTCTTGCCCGCATAAGGTTGCGAAACGCGGATCCAGCATGAGGTGTTTTCGTCCCGTTTCCCCTCCCGATCCCAGTGGAACTGGACCTTGACTCGCCCGTACTGGTCCGGCCAGATCTCTTCCCCCGGCGGGCCGGTGACGATCGCGGTCTGCACGCCACGCACGACCGGCCGTGGAGTGAGCCTGGCGGGGCGGAACGTCACCGAATCGGGAATGCACTGAAACGTGTTGCGGTAATCCAGCTTGACCTGGGTGCCCGTTTCGTAGCCCAACGGCTCCTGGCCTTCGTGGTCGATCGACGTGATGACGAATGTCTTCCCCTCTTCCGAACTCGACTGGTGGTTGCGGATCGTGAACTTGTGGCCGGCAACGAACGATTTGCAGTTGCTTGAGGCGTCAACGACGTCATACGGCGTCTCCTCCTCCTCCATGCGGATCCGCGTCAGGGTGGTGCCTTCGTCCTTGCTCGCATAGATCCCCGGATAGTCGTAGAACTCGTACTTGTCCATATTGTCGAGCTGGATCGTCGAATTCTCGTTGGTCATCAGCAGATTGGCGTGTGTCTGTTCGCTACGCGGCGGATGATCGATGAAATTGTAGTCCGTTTGGGCCCATTTGCCCGAACGGAATTCGTAGCGGTGCTGCCAGTCGGTGATGTGGTCGGTTACTGCCCGAGTGCCGGTATCCACCGGATGGTCCACCTGCGACTCGGTGCATGTCTGGTAGGCACCCTTCTGATCGGCCAGGATCATGGTGTGCTTGCCCTCTTCATGGCGGAAGAAGTAGAAAATGCCTTCCTCTTCCATCAGCCGGGACACGAAATCCAGGTCGGTCTCCCGGTACTGGACACAGTATGTCCTCGTGGGGTGGCTGCCTTGAATCTGGGAAGTGAAATCGCTGAATCCGAGATCCTGAAAGATCTGTTGGATGATCTCGGGCGCCGTCTTTTCCTGAAAAATCCGGCAATCGGAGGTCCTGGTCAGAAACCAGAGCCAGGGAACGACTTCCGCCCGGTAGTTGCGCCGACCCTCGCGGTCCTCGTCGCCCGCATAGAATCGCTTCACGAATCCATGGAAATGCCGCAACGAACCGTCGCTCAACTCGATACTCAGCGTTACGCCTTTGCCCACGATCTGCGAAGCCGCAATACCGGGGTTGTCGGAGATCATGTCCACTTCGAAGCGGAACAAACGGGAGACCTCCTCGTGACCGCGAAAGCCCGTGGCCACGAGCTGATTCTCACCCAGCGGCGTCTTGAGCCTGAGCATCCGCTTTTCTTGTTTGAGGGCCATGGCAATTTCCGTGGTATTTCGAGGGGTGACGCTGGCGGGGGTTTGAAAAATCTTCACGCCGTCGGTCGATGGCACTCCGGCGATTGAGGATAGGCTTTCGTTGACGACTCGACGACACCCATCACGCCGCGGCGTCGACGACAACACGTTCGGCTCGCTCCTGCCGCGACAGCCCGGCGGGTAACGAACCGCTGGCCGGTTCGGCCCGTCGGGCCGCCAGCCGATACCGAGTCCAAGGGACCTGACACCGGCTGGCGATTCGGCATCGATCGAGTCGGCCGATCCGACTGGCGTTACTTCTCGCCTTCTTCAACCTTCCAGGTGTACTCCACGTGACCCTTCTTCTTACCGGCCGCGTCGTTCTCGGTGTAGGTGAACTTGATCTCCTCGAAATTCAACGAGACCGTTTCCATCGGCACTTGCTCGGACTGACCGGCTCCACCAATCTGGTAACTGCTCACCAGCACGTTCTTCAGTTCATAGGCCAGGTAGGTTTTCCGGCCCTCGTCGGTATAGGAGGCGGTCAGGTGGATCTCCACTTTCGGGAACACTTTGCCGTTGCATACCGCTTCTGCGAGTTTGGGCGACGATTTGTCGAGTTGCTTGCCGATAACGACGTCGTGCATGACCACGTCGCCGCGTCGCCTGGCCGCGCCGGTTGCGCCACCGCCAGGCTGCGAGACTCCTTGTTGGAAGGAGTCGATATCACTCCAGCTTTTGTGGTCCTTGTCCTTGCATTCGCCGTCGACCCCATCGAACTTGATGTAAGCGGCCATGTTGACCTCCGTCTGAAAAAAATGGGTTAATTTTCGCCGCCGGACCGTCGAGACTCCACCCGCCTGGCTTGGAAGAACGAGGTAGGTACTCTTGGAGCCGATTTCAAAACCTGCGATTCTGAAGACTCTTGCCCATCGGAGGCTTTCGTCGTAGTCTTGAAACCGTTTGTCAAGTTCATAGAACTTCTCGGCGTTCCATTGGCCACATTTGTCACTTCTACTTCGATTCTCGTGCGATCGCTGAAAAGGTTGCGTACTTTTCCGACAAGTTCGTAATCACGAGTTGCTGTCTTCCAGACAACATGGTTTCCCGAGCGTTCACCCGCAAACCTTGTCGGATGACCCGCTTCGCAAGTGAGCCACAGGAGATATGCCCGATCGACGGGATCAGCCGCCACGGACCACACACGATCGCCCCATGGCCCTGCAACAACGTGCGCTCGACCTGAAAGGCCTCTCGGAACCGAAGGGAAGGCGATTGGCAGTCTTGCGACACCCCCCCTCCGCATCAATCACCCGAAATAGGTGGTCGACACCTTTTCGGGGGTTCTTTCCACTTGGGTCCTGTCGGCTGAACGATCGGGTGCCGTGGCGAGTACAACGCCGCCTTGCGGGTGGTTCACCCGCAACTGGGCGGTTCATGAAAACTCATAGCGAAATCGTCCGTTTTCTCCCATGAGAACCCGGACTTCGTTGATTGGCTGTTCGCCTGTCATTCGGGCAAGGAATTCCGAGGCGAGGTCGGGCAAAAGGGTCCTGGTCAGGATGTGGTCGACATTGCGTGCGCCGCTCTCCACTTCGGTGCAGCGGCTGGCGATGCCGGCGACCAGGTCCGGATCACAAGAGAGCTTGGCGCGGTGACTCTCCCGGATCCGGCGGGCAATGCGGTCGAGCTGCAGCTCGACGATTCGTCGCAAGACCTCATCGCCGAGAGGATAATAGGGCAGGATCGTGACCCTGCCGAGGAACGCCGGCTTGAAGGTCTTGACCAGTTCCGGATGCAGCGCCGCCGCCAACGCCTCCGCGTCGGGACGCGTTTCCGGATCGGCACAGAGCTTCATGATCAAATCCGTGGCGGCGTTGGAGGTCATGAGGATGACGGTATTCTTGAAATCGATATCGCGGCCTTCCCCGTCGCGAAGCGTGCCCTTGTCAAATACCTGGTAGAAAATGTCCTGCACACCGGGATGGGCCTTCTCCATTTCATCCAGCAGCACCACGCTGTAGGGCCGCCTCCTCACCGCCTCAGTGAGGACGCCCCCCTCCCCGTAGCCCACATATCCCGGCGGAGAGCCCATCAGCAGCGACACCTTGTGCTCTTCCTTGAACTCCGACATGTTGATGACCGTCATGTTCTGGTCCCCTCCATAAAGGAGTTCGGCCAGAGTGATTGCCGTCTCGGTCTTGCCCACGCCGCTGGGGCCCACCAGCAGGAACACGCCGATCGGCCGCCTGGGGTCGGTGAGATTCGCCCGCGACGTACGGATTCGCTGGGCGATCGCCTCGAGGGCATGGGATTGGCCCACGACACGTTTCTCCATCTGCTCCTTGAGGGCCAGTACCGCGCGGATTTCGTCGGTGACCATCCGGCCGACCGGGATCCCCGTCCAGCCGGAAACCACTTCGGCAATCGCTTGCGAGTCGACGCACACGTGCATCAGCGGGGAGTCTCCCTGGAGCTTCGCCAGACGCGACGAATGCTCGGCAAACTCCGCGAGGAGTTCGGACCTGCGTTCAGCGGTGAGTTCCATTGCCTCTGCCGACTCACCGGCCTGCTGCGTCGGGCCGGGTTGCTTCGCCCCATCGCCACCAGTGGGTCCCGCTTCGACTTCTGCCTTCTTGCCTTCGAGTTGCACTCGGATCTGGCGGATCCGGCTGACGAGCTCTGCTTCTTCTTTCCAGCGAGCCTCCAGCCCATCCAGTTCCTTCTGCGCCGCCACGCGTGTCTCGGTCAGCTCGTTGATGCGTTCCTGGTTGTTGGCGCCCGAAAGCCTCTCCCGCTCGAGAATCTCCAGGCTGATCGACAGTTGCTCAATCCGCCGCCGGCAGTCCTCCACGGCGGGAGGCGTGGCTGAGTGGCTGATCGCCACGCGGGCCGAGGCCGTGTCGAGCAGGCTGACTGCCTTGTCGGGGAGTTGCCGCCCCGAGATATAGCGATGGGAGAGCTTGACGGCGTCGGTCACAGCCTCTTCGAGGATTCGTATGTTGTGATGGCGTTCCAGGGTCGACACGAGGCCCCGCATCATCTCGATGCCCGCCGATTCGCTGGGTTCCTCGACCTTGACCACTTGGAACCGGCGTGCCAGGGCTGCGTCCTTTTCGAAGTATTTCTTGTACTCCGCCCAGGTTGTCGCGGCGATCGTCCTCAATTCGCCCCGGGCAAGCGCCGGTTTGAGCAGGTTGGCCGCGTCTCCCTGCCCTGCCTGGCCTCCGGCGCCGATCATGGTGTGCGCCTCGTCGATGAACAGAATGATCGGCCGAGAGGATGCCTTCACTTCATCGATGACCGATTTGAGCCGGTTCTCGAACTCGCCTTTGATTCCCGCACCGGCCTGGAGCAGCCCCAGATCAAGTGTGCGGATGGCTACATCCCGGAGGGCCGGCGGCACGTCGCCCGCGGCGATTCTTAGGGCGAATCCCTCCACGACCGCGGTCTTGCCGACACCCGCCTCGCCTGTCAAGATCGGGTTGTTTTGACGGCGCCGGGTGAGAATGTCCACGACCTGGCGGATCTCGGCGTCGCGGCCCAAGACGGGGTCGATCTCCCCCTGCTTTGCCCGCAGGGTCAGGTCGACCGTAAATTGATCGAGTGTCTTGGTTCCCGTCGCTCCCGCTGTGGGGGGCCGCCCCGCCTCACCGGCTGGACTCGGCGCGGCGGCGGCTGCCTTGGCCTCATCGGTGCCGGCGATGATATCCAGCAGGTCTTTGCGAATGGCTTCCGGAGAGATCTTCTCAAATTCGCCCGACGCCTCGCGCGCCACTCGTGCCAGTCCGTCTTCGGAGACCAGGGCACAGACCAGATGGCCGGATCGAACCTGGTGGGCGCCGAATTCGATCGAGGCCACGATCCAGGCTTCGCGGACGAGTTTTACCAGATTCGGAGAGAGCGCCGGGCTGCGAGAGTTACCCGTCTTCAAGTGATCGATCACCCGTATCAACCCGCTCGTAAACCGCGAACTGTCGATTTCGAAGTACCGCAGGATCGCCGCAAGATCCGTGTTCGGCGTTTCCGCCAGTTTGAGCAGCCAGTGCTCGATTTCGACTTCGTAGTTGGTGCGGGAGAGACAGAGCCCCGCGGCGCTCTCAAGACCGTTGCGGCATGTCGGATTCAGCTTCCCCACCAGGGACTTCAACACTCGGTAATCCACGATTCTCCCTCCAACGAGAAAACGGCGTCTGAAACATTGTGCTCAAACGACCTGGATCGCATCCAGATATTCCAACCCAGTCGGGGCGCGTCGGCGCCCTGACTCCCTAGAACACACCAAGGAACCTCATCGCCCGCCAGCACCAGTTGGACATCGAAATCGAATTGCGGTCCCACATACGACCGAATCATCTGGCAGAGCGGCCGCAGCGCCCTGCTGGTCGGCATAAACTCGCGGAAGCGATCGAGCTTCATCGGGCCCATCCGTACGCGGAACTTGCCCTCCACGTCCCAGATCCGCTCTCCGACCAGGACGTTCGCGCCTAATTGATTGTTCAAACCCCCGGGAAACTCGCCCGACGGCATGGCCGACTGGTCCTCGCGGTCCAGGTACAGCCAACGCCCGAGGAATTGACTGACGCCAACCGGCAATTCGAAATAGTCCGCTACGATCTGTTCCAGCGACACGGCCGACGGACAACAACGGCTGAAGTGTCCGCCGTAGAACAGGAAAGCTTGGTCGTCGAAGGCCATCCGCTCTCGAAGCCCGCCGGTGCCCAGACCCACCACGCTGAACAGGCTGCTGGTGAAGAGGTCGTCCCCCGCATCTCCGGCAATGCCCGCCCGCTCGTAGCCCGCAAAAAACCGATACTTCTCCCACGCACGGTAGAACAGGGAAATCGTCCGGTGATTGAACAGGTCGAAGAAGTCTCGAAGGGCGTAGTCCTTGGCCCGTATTCGTTCGATCAAGAGCGATGTGTAGTGCGGCGGCAGGACACCGCAGGGACCGGTCAGCCCCATGAAGGCGACCGTCATTTCGCGGGCAGACCCAATCGGCTCTCCCGTCGCGGACTTGGGGTGCTCGTTGATTTCGCGCACTTCCGCGGCCGGAAACCTGTGCGACGGATACGCCCGGAATCGGATCGCTTCCTTCTTCGGATCATGGTCGTGGCCGACCGGCTTGTCCCATGCCGCACCGTCATCCGCCTCTTCCCGGGCGAGTCGCTCCAAAAGGCGCACCGCCTGGAAGAAATCGAACCTTTGGGCTTCCTCCAGCAACTGCTGTTTCAAAGGAGCACCGTCTCCCCCGCCCGCGGTCGCCATTTGCGCATGGCTCCTTCACGCTGATTCGTGGTGATAATCAATCGGGAAAACGAATTGACCGAACAGTAAAGCCCCAGGAATCGTTCGAGCACACAGGCGAACAAATAGGCCCCCGTGCCGGTGAACCTTCCTTCGTCGAGATGGATCGCAACTTCAACCCCCCGGCAAACGCCGCCTCGGTGATCCCCGGGAACTCGGCCCACAATCCGCCGCCCCGAGATGTCGAGGACGCCCTCGATCATGGATCGGGTCTCAGAGGAGTCGGCAAAATCGTAGAGTTTGAGAATCTCCCGCAGCGCATCGGCGCCGTTCTCTCCGCCCGTCAGCGAAACATGCCCGAGCGATAGGTGGGAAATCAGCCGCCACACCTGCCCCTTGCGGTCAGCCGGACGGCAGGTTGCCGTCGGGCGGGTCAGACACTCGATCGCAGAGAACGGTCCCCCCTTCGACAGGCGAAGGCGGATTTGTCCGGGGCCGAACGGAAGCCGGCGCG
This sequence comes from uncultured Planctomycetaceae bacterium, assembly GCA_964429355.1. Classification (GTDB taxonomy): domain Bacteria; phylum Planctomycetota; class Planctomycetia; order Pirellulales; family Thermoguttaceae; genus JAAYAY01. Next base: position 29,870 of record CAYSCH010000015.1, on the reverse strand, counting down.
GCAGGTTGCGGTTCAGGCACGTGGTCTCCACGTGGAGTGTCCAGTTGGCGGCCGCCGTCGATTTGAAATCCAGATCGACGAGCGAGAGATAGACCTCCGTGCCCTCATCCGGCTCGCCTCCGACCTGTCCAGCCGTGGTCCGGGTGGCATACCAGAACGCCCGCTCGTCCTGACGGCCGGAATGTTTGAAGGAAAAGAACGGCTGAAATTCCATCTTCCTGTTGTCGGGTGAAGTCGCCGTCACGCGGTCGATCGAGTAGATCTCGTGGGAACGTGGGCGGCGAGCGTCCGGAATCACCCGGTACTGTGTCTCGGTGTGTGTCAGGGCGATCGGTTCGGCGCGTTGCCCGAATAGATTCACGATCGGAGTGCACCCCATCTGGAACATATCGGCGGTGACGTTTCGCTCCAGGTCGGTCAATGTCCGGTTGAAGTACACGAACACGTCCAGGCTGTCGCCCGCCCCCGCCAGTGTCGACCGATCGAAGCAGGACAGGTCGAAGAACAGGAACTTCTGAGGAAACGTGAAGAACTCGGTGAGCAAGCGGTAGCCGAGCATCGAACGGCTCGTGTAGGGCAAGAGGCCCTCTTCGCGTTCGAAACCGACCGGGCCAAGCCAGTCGTCCCCGCCGCGTGCGGCGATCAACCGGCCGTCTTGGCCGGCAACGGCCACGCCGAGCGCGTTGTTGAATAGCATCTCGTAGATTCCGTAGACGTGTTGCGTCTGGCCTTTCAGGAAGAACCGCAACGAGCCGATGTTCAAGTCGGCAAAGCCCTTCTGGGGAACGACGCACCGCATGGCGAGCCGCAGCACCGACTCCGCCCTCGGAGCGAAGACCGTCTCCGGTGCGCGGAAAGGGCGACCGTTGAGTTCGGCCGACGCCAGTTCGATGGGCCACAACGTGACCGGATAGGCCGTCTGAAAACGGCAGGGTTGCCCGTCGACGGGATCCGTCTCGAGCAGCGAGCCTTTGGGAATCCCATATCCGGTCGTCAATTCCCCCTGGCCTCGGTCCGGCACGAATCGAGCGATCGCCATCGACGGGATCGGAGACTGGTAGTGCGGATAGAGCACGTTCAGAAAGGCGGCGGTGATCTCCGGAAACTCGTCGTCGAGCTTGCAGCGAATCCGCGCGTTCAGGTAGGCGAAGGCCTCGATGATTCTCTCGACATGGGGATCCTCCGCGGAATCGGCTGTCAGTTGCAGACGCCCGGCGATCTTCGGGTGGGTCTCGGCAAACTCCCCGCCGAGACGCCGGATGAAGGAGAGCTCTCGGCTGTAATAGGAAAGCAGGTCATCGCCCATCGGACGCTCCCTTCACCTCGATGTTGCCGGTCACCGGCTCAACCGCCGAATCGAACGAGACAGGCTCGGGCGCCGGCTCCGCGTAGAGAACCGCGTCGATGCGAAATCTCAAGGTTCGATCCAGCGGCTCGGGATTTCCCCGCATTGCGACTCGCACACTCTTGAATCGCGGTTCGAATCGCCGGATCACGGCTTCGACGGTCCGCCGGAACTCTTCCCGTGCCCCGGGCGACCCGAGTTCAGCCGCCGTGATGTCGGGGATACCATACCCGACCAGCGATCGCTCGAGTTCCGTCAAATCGGCCGGCCAGGCGGTAGGTCTCCAGCGAGTGTTGAGGAGATTCTCCAAGTCCCGGCGCACGCTCTGTTTCAATTCCCGCAATACCTGGGTCCGAGATCGGGCCGCCTCCCGGGTTGTACCGGGGTTTTCATCGAGCAGCCGATCCAGCACCGAGGGCAGCAGCGTCTGTCTGGAGGAGATCTCAGCCATTTTCGTGCATTGGCGAAGGTACGGAGAAGCCCAGATCGTTGATTGCCAGAACCCCCCGCGTTTCTTCCCCGAGAAGAAACATTCTCTGCCCCACACCTCGGACCGGCCCGTCCTCCGCCTGACGCCAATCGGTGGATCTTCCCAGACGAAGCGGATCCTCGGTTGCGCTGTGCGTGCCGGGATAAAGAGCCGGGACAAATACTTCCCCATCGGGGCCGCCGGCGACCACCATGTGGACTCGCCGCCAGAGAAGATCGCGGGGCCGCTCCGGGGCGCGAAACTCCATTTCTTCGATCTTCTCTATGGGAACCCAGTAGTACTTGCCGCTGCTCGTGTAGACTTCGATGAAGGACGAGGTCAAATCATCCAGATCGCGAAAATCGTCGAACGACTGGCCACCGGAAACAACCTGAGGCCTCGGCCGGAGTTCCTCCGCCCGCGACAGCAACTCCGCCGCCTCTTTCTCATATCCTTCTCGGATTCGGATCGAGGCCTCCAGGTGCAGTCCCAACCGCTCGCCCGGTTGATCCAGCAGTTCCGGAACTCGTCCTTCCGTGAAGAATTGCGTGCGGGCTTGCTCCGCCCGGATCAACTGCCGAAACGCCACCAGCCCCAGGGCCGACTGAGGATCCAGGTCGCTGAGAACATCCAGCTGTTGGTCGGCCTTCTCCAATTGGCCGGCGAAACACTGGAGTTCGGCCAGAAATCCGCGCCGGCTCGCGTCGGCCGGATTCTGCTTGACTTCCTGGATCGCGGCGGCGATTGCCTCGTCGAGCCGGCCGGCCTGAAACGATTCACTTGCACTCATGATCCCATTCTCCGCAAACTGCAGACTGTCCCCGGCGTGGCCGGTGGACTCAACCGGGACGACCCGGCGAAAGTTCCGTTGTCACTTTTACGCTTCCCACCAATTCGTCCAGCTCGAAGTGCGGCCAGAGGTGGGCCACGCATAAGTAGCAGCCCGGCTTTCCCGGGTGTTCCTTGACCTGGACCGCCGCCTCGCGCAACGGATACGCCGCCTTGACATCCACATTGGCGTCCCTGTCGGAGGTCACGTACCGGTGCAACCAGTCGTTCAGGAACCGCTCGCACTGGCCGGCTTCCATGAAGGTTCCGATCTTGTCACGGGCGATGATCTTCAAGTAATGGGCAAATCGCGAAACGCAAAACATGTACTGGAGCATGGAGGAAATGCGGGCATTGATCGTCGCCGCCAGCTCGTCGTACCGTTTCGGCTTCTGCACCGAGCAGTTGGTGTAAAATACGGAAAG
>CAYSCH010000015.1:7011-26793 GCA_964429355.1 uncultured Planctomycetaceae bacterium | reverse complement strand
CGCCGCAATGGCACAGCCAAATCAGCCCCAGCTCGCTGAGCTCCTGCTCGAGCGCGTCGGTGATCACCACTTCCGTCGAACACTTGGGCGCAACGCCCAGCCGGTCGGTGCCAAAGCAGTGGACGGGAAGCCCCGGGACCACGCCTCCGCCATCCACCGATCGGCGAACGCCGCGAATTCCGGCGAGCCAGTGCGACTCGTCGAAGCAGCGGCTGAGCACCGCAGCGAACGCATAGGCCGCATTGCCCCAGAGATAGCCGCCGCCGTCCGGAGCACCAACCTCCTCGCGAAACACAAAACCGTCCACTCGTGACCCGTCATCCTCATACGGTTTGCGCATCAGCACGCGCGGCAGAGTCAGCCCGACAAAACGGGCATCTTCCGTCTCTCGAAACGCTCGCCACTTGAGATAGTCGAGCTGTTCGAAAGTCCGGGGGAGATCCAGCGGCCGTTCCAGCCCCTGGTAATTCTCCAGCTCGAGCATCGAGGGGTGTGCGGCGGCAATGAACGGTGCAAACGCGGCCGCTGCCACCTGCGAAACGGTCGACAGCACGCCCACGTCATCAATCGGATGTCCGGGCCCGGCCCTCGGGCGAATCTCGTAGTCGCCGATCAGAACGCCGAAGGGCTCTCCCCCCGGCATATCGAATTCCTCGCTGTAGATCTTGCGAAATAACTGGCTCTGATCGAATTCCGATGCCCGTTCCACGTCGCGGGCAAGCTCCTTCCAGGGAAGGTTCAGCACCCGGACCTTGATGTTTTCCACATCGGCAGCCTGATCGACCAGGTATTTCAATCCTCGCCAGGACGCCTCGAGCTTCTGAAACCTCTCCTGGTGCAGGATCGCGTTCACCTGGGCCGTCAGCATCGCGTCGAGCCGCGCAATGTCGCGTCCGAGAATCTCGGCAACCACGGCCTTGGTAAGCCGGGTCGTGGCCGGCACCGACCAGGCAAGCCATTGCCGCAGGGCTTCCCGCGGGGAGGATGCCTGGAGAAATTGCTCGAGGCGAGCCGCCGCTTCCGGCCGCCGCCCCGACGAGGCGGCAATTGCCGCCTCGACGAGCGTTGGGCCGGCCCTATCCGGACCGTCGGCCCGTCGGGCGTCGCCCGCAGGCCGACGCGATTCAGTCGCACTGGCCACTCCAGCCGAGTATTCGCTTTGTCCGATCGGGCTTTCACCCATTCACACAAGCTCCCTGCGCCCAGACGGCGTGCCCCGCAAACGCGGCACGCAGTCAATACGTGAGGAATTCGGCTCGCACTGCCGTTCCGACTATTTGCTGAGCTGAGGTATTCGGGCGACCAGCCGCAGCGACGTTGTAAGTTCCTCCAATTGCAGCCATGGGCGCAGCCAGGCCACCGCGTTGTAGCTGCCAGGCGATCCAGGCACCTCCCGCACTTCGATCTTTGCCTCACGCAGCGGATACCTGGCCTTCGCATCGGCGCTCGGTTTCGAGTCGGCGCTGACGTAATTGGTGATCCAACGCTCCAGCCAGGCCTGGCAGTCCTCGACCTCCATGAACGAGCCGATCTTGTCACGGGCGATGACCTTCAGGTAATGGGCAAACCGCGCCGTGGCCATGATGTAGGGCAGTCTCGCGGAGATGGCGGCGTTCGCCGTCGCTTCCGGACGATCGTATTTCTTCGGTTTCTGCGTGCTCTGGGCGCCGAAGAAGACCGAGTAATCGGTGTTCTTATAGTGGCACAAAGGCAAGAAGCCGAGCTTGCTCAATTCGGCTTCGCGGCGGTCGGTGATCGCGATCTCGGTGGGGCATTTCAGATCGAGATCCCCATCGTCGCTCGTGAAAACATGCGTCGGTAGGCCTTCCACTTTGCCTCCGCCTTCGGCGCCTCGGATGGCCGTGCAGAAACCGTACTTGGCAAAAGCGTCCGTCAACCGGGTGCCCATCACGTAAGCGGAGTTCATCCAGCAATACTGGTCGTGCGACACCGCCTTGGATTGGCCCCTGGCGTCCAATTCGACCTCCTCGTAGTCGAACTCCTCCACCGGCTTGGTTTGCGAACCGTAGGGCAAACGCGACAAGACTCGCGGCATCGTGAGCACCACGAACCGGGAGTCCTCAGAGTCCCGGAAGGAACTCCACTTCGTGTACTCCACCGTGTCGAAGATCTTCTCCAGGTCGCGAGGCCTGGAGAGCTCCGTGTAGGTCTCAAAACCGAACAGTTGCGGGGCCGCGGCCGATATGAACGGGCAGAAGGCCGCGGCCGCCACGTTCGACATCTTGCTGAGCAGCTCGATGTCTTCCGGATGGTTGGTGAACTCGTAGTCCCCCACCAGGGCGCCGTAGGGCTCGCCGCCAGGCGTACCGAATTCGTTCTCATAGAGCTTCTTGAAGGCCTGGCTCTGATCGAATTCGACCGCCCGATCCAGATCCTTGAACAGCTCTCGCTTGGAGACATTCAAAAGCTTGATTCGCAACTGGGCGCTCGTCTCCGAGTTCATCACCAGGTGATGAAGTCCTCGCCATGAACCCTCCAACTTCTGGAACTTCGGGTTGTGCATGATCGCAGCGAGCTGCTTGGAGAGAGCCGCGTCGATCGCGCTGATCCCAGCCGTGATTGTGCGCGTCACGTCCTTGTTCCAGGTGATCGTGCCCTTGAGCGCCTCCTCGGTGAGCGTGCGGAGCAGATCCTGGGCACGCGATTCTTCGGTTGCCTTCGTGGCCTTGATCGCCTGATCGAGGATGCTGGTTTCCCCCGTCTCGGCCTGCGCCGCCTGGGCCTGGCGTTGGGATTGGCTGTCGGTACTCATTGTTCATCCTCCTGGTTCCCGGGAACCTTGACGCCGAGTTCTTGCGAGAGCTTCTTGAGCCGGTCCGTGTTTTCAAGCACGTCTTCCAGGACATTTTCCAGGTCTTCGGACCGATCCACCTTCGTGAGCAGGTCGCGAAGCTTATCCCGAGTCTCCAGGAGCTTCTTCAGCGGCGCCACCTGCTTCACCACGTTGGCGGGTTCGAAGTCCTCGATCGAATTGAACTTCAGCTGCACGGCCATCTCGCTCCCGTCGCCTGACAGCGTGTTCTCGACACGCATGTTCAAGCCGGGAGTCATCCGGGCCATGACGTCGTTGAAGTTGTCGCGGTCGATCTGGATGAACTTGCGGTCCTTGAGCGATTTCAGCGGCTGCGTCGGGTCGCCGGAAAAATCCCCCATCACCCCCATCACGAACGGGAGCTCCTTCTGAACGACCGCGCCCTCCGTCTCCACATCGTAGGTAATGTGAACCCGCGGCTTTCGTACCCGTTTCAGCTTGTCGTGGATACTTTCGGCCATAATTGTCTTCTCCAACAGATTGTTGAAGGCATACGACTTATTGCTATTCTGAGCCGATAACAAAACCACCGATCAGGCCAGTCCATGTTCCTGCGTTTCGTCATCGCGATCTATTCGCTCTCCTCATATCGTTCGGGTGCTGCACCGGAACAAGGAACACCCTCGGATTGCGGTCTACGAATCCTCCCGGGGTTTAATGCCTACGAGCTTGAATAGTTGTTCCCGCGACGAGCTGTCCGGAATCAACTCGCTGAGCAATTCCGGAAGCGGCAACTTGCCCCATCGCACCGCCTGTTCCAGGGCGTACGAAACCGGCGAATGCGGTTCGGTACGCTTGAAGAACTCGGCGATTTGCATCAGGGATTGGAATGCCTGTTCCCGAGTCTCCACCCGCTTGGGTGAATCAATCGCCGACCCAACGGCACCCCCCACCCGCCCATCGGCCGCTTCTGGCGCCGTCTCTTCCGGAAAAAGATGCTTCGTCAGATTGGAAAGGTGTTCGTAACAGTCGCTCAACGCGTTGCGGATGCTCGACGACGGCGGCGAATGGGAACTCCCGCACTTCTCCTCCAGAATATCCGTAAGCTTTCGGTACTCATCGATCGACTCGTGGAGATCCTCTCGCAGGGTCCGAAAATGTTCGACCGGCGTCTCCGACACCGCAGTCTCGAACATCGGAAGGCTGACGCCTCCGTGATCGATCCGTTGCTGACGCTTCTGAGCGTCGTCAACCTGCTGGAGTTCGATCGCCTGGCGGTAATCGGCAATGGTCATCGCCCGGTAACTGCCTGGAGTCGTGATCGGCACATTGGCGATCGGCCCAATCAGCACGCCCTCCCCCTCCTCGCCATTCAGGCCGGTCAGCGGCGCCAGACGCGTCTGCAGACCGTCCTCATCAGGCTGGGGGTACAAGTTCTCCCAGAAATTCTCGACCAGTCCGTGTAATAGATGAAATCCATCCCTCAACCCGGCATAACCATGCCTGCGAACGAGCGCCTCGGTCAACCACGACGCAACTTCGAGATCCTTCGATTGCTCGGCGAGAATCGCCACTCCCAGATCCACGACCGGACGCCAGTCGGCGCGCTCTCCCGCCGCTTCGTCCATCCCCCAGAGCATGCTTCGCTCCACCGCACGGGCAGCCGACCTCGCATCCTTGATCGCGTAGTAAGGCGACCCCGGCGAAAAATCGTCTCTCAGCGCCAAACCCGCAGGTGAGTCGCCCGCTATGGGCGACAACAATCGGTCAAAATCCAGTACGCACGGCGACCCCATCCCGACAATCTCCCAAAGCCCCGCTGCTGAAACATCTCTCCCCCGCCGTAACCAGCCAACCGGCCTGGCAAAGCACCCGGCGAACTGGCTCAACCGCCCAGGTAACGCACCCAGCTTCGATGCTATAGGTTACCCCTGTTGCGAACCAAGACAATCCCCCCCGAAATAGCGATGGGCGGTTTCCTGGTGCATCGGAACCAATCGTCATGAACTCACTCCGATTGCCCGAAGGGATCTTGCCAATTCGCACAGAGTACGCGCGTGAAGCCTGCTCGCCCAGGACTTGCTGACACCGATCATCTTTCCCGATTCCTCCAGGGTGTGGTCTTCAAAATACACCCCCCGGATCAGGGCTGCCGCTCTTTCCGGGAGCGAGTCGACCAGTTGCCGCAGTTTCTCCCGTATCTCGCGGGTCATTACCGTCAGTTCGGGCCCCGGATCCAACTTGTCACTTGGTTCGAAAGACTCGCCTTCCTCGTCGCTGCTCCGCGTCGAAAGGTAGATGACCGCAAGCGCTCCGCTGACGTTCTGAAGCCAGGTCAAGTCGGCTGCAACACTGGAAGTATCCCCGTCCACTTCGTATTCGTTCTCCAACCGGAGGACGTCGTTTGCCAGTTGCTCGTAGCGAAGCTCTTGGGGACGGGATCGGCCCCTCCAGGACATCCTGTTCAAACCGTCATAAATGGCGCCCCGAATCCGATAGTACGCGTAGGTCGAAAACTTGGCGCCGCGCGTCGGATCGAAATCCCGTGCAGCCTCCACCAACCCTATCTGCCCGTCGGCGATCAGGTCGTCGAGTTCCACTCGCGACGGCAGTTTCCTATGAATCTGTATCGCCAAGGATCGAACGAGGCCCTGGCAACCTTCGATCAAGTCTTGGGCAGCAGTCGACGATTCGACCATACTCATCCCTCGCTCAATCGGTTCCAAAACGCCTCAAGGCGCGCCCGCGAACGCGGGTCTTCGTAGAGGGTTCGGGCTACTCGCGCGGCGACACCATCGCACAACGGAGACGGCCCCAACGTCTGAAACTGGGTCGCAAGCACAATCGAGACAAGCTCCACTGCGACAGGCTCCAACGCAAACTGCCTGCCCTTGTAACGGGCGACAAGTTGGCACAGTGCACTGCCAGTCTCTGCGGCCAGTGGCGACTCGGCGCCGAGAAGAGTCAACGTTTGTCGCAGAACTCCCTCCAGCAGCGCTCCGTCCGTCTCTCGATTGGCCGCTGTGGTTTCGTTTCTGGATGACAGTCGCCCGCCGGAATTCTGGGGAGAGTGCCCCGAATCGGAAAAGGACATTTCGCTCAATAGTAAAAAAGTGTTCGGCCCTGAAGTCCTGTCGGCAGCAGACTAACGCCCGAAAAAAGGAGGACCCAAGCTCCACCCATTCGTTGTAGTTTGCCTGTCCGATGCCAATTCTAGAAATCCGACTGCGGGAATCCAAGTGGCTACGGCATCATTTTTGAGAAGAGAAAACCGTGCCGGCAATCACAAACCATGCGTCAGAAGCGGCCTGTGCACCCGATTGGGTGGTGTAGGTGGCGGAACCCGCTGTCATTTCCAGAATGGAAACCATCTGTAAAGAATTGCACCGACGATCACCACCGTCAGCAGCGCATTGGCGGCAAAGCCCAGGTTCGCCCACATCTGACAACGGGCATCCCGCTGGAGGGCCTCATCGGTCCAAATCAGCTCTTCCTGCTCGGACGGCAATTTGTCGAAGACACTCCGCACGAAGGCCTGCCGATCCTCGGTCTCACCGGTGGCAGCGAAGTAGCAGCCGCTGAAGAGCATCACGTCGTCGCCTTCTTCCTCCGCCTGGCCGTAGCCGGCCGCAAGCAGATTGGCCAGCCGATCCTGCATTTCACGCCGTACGCGGCAAAGCAGCGAGTAGAGCTTCGTGTTTCCGGGTTTTCCGAGTGCACCCTTTTCTCGAAACAGGGAGTAGACGCAGTCTTCAAACGCACCGCATGCGTGCGATGCCAGTGCCGCGAGCCGCTCGCGAGTCGGTGGATTCCAGACCGAAAAGCCTTTGCCGAACCGCTGCGTGCTTGCCCGCTGGGAACCGACCCGACGGACCATTTCGCAGAAACCCGGATCCCTTTCCGCTCCGCCGACCAAGGCCGTCACCGGACATCGCAGCATCAGACTGCGACGTACGGTGTCGAGGTCATTCTGGACGCAACGCCGGACCTCGAGGGCCTCCCGGGGGTGCTGGACAAGATTCCACGGCAGCACGGTCAGGATCCCGTTGATCGGACAATAGGGCTGTCGAAGCCGCCGGATCAGACCACAGAGATACTCGAGTCGATGCTGCTGTTCGGCCCTCTCTTCCGCCGTCAGAACCACCACTCTCCGCTGATCCGACATGTCGGCTGACTCCGAGCGGCCGCCACCCATCACCATCGTTCCGCGAATTTTGTCTTCCGCTGGCAGGGAACGGGCGATTTGCGGGGGATCGTCCGCTACGGCATCCGCTTCATCATCCGGCTGGTTGATGATCGTGCCCCGCAGGGCGTCGCCGCGAGACCGGCGGGCTTTCGGTGCCGATACCACGTTCCCCGTTGCCTCCGCACCTCGCGCCGAGGATGCAAGCCGGCTCAGGCAACTTGTGTCACTGCAGACAATGTAGATTCCGTCGGCATTCGCATACCAATGAAGAGCGGCCGCGCCGTCGGGTACATTCTTGATCGACAGCTCCAGGCAGGAGGAACGAAATAGCGCCTTCTCTTCGGCTTCACTTGCCGTGCCCGCAACGAGAAAAATCGGAATCTGCGTTGGCGGCAACCCCTTCTGCTGCAGTTGAGCCAGGCCCGCTCGCCAGGCCTGGTCAATGTCCGGATATCGGGATTGGTCCCCCTCGAGCCAGAGCCGCAGCACATAGTAGACGACAATTGGGATCGCCACCAGAAGCACCGCAATCACAAGGATCCGCACCGGATTGAACCAGTACTCCATGGCGACTCGGTCCTGGGTGAACCGAAACGCCACAAACGCCGTGATCACCGATATCACGAGAAACACCGCAACGAGGATTGCCGCTCGCCCCGGCAGCGAGATCCCGGTCAGGCGTTGACCCGCCGCGAACAACCGTGCGGGCGACGCGAACAGGGCCCGCAGAGGATAGGTCACGAAGTTGAGAAATCGGCGAAAGAATTCCATGTCAGTCGATAACCGTCATCACTAGGAGAAAAACGCAATCCATACCAGGATCAGGGCGAACGCCGCCAGGACGACTCCCGTCAGAGCCGAACTTACCAGCGACATCAATCCCTCCAGCGGAGGAGCTCCCTCCCCTGGCCGAGTTGCATCGGAGATGGCGGGCCGGCCGAGGCCGCTGACAACCGCCGCCGATGTCTGTCGCGCCCAGGCTTCCAGATCCGCCGGAAGCCCGCGAGGGGGAGCCAATGTGGCTGCCGCGGCCGGGTCCCGGTACAAACCACGGAATCCCAGAACCACGCACAAGTAGAAGACCTCAAGGGCGTCTTTCGCCGTCAGGGAGGATGCAAGTTTCGTCTTGGTGTAAAACTCCTCATTTCGAAGTCGTGTATTGAACACTTCTACTTCGAGGGCATTCTCCCTCCACCATCCTCGCCCCTCCCAGGGAGCGTCGATGAGCAAATCGTCGATCCAGGCCACCAGGGCATATTTCGCCAGCTTCCAGTCCTCGCGCTGCCCCAACCGGGCCTCCGCCTGGTCGATCCAGCCGCGAATCCGTGCACGTTCCTCGGTCGCCGGCGGATTCTCTCCGTGCCCCAAGCGTTCCAGCAGTTCGAGAACGTGGGCGAATACCGGATCCACAGCAGATGCAAATTCGGGAGTCATTAGCGGTTGGGCACTGCGAACAAGGCAAATTGGAGCGAGACCTGCTTTCCACTGAACGAAACCACGAGCTTTCGGGCGCCCTGCAACGTATCCGTGTTCAGGATCAACGAGTCCTTAAGTCGCATCGCCAGGGTCTGCGTGTCCAGAACATCCTTCCACGCTGCATTCCCCCGGGTAACTTCAAAATAGACCCAGTCGCGGACCGCCGGCAATGCGCGCGGCGCTTGGGCAAGGGGCGTCAACTGGAGACCTTCCGCTCCGTACTCGAACAGGGAGCCAACCTGCTTCGCGCTGCCCAGTTTCCAGTCGAGATTGCCCGGCGAGAGCATCTCCAGGCATTCCCGTTCACTCAGAATCCCGCTCTGAACGCCGACGAACCACTTCCAATCCGTACCCAGCCATTTCGGATCCAAAGACACCCGCATCCCGCGAGCTTCGCCGACGAAGAACCGTTGCTCATACTCGTAATCCCGCACCTGCCCCAGCAACAGCTCAATCTGTTGACGAATCCAGCCGAAAATCCTGCCCAGATCGTCGTGATCGTAGTGCGGAATTTCCGGCGACCGGCGCGTCGGACCGAAAACCGAGAGCTGCCCCACAATTCGGCACAGTTCCAGATAGGCAACCAGTGGGTGCACGCCCTGGGCAAACGTCAGCACCTCGAGTGTCGCAAGCGCCGAGTTCAACTGCATGAGCATCAGCAACCGGTCTAGATCTCCGGGCTCCTGGCTGACCAGCGAAATCCCGCGATTGAGTACTTGCTGGCTGAGGATGTCGGCCTTCTTGCCGATAATGTCGAAAATCGCCCGCACAATCCCACGCCCCAGGGGCGCCCAGGCATCGATCGCGAGCACCGGCGGGATATACTGCGTGTTAAGCTGCGGCGTGCTCTCGATCTCTCCGGATCGGTGAATCTCGGCAATCGGGAGCAGTTCGTGCCCCGACAAATCCTGGGTCGAGACCATCAACCGGACATTGAGATTGCGAAGCTGGATTTCCTGGTCGTTTCCCCCTTCGCTCTCGTCGGGCAACGACGCGATCGTTTCCGAATATCGCAGCTGATCGTCACCCCCCCCTCGTGCAACGTTGCGATGCCCAAGTTTCAATTTCGGAATCGCCAGGTAGATCCGGAGCGTGTCGTTCTGGTCGAAAGCCGCCTTCAAATCAATCCGGTCGAGTTCTTCCCCTGGCCCCAGTTTCACCAGACTGCCGTCTTTCATGCGTGCGTGGCAAACATTTACCTGGCACTGCCAATTGGAAATGGCCTCCTCGCTCAATTCGACCTGCCGAAGACCGTAGTTGTACTGATGGTCCCAGTGCTCGCTGGTTTCGAGCGTCTCTTGCCAGGACCGATCCGCCGCTTGAAGGTGTTGGGGTCGCAGGAACAGTCCCTCGCACCAATGAACCGGAAGATTATGCATAAGAGACCGCAATATCCAAATGCCCTGTTGGTGAAACCGGCGGCATTCCGCGAATGCCACACAACGATATCGGGAGCCGATCCTGAAGCCACAAGCAGACCCGCTGTTCTCCGGGGTGGAAAGCCTCTTCCGCGGTATTGAAGTCGTTCCCTACACTCAACTTCTAGAAAGAGCCCTCCGTCCGAAGACACCTGCCAACTATCGCAACACCCGACTCGACACTCCCCCTGAGAGTAGCAAACACCCCGCTAATTGCAAGCCGTTGTCGAAGCCACCGATCCCTGGCACGGCGGGCGCCATTGCGCTAGAATTCGCTCACTGGAAGATTTGCGCTCATAGGCCCCCCCTCGATGGAGGCTTGACAAGGATGCCCGACCGATCTGGTCGCTCGATGCGATCGACTCGTACTTGGCGCGGTCGCCCCCAGGAACAACGTCTGAGTATGACCAGTCGCTGGACAGCACGCGTGACGACAACCGCTCTGGGCCTCGTACTCATGGGACTCCTGGCGTGGGTCCTGTGGTGGTGGATGTTCTTGCCTCGTGTCCATGTTTTCGGCTTGCCTGTCGCGAATTACGACGCTCTGGCTGTCCCGCCCATCCCATTTGCCGACGAGGATGTCGCCAGGCTCACCGCGCCGCCTCCAGACGGTCCCAAATCAAACTCCCAACATCTCCTGGCCGGGCTCGAAACCTCCGAGGGTATGGCAACCCTGTCCAGTACCCTGCGAGGTATCGTCACCCGCCCGCGCGATGTCGCCATTCTCTACTTGTCTGCACACGGGGTATCGAGCGACGGTAAGGCCTTGCTGCTCTGCAGCAATTATTCGCCCGCAAACGAATCGGGGCGAATCGAATTGGGCGAGGTACTCCGGCAGGTCAGCCAATGCCGCGCACAAGTGAAACTGGTTCTTCTCGACGCGGGCTGGATTGCCGGCGATCCACGCCAGGGAATGATCGTCAACGAGTTTCCCCGACTGCTTCGCGACGAAGTGCAAAAACTGCCAGACGACAGCCTCTGGCTGCTGAGTGCTCACAGACCGTTGGAAACGTCCCACGTGTCGTACCCCGACCAGGCGTCCGTATTCGGCCACTGTGTTATCGAGGGATTGACCGGTTCAGCCGACGCGGACGGAGACCATGTGGTTGAGCTGGACGAATTCTACGCCTACGTCCGCAAACGCGTTGCGAGCCGGGTCCACGCCCAGACGGGCGGATCGGCCACACAGTCTCCGGAACTGTTCCGAGGAAGTATCGGACCAGCCGAGGCCGAGGTTGGGATCGCACTGGTCTCCGTATCCCCAACCACCCGGGATGCCGAACCAGCAGAACAGAAGGACGCAGGCCCGGCGCCGCCTGCGGCAAAGCAGAATTCACCCTCCGGCACGGACGATCGCCAAGGTCAGGCGGCTCCCGACAAGTCGGAGCCCGTGCCGGCGGCCCAGGTCGCCGCGGGCCCCACTGCGGTCCGGACACAAGTCCAGGCACTGCTCGTGGAAGCATGGAGCCTGCGGGATCGCCTTCAGTCTCGCGCCGACGCCGCCAACTGGACTCCTGTGGATTACGCGCCGCACCTCTGGCGAGAATTCCAGGAACTGCTCCACGGCTACGAGCTGCAGTTTCGCGATCGGCAGGAATTTGCCGCCAGCGAGCGGATCCGCGATCTGGAAATGCTGATCGCGTCTCTGAAACTCCTCGCCGAACAACGCCCGTTGCCGAACTCGGCCGATCCATCCTCGGTGCTCGCAAGGCTCGATAGGGCCAGACAACAGGTCCTTCCCAGCCAGCCGCCCGCACAATCGCCAGGAACTTCCGAAATCGCCGCTTCTTACGCCCAGGCAGTCCGCCTGCGAAACGACCTGCTATTCGTGTGCCCCGACTATCTCCGCTGGTATGGGCGCATCGCTCGGAGTGCTCCGTTTGCCGCTTCGTTGCACGACCACCTCTCCGAATTGCTGTCCGATCAGCTTTCCGATTATGGCGATTTGCTCGCCGCAATCGCCGGCAAAGTCCGTTCCGGTAATGCCGCACGAGCCGAGCTGGATTCAAGCCTTCGGCAAATCCAAGTCAGATCTGCCGAACTGAACCGCCTGCGCGACCGGATCGAGAAAGACATCCTCGCACGCGAGGTTCAGGCCATTCTCGATCAGCCCAAAGAGGATCGCAAGCCGGAAGAAACATCGCAGCGGATCGTCGATCTGTTGGCAACGCCGATACTCGCCGCCCCGCAGCGGGCAGCCCTCCTGACGACCCTGGAAGAGTTCCGCGGCCAGACGGCAACCGGCGACACGAACCTCGCCTCGCCCTCCTCTCCGGCTGGCTCACAATCGGCCTGGAACGCCGTCTTTTCCCAGGCCGAACTCGCCTGGAAGTCCGTGCAGTTGTTCGATCCTGCCAGTGCCAGGTTGCTGCAGGAAGATGTCGACCTTCTCAGAACTCTCTCATCACAGCAGGGTGAAATCGACGAATCGAAGCGGTGGGAATCCTACCGTCGCCTCGGCGGCAGGTTGGCCGAATTCTACAGCGCCCTGCCGCAGAGAATTCGCCAGGCATGCAGCTCGACCGATCCCGCCACAGCCGGACCGGTGGAGTTGCTTCTCCGGGCCGTCGATGCTCGCGACTCCGTCAGGGTCCCCGCCGACGCCTGCCGCTTCTCCATCCAGCCCCTCCCGGACTTCCGCCTCCCCGAGGAGCAGCTCGAATTGACCGGGCCGGAACGGCTCGAAATCGAACCGGCTCTCTGGACCGAATTTTCTGTCGACGCCCGCGTGGCAGGGGCCAGGCCCGGCAGTGCCAACCTCTCTCTCGAGTACGACAAGGATCTGCTTGCCGTCGAAACCCTCGAGAGTCCCGCGGCGGTTGCGTCGGGCCAACAGATACCGGTTGACTCGGAAACCGAAACCCCCAAACGCTACTCGTTTCGAGTCCGCAGCGCGCCGCAAAAGCCGGCATGGGAAACAACCACCCTGGTGATTCACCTGGCATCGGGCCAGATGGCCAAAACGCATCGTGTCACGCTCGCTGTCCGGCCGCCCGATACCGTTGAACTGCAGGTCACCGGGACCGGACTGACCGTCGATCGCCGCGAAGGAGAGCAAGGCGATATCCGGCTTCGTCCGTTTCCAAATCGCACCACCCAGTTCCAGCTCGATCTGGTGAATCGATCGGGCAAGGCCCGCAAGGTATCCGTGGTCCTCCTGGGCAGCCCTCCGGGCGAACTGCCGAACAGCGACGCGAATCGTCAGGAGCGACTATCGATCTGGCAGCAGAACGGGCGGGTGCTGGCCGGCCCGCTCGATATGGAACTCCCGGCCGACCAGAGACCCGTACCGATTCCTTTCCCCGCGCCGGAAAAGCCTGCTCCCAGCGGCGAGACGCCAGCGGCCAAGAGTGCCGAAGAAACAGCCAAGCCCGTTGAACCGGTTGATATCACCAAGGGACTTGCCTGCGTCGTCCGCGAGAACGACCAGAAGCAGTGGGCCCACTGGATCGCTTTCTCTACGCTGCTCCCCAAGGACTATCTCGAGCCGATCGTCAGTTACCAGGCGGCGAGCCAGCGGATCTCGATCAGAATCCAGGCAAAGGACCTCGATGGAGACGGGACTCCGGACCAAAACATCCTCCCGCCCCTCGGACCCGATCAGCCCATCAGCGTCCAGTGGGAAACGGCCGGGGTCCTCGATCCGAACACCGAAATGAATGACCAGGGGAAAATCCTTGCTCCCGGAAAACCCCTGGATCTGTTCGCCGTGGTCGAGCCGGCCGTGGGGCGCAGGGTCCCCGTACAATTGACCGTCGATGGCTGCCGGCAAGCGTTCCTTTACGACCTGGCCTGCGATCGAGATCGCCAGCAAGTCGAGCGCGAACGGTCCGTTCGCACCGTGTTGATCCGCGCTCCCCAATCCGGCGCAGCATTTCTCGCTCCCCTGGATGCGATTTCCGTTGACCTGCACGTCGATGCCCCGGAAGATGCCTTCCAGCAACCCGCCGACTACGTGGAGGTGGGAATCGATACCAACGGAGACCGCCTTCTCGACGGCGAAAGGACCGTGCGGCTAACATCCGACCGGCTGGAAACAGTCTTTCTGGACGAAATCCGGCCGGGCGGTCTGCTGCGACTTGCCTCCCAAGTCGCCGATCTCCAGGTCCGCCTCGATCCCGGCGGGTTGCGAAACATGGCGGTCGATATCCTCGCCCACTTGAATCTGCAGGCAATCTCGCCGCAGGCCCCTCGATCGGCAGAATCGTCCGTCCGGGTGATTCTCGATGGAGCCGCCCCCGAACTGCGCATCGCCCTGCCGGATCAGCCGGTCAACAAGGGAAGTCCCATCGCGGTGTCGGTCCAGACACTCGACCTCAGTGGGGTTGAAAAACTGGAGGTTGGCTTCGACCTGGACGGTTCTTCCGATTTCGAAGAACCCGAGGTGCCTAAGGTCCTTCGACAGCCGGGCGGGGCCAAGTCCTGGACCACAAGCCTGCCCTCCGAGAACCTCGAACCCGGCCGCTACCGGATCCTCGTTCGCGCTACCGATCGGGTCGGGCTTTCCAGCAGCCAGTTCGGCCAGGTGACGATTGCCCCACCGCCGGCCACCGGGACCGCTTCACCGGCCATGACCAGCACCATCCGGGGAACCGTCGTCCTCATCGACCGACCCGCCGCAGGGATCACCGTTCGATTGGAGGGCACGGGCTTCTCTGCCGTGTCGGATTCCAACGGCCGTTTCGTTTTCCAGAAAGTGCCCCACGGCTCCTACACCCTGCAGGCCAAAGGCATCGCGCTGAACAAGTTCCGCGAAGGTTCCACCCAGATCACCCTCCCTGCTGCCACTGAGCCGGCCGAGATCGATCTTCCGGTGCGCTAGCCCAGAGACCAGTCCCTTATCTGGCGTCGCCTTGGGCGATCGCCTGATAGATCCGCTCCATCTCCGCGGCCAGCCGGGCGGTGTCGCACGCTTCGCTCGCCGCGAGTTCGTCGCGCAACGTTCGCCGCAACTGAGCGAGCATTTGCGGGGTGGCAGCGTCTTCGGCAAGGCAGACCGCCATTTCGACCATCGCACCGACGTCGCTGGCTACGAAGCAGCTCAAAGGACTCCGCCGCAACAGGGTCTGACTCGTCCGCGAAGCCCAGCGGTCCCCCTCGAAGGTCAGTACCGGCACGCCCTGCCAAATGGCTTCCATCGTGGTGGTCCCGCCGTTGTAGGGAAACGCGTCGAGCGCCACGTCCATCTGATCGTAGTATTCCAGAAAGTGGTAGTGATCCGCCGGTCCAAAGAGCGTCAACCGGTCTTCTTCAACACCCAATTGCCGGAACTTCTCAACAACAAACTCGCGGTTGCAGATCGACTTCAGAGTGGAGTTTCCCAACAGCAGGCGAGCCGACGGCACACGGCGGAGAATCTCGGCCCACGCCGCAACCACCGGCGGGCAGATCTTGTATTGGGTGACCAGGCTGCCGAAAGTCAGAAAACCGTTCTTGAGGCAGGGCGGTTCGACAACCGGAGGCACAGGATGACGAACCTCGAATGTCAAGTAGCTGACCGGAAGACGAAGCACCTTCTCGGTGAAATAGCGGGTTTCGTCATTCGAGATCGTCTCGTCGTCGCCGATCAGAAAATCGATCCCCGGCAGCGCCGAAGTGGCATACATGTTGAACCATGCCACCGTGATCGGCGCAACCAGATGAACAAACAGACCCAGTCGCGCCGGCACGCTATAGCCATTCAGGTCGACAAGGATCTCGATCCTCACATCACGGATCAGGGCCGCCAATTCCTCGTTCTTTAATCCGCCCACTTCCAAAAGCCGATCTTCTGTTCGCGGCTCGTAGCCCGGCATGCCCCGTGACAGAGGAGTGTCGCTCAGCAGGTACAACTCCAGTCGCGTCCGGTCGTGGTGATTGATCAGCCCCCACACCGGCTTCATGTAATTGGCCCGATCGAAGAACGCAGAAAGGTATCCCACTCGCAATCGCGATTGCGATGCCCGGTAGACGCGATCGGTGTTGTGCTTGCGTGCAACATTCTCAACCGCCGTCAACCGGGAAACCAAGGCCCGGCGAACGTCATAGATCCGCTGGTGGTCGGCAGCCGGGTCGCCCGGTATGAGAGTGGCCAGGCTCAACCAGGGATCGATTGCGCCCGTGAATGCCGCGCACTTCTCGAGATGTTCTACCGCCCGGTCGATCTGGCCCAGCCGATACAGGGCTCTTGCCAGGTTGTGGTGGGCCTCGGCGCAGGACGTCTCTTGGGCAAGGCAGTTTTCATAAGCCCCGATCGCCTGCGCATACTCACCCACTTCGGCCAGGGCATTGCCCGTGCGGCACCATGTTGCCGCGCTGGCCGCCCCCAACTCGATCACGCGATCGTAGGCCCTGAGCGCCGGGAGAAGTTTGCCCGCTTGATAATAGGCCTCGGCCAGGCACTCCTGGATCTGCGGCGATTGTGGAGCCTGCCTCGCCGCCCCTTCCAACAGATCGAGAGCCTCATCGACGCTACCCGCCTCCAGCAGCGTGCGCCCCCGTTCAGCCAGGATCTCGGTCGCGTCCCTTTGAACCATCGCCTGTCGCCCAAGACGCCTCCGAACGTTTTATATTCCTGTCGGTCAACGTGCCTTCAGGGACCGAATGGCCTGTCACCCTATTGTGGCTTTCTCGCTATTTGTGTCCAGCGATGTCGGGGCTGATTCTGAACTACCAAGGTTGACCGCGAAGCTGCCTCCGCCGACACGGCACCTCGACGAGCCCCAACCCCGCCATCGAGTGAGAGTGGTCTTGGGGGCGATGACACAACCCTGGGAGGAACTCTCACACCAATCGCCGAAAATCGCAATCCTCCCCTGGTAGAGGCATGGCGTGTCATCTGCAGGCGACGGAAAATGCCCGCCAGAAGCTGAGAACCTCTGCCGGGCCGCCAGGCATCGGATGGGGAACACCTTGATAACGTGAATGGCCGAGCGAGCCTGGACTGGTTTCCAAGCTGACTGCAAACAAAGAATGTCGGCTGAACGAAGGGGGGAACGCTGCGATGGAGAAGATCGTCATTTACTTCGGCCAGGGCCAGTTCGATCCCATGCTGGGTGAATTGGACAAACTACAACCGCTGGTCAACTCGATTGAGGCTCCGGGGACCACGGTCAAGCTCTTCGGGCACGCCTCCAAGGAAGGGTCGGATCAGAAGAACTTGGAACTGAGCAGAAAGCGTGCGGAGACTGTCCAGGCCTACCTGATCGCGATGGGGGCCACCGCCGCACAGATCTCGGTGACCCCGTTTGGCGAACAGCGACCGGCGGTCCGCGAAACCGGCAGCGGCGCTCAATTGGAGTCGCTCCGCGCCCAGAACCGGCGAGTTGAAGTCGAATACGTCGCCGGGCAGAAACCGAACCGCTACCAGGCATATCTCGACCGCTATCGCCAGCGGCTGAAGACCAACATCGCCAACGGCCAACAGCGTGTGCGCCGACTGCAATTGGGCGAGCAGCGGACGCAAATGAATCCGCGAAAAGTGCCTGTCGTGCTGATCCATTGGCGCAGCGAACTCGACGCCAGCCGCCGCCAACTCGAAAACGACAAGAAGGAGCTGCAAAACCTGGAGTCCCTCGAGAATGCCCTGCGAGATCCGAAGAAAGTCTGGGACATGACCTCCCCGCGCAGTTCAGCATATGCCGTCCATGTCCGCTCGATGCGCGAACTCGTCGAGGATACGCGACGCCGGCTGGCCGAGGCGGAGAAACAACGCCTCGCGGACCCTCAGCAACAGGCGTTCTGGTCCGAGGTAATCCTGGAGTACAAGGCGATTCTGAAAGACCGACAGGAGGAACTCCAGTGGTCCATCAAGGACCAGCAGGAAGACCTGGCCGGGAAAACCTAGCGCCACAATGCGGCGGGCAAATTCTTGGTTCGAAGATCCGTGCGGTCAGCAGCACCGACGACGAATACCAGCGATTCCGCCGTACACGCCTGACACGGGACAGTTACAGGAAAGTACCACCGATATGCTTGGATTTCCAACCTGCGACGACTATTGTCGCGCCCGCGAAGTACTCGAGCGAGGTGAATACAGTTACGATGGGATCTCCCGCACACTGGGCGAAGCCGAATGGCTCACTCCACGGGCGATCGACCTGCCTCGCTTCGAACGCCGCGTCAGGGAGCCAACCCCACACAACACGCTCATTCGGCTCTTCCTGCTGGGGAAGTCGGTACCGGCAGACCACCTTCGGCAGGCGTTGCGACCGATGACACTTCCGCAGTGGATCCAGGCGGGGCTCATTCATCCGCCCACCTCCGACGATCGTGTCCGCAGCACCGTGCAGCTTACCCCGGTCCAGAACCTCTTGTTTGCCGCCGACAGTCCCCAATTGGATGCAACTCAGGTACCCGTCGACTTCGTCATGCCCCCCGGGGGAACATCGCTGCAACTGGGCTGGAGCGCGATCCGGCGATCCTCGCGCCGCACCCTGGATCTGGGCACCGGGTGCGGCTACCTGGGACTTGTAACGGGTGCCTTCAGCAGCCACATTGTGGCCACCGACCGCAACCAACGAGCGGTGATGGTCGCCCGATTCAACGCGTTACTGAACGACGTCGGGCAGATGGAATCGCGCCTTGGAGATCTGCTGGACCCGGTTCGTGGCGAACGGTTCGACCTGGTGCTCAGCAACCCGCCGTTTGTGATCACGCCGCAGAGACGCCTCATGTTTCGCGACAGCGGCATGCGGGGCGACGAGTTCTGCCGCCGCCTGATCCAGGAAACCCCCTCCCACCTGGAGGAGGGCGGGTTTTGCCAGATGCTCGGCAATTTCGCCCATCGCCGCGACAGCCCTTGGCGCGAAGAACTCTCCGGCTGGTTTGCCGAGGTGGGGTGTGATACGGTCGTGTTTGTCACCGGGCGTCAGCCGATCGACGAATACGCCATGACCTGGATCACGACCACCGAGTCTCAGGATGTGACGGTCGTGCCGAGGTTGTTCGACGAGTGGATGGAATACTACCAGCAGCAGCAAATCGAACAAGTCAGCTACTTGTTGATCAACCTTCGCCGCCGCAGCGGCGTATCCAACCACACCTGCATTGACGAAGACGAAGTGAAGATCGTGGGGGAATGTGGCGATTCGATTCAGACCCGCTTCGCAGTGCTGGACTACCTGGCAGAACTGCCGTCCCTCGCCGCCTTGCTCGACGAGTGCCTGATGCTCCATCCGAGCGCCCGTCTGGTGCAGGAACACAGGATGAGCGCCGAGGGGCCCAACGTCGCCGAGAATCGGCTTGAGATGCGAGGCGGCCTGCGGTATTCCGCACGTCTGGACGCAAACGTCGTGCGGCTTCTGGTCTACTGCGACGGGCAACAGCCGTTGCGAGCCATTCTGGCCGGTCTTGCCGACTCGCTCGGGCTCCAGCCCGATCGCGTGGCGCAGATCGCCCTGCCCATCGTGCGCCACCTGATCGAGCGAGGTTTCCTCATCCCGGCCCACCTTCTGCCAGCATCGCCGGATGGCTGAGCAACTTCCCACTTCGTCGCGGTGTTGACTGAAGAAGAGAGGCAAGTGGTCGATTCAGCGCGGCTTGGCAATGTGGCTGACGCCCTTGAGCGAGTCAGCCACGCCCCCAAACAACCCACCCCAGTCCACTTGCTCTTCCTGCGGCGGAGTTGCGGTGTGTTGAGGTTCAAACGTGAAGGGCACTCCGGGGATGGCATCCGTCGGCGACGCCGGCGGCAATTCTCCAACCCAATCCGAGTTGTCGTATCCGCTCTGGTTCCCTTGATTCAGACCAAAGATCTGATCCGGTCGGGTTGGAACACCAAGGTCGGGATCGGACCATGCGGGAGCATCAGGCACACCGAGGGGGCCGAACGTATCCTCGACGGGCAGGCCTTCCGACACCAGAGGGCTTGGCAAGTGCTGCGCCGGATTCATCACGCTTTTCCTCCAGGCATTGGTCGCCGTTTCCCAATCCAGCCGATTGTCCCGTTC
>CAYSCH010000015.1:0-7001 GCA_964429355.1 uncultured Planctomycetaceae bacterium | reverse complement strand
CCCGTTCCCAGGGCTGTTGCTTCCAGGATGGCACTGGCTTCGGCGGGAACTGTTGAGGGTTGGTGAAAAGCCCGGGCGGTAGGGCCACTGGCTGCATATTCAGGTCGTCCGCTGCTAACAAGTAGTCCGCAGGTAACAGACCGTCCTCTTCAGCAGAGACGGCGGTGGACAGCAAAGTCACGGCGGCGGTGGTTGCCAGGGCCAGACGGATCCACGTCCCGAACATGAGAGTCTTCATCGCTTGTTCCTTTCGGAAATCTTGGAGGTGTTGTTTGCCTTTCACCCCTGAGATTGCCGGCAGGCCAGGGCCGTGGACACGGATTATGCAAAGAACCCGGAAATTGAAGCGCAACCCCTAGCCAGAGGGGCCTGTCGCTCAGCGCGGACTTTCGGGCACGGTGCGGGCGATGCGAAACCCCACATCCAGAGACGGTTCTGCTGGATTGCCGGAAAATCTCCTGGCGGATCGGATATTGTAGTAGTTGCTCAAGAAGGAGCCGCCACGGACGACCCGCTGACCGCTCGACCGAAGTGCCGGCTGGTCCTCGATCGGACTTCCCTGCCTGTATTCGTAGGGCCCGTACGTGCCGATGCATAGTTCCCCCACGTTGCCGTGGGTGTCGAACAGTCCGAACCCATTCGGCGTGCGGGTTCCGACCGGATTGCTGGAACCACCCGAGTTACCCACGATCCACGTGTATCGCGCCTGCTGGTCCATGTCTTCCCCGAAGAAGCAGGGCGTGCTCGAGCCGGCACGGCAGGCATATTCCCATTCGGCTTCGGTTGGCAACCGGTAGCCGGTACGTGAGAGGCAGTCGGCCGGAAGTTTCATCTCCGGCCCGATCTGGTCGAGCGATGGGAAGCACATCTGATCTTCGGAAATGCCCTCCTGTTCACTCAACCAGCGGCAATACCGGGCAGCGTCATACCAATCGACATCGACGATGGGTGTATCATCGCCTGGGCTATACAGTTTCCTGTAGGAGAAGTCCGGGGCGAACTGCTTGAACTGGGCCGTTGTCGTTTCCTTCGTGGCGACCGCAAACGATCGGGAGATTCGCCGGCGGTGGAGCAGCTCATCCGCAAGGCGGCCTGATTCATCGCCGGGCGATCCCATCCAGAATTCAACCGGGCCTTGAATGACGGCAAGCGTATGTCCGTGAGCGTTGACAAACCACTGCCGATCGTCGTCGGACTGCGAATCCTGCGAATCGCGATCGATCTTGCGAAGGTCCCCCGTCTGCCCCCAACAGTGCAACAGCCATTCAGCGGCAGAATGGACTCCCGGATGCGGGTTTTCACGAAATTGCCTGAGCACTTCAGGAATCAGACGCTGCTTGTTCGGCAGGGTCGCTCTACCATCGGACGTGCCGAGCGCCAGAATCGCGCCCTGTTGAATCCACGGATCCTCATCATGGGCGAAACGGGCCAATACGGCGGAATCAACGCCTGAGAACGCAAGTCGCTGGATGAGCCCCGTGCGCAAATCCGGCTCCGCTTGCTGCCGAAGACAACGGGACAGCAAATCGACGTCACCCATCCGGATCAGCGCCAGTGCTGCGTTGATCTTGCGAGACTTCTCGGCCACTCGCTCCTTCCCCGGGACAATTGGCCGATGCCATACCGATGCGGCCGACACGGTGCCCGTGGGAGACACGCAAATCGCGATAGATCTGGGGCGGAAGTTCTCGTCCGCCAAAGGCATGCATTGTTCGAGTTGCTCGCTTGGCGTCAGGCCGTGGAGTTCCCTCCACTCAAACGTTCCTCCGAGGTGCGGCAACCATACTGCCGCATATCGACGGTGGAAACCATCCTCCTCGACCAATTGGCGAAATCCCTCTGTGTTGCGGATTGGATCGAGATACCCGTGGGTCAGGCACTGCCTGACATTCTCGTCAGGTGCCGCTTGCACCCACTGAGCAAGCAATTCGACCGATCGTTTACGATAGACCTGCAATCGAGCAAGCGAACTACTGGAATCTTTCGATTCTCCGCCACGCTTCTGGATTTCGCCTGCGGCGGTCGAATAGACGCACGCTCCCAGGAAGAGGACCTCAATATATCGGGGGAATTCACTTAACCATTCGTCAAAGCCTTCCAGAGCCTCTTGCTCTTTGCCCAGATAGATGTCAACCATCGCTCGATAGAAGGCCGGGTCGATCTCCAGCAGCTCGGCGATGATTTGCCTTTCCCTCGGCTTCAAGAACGGCTGGAACGCGCTGTCAAACTTGGTAGCAGCTTGATCTATCCTTTCCAGGGCGGCTATGGCCGCCGCTTGATCGCCTCGTCTTGCGTGGCTGATTGCCAACAGGCCGTGGGCCGGCCAGAACAGCTCCGCTGTTTCGGACGCGATCGCAAGTTCTTCTCCAGCCAGTTGTGTATCTCCGCGAAACAAGGCCTCAACACCTGCGGCAAAAGCCTTGGCGGCCTGGGGCGACAGGACTGCTTGAAACTTGCCCGGATCGTAGAAGCGTTGTGCATCAAACGGATCTTCTGCCATGGGCACGCAAACAGTAGAGACGTCGGCCAACAATTCACTGGGGCTCAGCCGCGTCTCGAAACCGCTCTCGCGATAGCCTGGAACAGGTCCGCCAACGATGTGCCATTGCAGTGCGCCCTGCGATCGCCAGTAAACGGCACAATACCGTAGTTCGCTCTCCGCCGAGTGGAACTCTTGGAGTCGACGACAGAAATAATCGCTTGTGACTTGCGCAGGTACCTGCAGCTTCTCGCCAACTACAATCACGCTGTGGTAGCCGGGATCTGGGCGCTCCGCCCAGAGACCGCAGAAACGCTCGCTGTGGCGTCCTTCTCGTTCGACGATGTACCCGGCCAGATCTTCGGCAAGATGTCCCGCCGCTTCCATCTGCCGATGAGTCCTGAGCATCTCTGTCGCGGTCAGACCTTCCGCCATCTGCCAATTGCGATCGTCGCGGCTCCAAACCACACACGTATGCAAGGATTCCTTCATACGGTAAGGCCGGAATCGTATCGGACGGTATCCGGAAGGACGCAGGTTCTCAGCAATCTCCGTGAACTTGTCAAAGGGCAACAACTGAGCGAAGGCGAAGCGATCATTCACGATTCCTTGGGCTTCCTCGATCTGGCGAACGGCAGCAACAGGCGGTTTCGCCCATTGGCTATCGTCGCCGTCTTTCCATTCCGGCGGCGGCTCGCCATCCAGCCGCTGGTGCAACCGAGCTGCGGCAATGCTCTTGTGAGGCAGTAATTTCGGCAAGAGGTGGTTGAAGCCTTCGGGGCTGGAGGTTTCAATAAGGTCCACCAACAGACCGGCGTCATTGTCTCCACATTCGGCCAGGATCGTCGCAAGAAGAGATCGCGTTGCGCTGCTGTCCTCCCCCTGATACATCGCCTGAAGAAATGGAATCAGCGCGGTGCCGACAGGGCGGAACGCTTTGATCCAGTCCGCAATGTTCGCGGGACTCTGGGCCGCCAGATTTGACGCGATGTGCGTTCCCATCGCAGTCCAATTCGGACTGGAAGGATCGAGCGTTGCCAAAGCGCACGAGGCACGCAATCGGATGGAGTCTTCCTCACGCTCGTTCCGGGCGATTTCCCAGAGTTCTTCCGCAGACTCCTCGCGGCACCCCGCCAGCGCTTGCCGAATGGCGCAGACCTCGTTCACGTCCGCTTTCAACATGCGTTCCTGAACGGATCCCCGCACAGATGGCTCGCTGCGAATGAGGGCAAGGTCCACTCGCAGTCTCTGGGAGGCCGATAGATCGTCGGTTTCCCGCAACTCCCGCAGTCGCGCCAAAACAGACTGCTCTTCTTGCCACAACTCTTCGAGTAGAACCGGCACAGACTCCGAGTTGGCGGAAAGCAGAGAATCGACCTTTGCGTCCAACCTCCGGCGCTGCTCACGGTCTGCTAGATCCAGTGCCTTTTGTTTCGCGATCCGTTCGCTATTGACCACGAGGGTACTGATCGACAACACCACAACTGCCGTAAACAAAAGGGCAAATAGCCCCGACACGGCAGACCTGTGATGACGGCACCATCGCAGCACCGAATCGCGCCAGGATTCCTTCAATACGCTCGTCGGCTCGTCCGCCAGATATCGTTCGATGTCTTCCCTCAGCTCTCGCACGAGCCCGTAGCGATTCTCCGGGTGCCTTGCCATGGCTTTCAGGCAAACGGCTTCCAAGGCTCTGGGCACGACCCGGTTGACAGAGCGGGGCGGGGAGAACCGGCCTTCCTGCACTTTCTGGAGCACTTCGATGGCGCTATTGCCTTCAAACGGGAGCACTCCGGCCAGGAGTTGATAGAGGATCACGCCCAATGCGTAGATGTCCGTGCGCGGGCCGGCCAGCTCGGTTCGCCCGTCCGCTTGTTCGGGCGACATGTAGGCTGGCGTCCCCTGGACGGAACCCTCTTGCGTCTGACCGGCGTCCCAGTCTGCAAGGATCGCTGATGCCGCCTCTTGCCGGGCCGATTCTGCCACTGGCCGAACCACCTTGGCGAGTCCCCAATCCAGGACGATCGTCTCACCGTAGTCTCCCAGCACGATATTCTGCGGTTTGAGATCACGGTGGATGACGTTGTGGGCGTGGGCGTATTCCATGGTGCGGCATATCGACACGAAAACACCCAGAAGCTTCTGGAACTCCAATGAGCGGCTGGTGGTTGGTGGAATGACCGAGGGCTTGTGAAAGCGCTCGATTGCCGCATCGAGGGTCTCTCCCTTCACAAGTTTCATGGTGTAGTAGGGGTGATGCTCGTCCAATTGATCGAGATCATAAATGGGGACGACGCCCGGATGCTCCAGACCGGCCGAAATACGGGCCTCCGCGATGAACCGTCGCCGCAGATCCTCCTCTTTGGCGACCCGCTCGCTCATCTGCTTCAGAGCGATACGCCTTCCGAGTCTGGTATCCTCGACCTGCCATACCTGCCCGAATCCTCCGCGTCCCGCTTCATCAATCAGCACGTAACGGCCGATCTCCCCGCCCGGCCGGAGGTCGCTCTCCTTCGACTCCCCATGCTGCTGGAATTCAGCCGGATGCCTGAATGCAATTTCGTCGCCCGTCCGAATGATCTCGGGAAACCGGTCGCAGTACTCCTGCCGGGACGGCCGATCGCCGAAGCGACAGCGAACCAGGTACTCCTGTTGCACGAGACGCAGGGCAATTTCGCGAACATCCAGTTCCGGAAACCTGCCGAAGTAGTGTTCAACTCTCGGCCGGCTTGGGATCGGCCCTTCCGCAGCACTCGCCGAATTCGATGCGACCTCAGCGCCGGTCTTCCAGGCGAATTCCAGTTCCAGATGGACGAGCTCCTCCAGAGTCGCAAGATAGCAGGGGTCGCTTCGATCGAGCTTCAGCCGTTCGATCGGTTCCGGTTCGCCTCGCACCCAGGCAGATTCAAACCGTTCGACAATCGTTTCGTTGATCGATGGAGAAGGGGTGTCGTTCACGTCACATCCAACCAGTCCGTGCCATCAATCGCCTGTTGTCGGCCCTTCCCCGGCGTGCCGGCAACGAGCTCATTCCGCTTCGTCAAGCATCTTCGCAAAAATCGCCTCGATTCGCTGAAGCCTTCGGCGTACCGTACGTTCCGCACATCCCAGTTGCCGGGCGATTTCTTCATTCTCCACCTCCCGGAGTTTCAATTCCAATACTTCTCGCTCTTTCTCCTCGAGCGAGTCGATCAACGCCTGTATCTGATCGGCGAACTGGATGGCATCTTCAGGACGACTCGCCTCGTCGGCAACTTGTGGGACCTTGGGGCGGCCCTCAAGGTTGACCGAATCGAGATGCTTCTCCTGCCGGACATCGCGTCTCTTGCGGCCATGGAATCGTGCCTGCTGCCGCAATTTCGTCAAGGTGATGGCGCACAGTAAACGCCACAGGGAATCCTCGCTGGGAATCTCAAACTCACCAGCCTGGGCTCGGCGAAAGAAAGTACGGCAGGCAGACTGCGCGATATCCTCGGGCCCAAATCGGCGCCGCAGGCCCTGGGCAAGATTCCGATCGGCGAGCCGTTCGAGCATAGGCCCGTAATGATTCCAGAAGGTCAGGATCGCTTCGTGTTCGCCTGCACGCAGGCCTTGAATCAATGCGATCAATTGGCCATCGTCACTGAACATCTTCTGGCTCCTGCATCGGAAATTGCAGAGACCGCCACGAAAGCAGGCGTTCGAGAGAAGGTGCCGGCATCTGCGGACCCATTTTCCTCGCCCTCCAATTCGCGACAAGCCCCCCGATCTGCGGGATTCGCTCACTCCGAGCGCATCCACGAGTGCCGCAGCCCTGAAGCAGTCCCGCATCCGCTCGGTGACACCACGGCCCAAAACTCGATTGCCGGGCAGCCCGGCTGCCCCCCTTTTTCTCTGCCGATTGTCCAAAGCCACGAGCTCTTGGCAATCTTCTGGATGTGGAAAACTCGCCAGCACCCAAACCGAGGAGAAAAACCATGCGACGCCCCAGCCCAACTCTGGCCCTCTTTGCCTTCGTCCTGTCCAGTTTCCTCTTCGCAGAGGTAAGGCCCACCGATGCCAGTCAACCCCAAGACACAATCCGATCCCTGGAAATGAAGTCGCGGACTGACACATTCCTTCAGTATCTTGGCCACGGGCAGACCCGGATCCTCCAGGTTGTCAGCTACAAGTTCACACCTCAGATTCGCGTCTACGAAATGGGAACCGCCAATCCTGCCGTTCGCACGGTGGCCGTCGGCCAACTGATCGCCAGCAGCCTTGAGACTGAGACCGGCCGACGAGAGACATCCGATTGCCAGGCCTTCCATTATGGAGACGACCGCGGCAACACGGTCCACGGCGCCGAGGTTCACTTGACTCCGCTGCACGACGGTCCCTACATCATCCAGGTAACCGGCAGTCCGACTCTGGCAAGCCGCGCCACCAAGACGTTCGACTATCGGATCGTCATCCGTGGCGAAGAAGCGGCAAGCCAGGACGTGTCAGTCCCGCCAATCGAAATCACCCCCCCTCAGCTCATGAATTGGCACACATCTCCGGA